>JANNHK010000086.1:0-21160 GCA_031404355.1 Actinomycetes bacterium
GGCATCTCGGGTTCGGCCCCGTCGATCGGGTAGTCCTCGATCCAACGGTCGATCTCGCCGTTGTCGTACGTCTCGAGCACCCTGAACTGCAAGCGTTGGCCTTCGGTCTGCACGGGAAGTGGTCCGAGCGTGATCGTGAACGACTGAGCGCCGTCAGCCGGCGGGCCTTCCCACACGACGCTGTCGGCGAGCACCGCGCCGGTCCAACCCGACGTTGCCGCGACGGGGTCCGCGAACGGCACCGCCACCTCGTCGGGTGGGAACAACTCGACCTTGGCGATCGCCGCGTCGGCACGCTCGTCGGCTGCGTTCAACGTCACCGTGACAACGCTTCCGGGTGCCGCCTCGTCCGGGTCGAACCCGGTGTGCGCCGCCGCGGGCGCGGCCCACAGCACGACGAGGGCGATGGCACACACGAGACGCCGCATCGGGGCATGTTGTCATCTGGAAGACTCCCGCGATGCATCGATCGACGTTCCTCGCCGCACTGTTGGCCGCGGCGCTGCTCGCGGCCGGGTGCGAGAGTGGCGACGACAATGACAACGCCGCGACGGAGGAGCGAACAACCGCCGTGAACGACGAATTTCGGGCCCGCCAGGACGAGTATCTCGAGTTCGCGACCACCGAACTCGTGACATCCAGCCCCCTGAGCGCGATCGCGCACGCCGAGCGCGCCGCCCGCGACGACGCGTTCGCGTTCGATCCCACGGTCGTCGGACCGGAGGCCTTCTCCGACATGTTCGCTGCCATCGACGGCTTCGAGGACACCACTGACTTCGACGTCCTGTACTTGCTGAACCTCTGGTACGGGTACGGCAGCGACCTTCCGCAGGCGACCCAGGAGGCAATCAAGCAGAGATTTCTTGCCTTCAAGTACTGGTACACCGAACCAACGCCCGCCGGCGTCGTCGACGACAAGTGGTACTGGTCGGAGAACCACCGCATCATCTTTCACGTCGACGAGTACTTGGCCGGGCTCGCCTTTCCCGACGAGACGTTCACGAACGACGGTCGCACCGGAACCGAGCACGCCGATCAGGCGAGAGCGCTGATACTCGAGTGGCTCGACGAGAAGGTGCGGTTCGGCTTCACCGAGTGGCACTCCGACGTCTACTACCAAAAGGACATCACGCCGCTGCTCACGCTCGTCGAGTTCGCGCCCGACGACGACCTGGCCAACCGCGCGGCCATGGTGCTCGACCTGTTCCTCCTCGACATTGCACTGCACCTGCAGAACGGAAACTTCGGCGCCACCCACGGCCGCTCGTACATGAAGGACAAGAGCACCGCCCTCGATCAGGACACGTTCGGGCTGTCGAAGCTGCTGTTCGACGACACGTCGGAGCCATACCAGTCGAACACCGACGCCGGGGCGACGCTGCTCGCCCGCGCGCAGAAGTACAACCTCCCCGCAGTGATCCGCACCATCGCGACCAGCACCGAGACCTTCGTCGACGAAGAACGCATGAACGTTCCGCTCGACCCAACGGCCGAAGTCACAACCGAACCCGAAGCCCCGTACGGCTACGACTTCGACGACCCGGAGAATGTGCCGTTCTGGTGGGAACGCGGCGCGCAGGTCACGTGGCAGGCGGTACCGACCACTATCCGCACGCTCGACGAGCACGGCCTGTGGGAGAGCAGCTTCTTCAGTCCGTTCAAGCCGCTGCGCGACGCCGTCGGTGACGACATGGTGGCCGCGCAGGCGTTCGCGCGCAGCGTCGCACCCGTACTCAACTTCGGCCTGCTCACCGAAGTTCGCACGTACACGTACCGCTCACCACACGTGATGTTGTCGACGGCGCAGGACCACCGGTTCGGGATGTTCTCCGAGCAGGAACACGCGTGGCAGGCAACACTCGACGAGCACGCGATCGTGTTCACCACCCAGCCGAAGAACGAACCGCAAGCGGGAACGGAGTGGCCGGACAGCGACGGCTACTGGACAGGAACCGGGTCGGCGCCGCGTTCGGCTCAACACGGAACCGCGGCGATCCACATCTACAAACCGGCGTTCGACCCACCCGCACCCCCGCTCGACCGGTTCACCTACCTGCCGTACACGCACGCATACTTCCCTCGGGAACACTTCGACGAAGTCGTCACCGACGGCAACTGGACCTTCGGCCAACGGGGCGACGGCTACGTCGCGTTGTTCTCGGCCCGACCGACCCGTTGGCGCGAGCATGACCCGCAAATCGTGTTCACGCGCGGACTGACGGAGCCGTTCGACATCGTCGCCGACGGCGGCTCCGAGAACGTGTGGATCGTGGAGGTCGGCGACGCCGCCGGGTACGAAACGTTCGACGCGTTCCGCACCGCCATCTCGGCAGCCGAAGTGAACGTCGATCCCGACTTCGGCGCGGTGCAGTATCACTCACCCTCGCAGGGCGTCCTCCGCTTCGGAGCGTCGGGCCCCCTCGAAGTCGACGGTGTCGCGGCGACACCAACGGAGCAGCGCATGGACAACCCGTTCGTCACGGTGCCGTTCGAGGGTCGCCGCTACGAGATCACGACGGGCGACGCGAGCCTCGTGCTCGATTTCACCGACCCCGGTGAATGGCAGCGCACACCCGCTCCCTGATCTCGTTCGCCTCGACCGCAATCGGTTTGAAGCCAAGTGGTTGCCGGGCAACCACTTGGCTTCAAACACGAACTGCGGTTACGCGGGCGGGTTGGCGTTCTTGATGATCGAGAACGAGGCGCCCTGCGGGTCGGTGAGCGTGGCGAACCTGCCGACGTCGGGAATGTCGTCCGGCCCGGCGAGCACCGTCGCACCGAGTTCCTTCGCCTTCGCCGTCGACGCGTCAGTGTCGGCGACGGTGAAGTAGACGGCCCAATGCGGCGGGATCCCCTCCATCGGCGACTTCATCGCGCCACCGATGCCCTCACCGTCGAGGTTGAAGACCGTGTAATCCATCCCCGGGACCGCCTCGGCCTTCCAGCCGAACACCTGCTCGTAGAACGCGGCGGCGGTGTCGACGTCGGGCGTCATCAACTCGTTCCAGCTGTACGTGTTGGGCTCGTTCACGATCTCGCACCCGATGGAATTCTTGGCCTGCCAAATCTGGAACACGGCGCCGGTCGGGTCGATGAGCACGGCCATGCGTCCGGCGTCCATCACGTCCATCGCCGGCGCGAGCACGCTGCCGCCCGCCTTCTCGACGGTTGCGACCGCTGCCTCGACGTCGGTCACGGTGACATACGTGTTCCACGCCGGGTGCACGTCGCCGGGGGGTGTGCCCAGCCCGGCTACGGCCCGGCCCCGCAGCATCGCCATCGAGTACGGCGCGCCTTCCTGGTCTTCGAACTCCCAGCCGAACAACTGTGTATAGAACTGCTTCGATGCCGCCATGTCTGTGGTCGCGACATCGACCCACGACGGGGTTCCGGGTGTGTACTCATTGCGATCGGGCATGTCCTACTCCTCTTGGTCGTCCTCGCCGCTCAAGAACGTACCCGGGCCGGGCGATCGGATCGAGCGGTCAGTGCTCCGAGCACCGACGTGACGAGATCGGCGACCCACGCGTCGTGGTCGAGCACCGCCCTCCGAGCTTCGACGAGGCGCGCCCGGTGGGCGAGCGCCGCGGTGACGAACACCACGACGTTGGCGACGCGCGCGTTCCGCACGTCGGCGGGCACGTCGGCCATCTCGTTGGCCATCGCCGCCAACGCGCGCACGGCGTTGGGCGGTTCGGTCACGAGCGAGTCACGCAGCCCGAGGTCGCCGACGACCTCGTTGATGATCTGGAGATAGTCGCGGCCGCTTGGCGTCGACAGCGACGCGGCGAGCGGCTCGACGAGCGCCTCGACGTAGCCGCCGAGATCGTCGGCCCGCGCGAGCCAGTCGGCGCGCGCCTCGTCGATCGGGTGCTGGTACCGCTCGACGATGGCGAGCAGGAGCCCTTCGCGGGAGCCGAAGTGGTACTGAAGTGCCGACGCGTTGCGCTGCCCGGCGGCTTCGTGCAACTCGCGCACCGCCACCGCGTGAATGCCGCGGCGCGCGAACAACCGCGTCCCGGCCGCCATGATCTCCTCGCGCGTTGCGGTGGCGTCGCGGGGCACGAGTACGGCTCAGTACGGACGGTCGCCGACGATCGCGACGCGTTCCATCACGCGTCGCTCCGGCCAGTAGTCGGAACACGCGTAGTGCTGCGTGGCGCGGTTGTCCCACATGGCGACGTCGCCCGCCTGCCAGCGCCAGCGACACTGATACTCGGCGAACGACGCTTGCGCGTAGAGCCGATCGAGCAGCGCTTCGCTTTCGCCTTCGTCGAGGCCGACGATGTGCGTCGTGAAGACACCGTTGACGAACAGGGTCTTGCGCCCCCGTCTCGGGATGCGTACGCACGACCGGGTGTTCGACCGCGGGAAAGCGCTCCCGCATCTCGGCCCGGCGCTCGTCGTCGAGCAACAAGCCGAAGCTCGGAACGAAGTCGTGCCCGGCGCGCATGTCGCCGATGCGCGTCTGCATCGATTCCGGCAGGTTGTCGTAGGCGGCGGCCATGTCGGCGAACAAGGTGTCGCCGCCGACCTCGGGGATTTCGATCGCGCGCAAGATGGCACCCATCGCCGGCGTTGCCCGCCACGTGACGTCGGTGTGCCACTGGTTCTCGTAGCCGCCCGTCTTGGCGCCCTTTTCGAAGCGCACGACGTCGGCGGTTGCGCCCGACGTGATGAACGGGTGCTCCTCCAGATCGCCCCACAACCGCGCGAACGCGAGATGTTCACGGTCACCGATGTGCTGGTCGCGCAGAAAGACGACCTTCCACTCCAAGAGGCAGCGGTGCACTTCGCCGAATACTTCGTCGGCGAGCGGGCGGCGCAAGTCGACACCGGTGATCTCGGCGCCGATCGTCCGTGCGAGCGGCCGGACGCCGATGTGCTCGTACGCCTTGTCGTTCCAATCGTCGGGCACCCGCCGCAACGTGCGCGGCCCCGCCGTGAGCTTCACCATGTCGGCCCCACCTCTCGGTCGTTCTAATGCAATACATTAGAACGACCGAGAGCATGGGACAAGCCGTCTCGGTGAGCACCGATCGGGAGATTTACGACGCGGTGCCTTCGGCGTCGGGGGTCGAGTCGTCGGCCTCGGGTACCGGCGGCTTCTGCGGGCCCTCGTTCACGAACGTTTCGATCCGCTCGCGAGCGTCGGCAACCATCGCATCGATGACCGTGTCGACGTCGACGCCCTGCTCGGCCGCGATTTCGGCGATCGTCTGGCCTTCACGCACTGCCTCGCCCAGCTCCGTCGGTTCCATGCCGAGAGCCTCGGCCGCCGCGTCGAAACCGGGGCCGGGGCCGCCCCGACCTTGGCCGGGACCACCGGGACCACCGGGACCACCGGGACCGCCCGGACCGCCCGGACCACCAGGACCGCCCGGACCGCCCGGAGGCTTGCCCTCGTTCACGAGGGTCGTGACGCGCTCGCGCACCTCGGCCTCGTCGCGGTCGGGGTGGTTCTCGAGGACGTCGGCGACCATGGCGTCGATCACCACGTTCACGTCGACACCCTGGGCCGTGGCGACTTCGGCGAGGGTCGTGCCGTCGCGGAGTTGGGTGTGCAGGTCGTCGACCTCGAGGCCCAACGCCTCGGCCGCGACCTCGAGGTGGCCGGGCCCGCCCGGTCGCCCGGGCGGGGCCGGTGCCTCGTCGGCGGGGGCTTCCGTGGTGGTCGTTTCCTGGGCGTCGGAGATCGCGGGCACACCGATCAGCGCGCCGGCAATACCGCCGGCGGCCACGGCGGCAGTGACCGCGAGGGGGGCAACCAAACGTCGGGGGGTCATACAAGCTCCTTGTGCAACTACGGGGATGGCGGGCTCGATCGGTAACAGCATCGGACCCGACCCTGAGAGGCGTCTGGGAAGTGTGTGAGGGAACGGTCAAATTTTCGGCACAGGGATCACACAGCGGGCTCACAGCTATCGGCGCGACGATGGTCGGGCATGCATCAAGCAGGTACGAACCCCGAACGGGTGCTCGTTGTCGACGACGAACCAAACATCACCGACCTGGTCGCCACCGCCCTGCGCTACGAGGGGTTCGAGGTCGAGGTCGCGGGAACGGGCACCGAGGCACTCAGCACCGCGGCCACGTTCCGCCCCGACCTGCTGGTGCTCGACGTCATGCTCCCCGACCGCGACGGCTTCGAGTTGCTGAAGCGGTTGCGGGCCGACGGCACCCACGTCCCGGTGGTCTTCCTCACGGCCCGGGACTCGACCGAAGACAAGGTCAAGGGCCTGACGGTCGGTGGCGACGACTACGTCACCAAGCCGTTCAGCCTCGAGGAGCTCGTCGCCCGCGTGCGCGCCGTGCTGCGCCGGGCCAACGGGCAGCCGACCGAGTCGGCCAAGCTCGTGTTCGCCGACCTCGAGCTCGACGACGACACGCACGAAGTGTGGCGGGGTCGCACACGCGTCGAGTTGACGCCCACCGAGTACAAGCTGCTGCGCTACCTGATGCTGAACGCGCGCCGTGCCCTGTCGAAGGCACAGATCCTCGACTACGTGTGGGAGTACGACTTCGGCGGCGACGCGAACGTCGTCGAGACGTACGTCAGCTACCTGCGCAAGAAGCTCGACCCGCTCGGCCCCCCGCTGATCCACACGATCCGTGGGGTCGGCTACACCATCCGGCTCCCCGACCCCGAGTAACACGTGTCGCTGCGCGCCCGCCTTTCGATCGGACTCGTCGTCCTGTGCGCGCTCGGTCTCGCCATCGCGGGCATCGTCACGTACTCGACCTTGCGCACCTACCTGTACGACCGCGTCGACAGCCAACTCAGCGCCGAGGTCCGGCGGCCCTTCGACGCGCGCGGACCCGGCCAGCCGCAGCTGTCGAGCGGGGCCTACGGCGAGCTGCGCGACTCCGAAGGCACTGTGCTCGCCAAGGCGTTTTTCCCCGACACGCCGGTACCCGACCTGCCCGATGATCTCGAACCCGGGTACTACACGGTGGACGCGACCGAAGGCTCGACGAACTTCCGTGTCATCGTCGAACCGGCCCGTGAGTTCACCCGCGTGCTGGCTCTACCGCTCGACGACGCGGAACACACGCTGGATCGGCTGCTCCTGACCGAGGCGATCGTCGCCGCCATCGTCCTCGCCGCGCTGGCGGGTCTCGGCTGGTGGTTCGTGACGCGCGAGCTGCGCCCGCTCGAGAACATGGGCGCCACCGCCGGCGCGATCGCCGCGGGCGATCTCTCACAGCGCGTCGAACCCGAGAACGAGAACACCGAAGTCGGCCGGCTGGGCATCGCGTTGAATGCAATGCTCGTGCAGATCGAGGCCGCGTTCGCCGAACGCACGGCATCGGAGGACCGTCTGCGCCGCTTCGTCGCCGACGCGTCGCACGAGCTGCGCACGCCACTCACGTCGATCCGCGGGTACTCCGAGTTGTTCCGGCGCGGCGCCGACGAGCGACCCGAAGATCTCGCCAAGGCCATGCGCCGCATCGAGGAGGAAGCGGCGCGCATGGGTGTGCTGGTCGACGACCTGCTACTCCTCGCCCGCCTCGACCAGGGCCGGCCGTTGGAGCGCGAACCGGTCGACCTCACCCTCCTCGCCGAGGACGCGGTGAGCGACGCCCGCACCGTCGCCCCCGACCGGACGGTGACGTTCGCACCGAACGGTGCCGTGACCGTGCTCGGCGACGAGTCGCGACTGCGCCAGGTGCTCGCGAATCTGTTGAGCAACGCGTACACGCACACGCCGCCCGGCACGACAGTTGCCGTCGCGGTCCAACGCGACGGCGACGACGCGGTCGTCGTGGTCGCCGACGACGGGCCCGGGTTGAGCGCGGAAACGGCCGAGCATGCGTTCGACCGGTTCTGGCGGGAGGATGCGTCGCGGGCGCGCGCGAGCGGCGGTGTCGGCCTCGGCCTGGCGATCGTCTCCGCGATCGCGACCGCGCACGGCGGGACGGCCGAAGTCGAGAGCACGCCCGGGGTGGGCGCGACGTTCCGGGTGCGGTTGCCGCTACAACCGTGACCGCAAGGTGGCGACGCCGTCACCTTGCAGGTCGTCGAGCGCAGCCGGGCGGCCGGACATGGCCATGAGCAGCGCTTCGCCGGTGCCGCGCACCTCGGCGCCGACGCCGTGTGTCCATTCGATGTCGTTCGCGATCAGGCGCAGGTCGGCGAGCCGCTTTTTCGTGGGCAACACGATGGAGGTCAACGCGCCCGGGTGCGCCGTCGTCTCCAGCACGCTCAACAGGCGGTCGTGGGGTACCTCGCGCGGAACGTCGATCGCCCGCCGGATGTCCTGGGTGTGGATCACGATGTCGGCCAGTAGCGACTTGTCCGAAACGCCGGGTGGCTTCTTGCGCGACTCCGCGTTCTCGCGCAGTTCCTTCACGAGCGTCGGCTGGTCCTTGGTGTCACCGCTGTGCACCGCGGACCGTTCGAGGGCGCGGTCGACGTTGAAGCCGGCCTTCACGAACCCGACGACGAACTCACCGAGCTTCTCGGTCGAGACGTCGGCCACGTGCGCGAACACGTGCCGTACCTTCCACGCTTCGCACAACGACTGAGCGTCGAACTGCTCCTCTGTGAGCTTTTCGCCCAGGTCGGCCAGGTCCCGGCGTTCGGCTGCGATCATCGCCCACGTGTCCATGAGCCGCACACTACGTTGCCGGGGCAGTCGTGCCAACGAGGAGTGCGCGTGGGACTGGAGCCGCTGACCAACGACGACTGGGGTTTCGAGTCGAATTGCTTCGTCTGCGAGGCCCGCAACACCGACGGGCTGCGCATTCCGTTCGCCTACGACACCGAACGCGACGTCGTCGTCGCCGTCTTCGCCCTCGGCTCTGAACACTCGGGGGCGCCCGCGTGGGTACACGGCGGCGTTTCGCTCGCGATCTGCGACGAGGCGATGGCATGGGCGGCGATCGCGTCGCGGAAGAAATGGGGCGTGACACGCGATCTCCAGGCCACGTTCGAGCGGCCGGTCAAGATCGACACCACGTATCGCATCGAAGCCCGGATCACAGCCGGCGACGACGGTGAACTCCAGAGTGAAGCCGTGATCCTCGACGAGCGCGACAAGGTCCGCGTGCGCACGACGGCAACGCTCGTCGTGTACAGCGCGGCGAACGCGCCCGAGATGATCGGCTCCGAACTTCCCGACTCCCTCCGCACGTACCTGCGCGAGTCATGAGACGGCTTCTCGTCTGTGCGGTGATCTTCGCCGCGGTGTTCGCGGCCCGGCCTGCGGGCGCGCAGGTCGGCGAGGCCATCGAGAACTTCGCCGTCGCCATCGACGTGGCGGACGACGGAACCCTCGCGATCTCGGAGACGATCGACTACAACTTCGGCGGCACCGACCGCCACGGCATCATCCGTAACCTGATCCAGCGCGAGCCATATGGCGCCGACGAGCGCCGCTACGACCTGTCGGTCCAACGCGTGACACTCGACGGCGGCGACGTCCCGTACAGCACGACCTCGAATGGTGCATTCCTCGACGTGAAGATCGGCGACGCCGACGTGTTCGTGACCGGCGAACACCGGTACGTCATCCGCTACACCGTCACGGGCGCGTTCGCGCCCTTCCCCAACCACGACGAACTGTTCTGGGATGCGATCGGCCACGCGTGGCCCGTACCGATCGAACAGGCCGAGGTGAGCGTCGAAACACCCGCCGCACCGACCGACATCGCGTGCTACAGCGGCCCGAGTCTCAGCACCCTGCCGTGCACGTCGGCGACGACCGACGGCACCACCTCGAGGTTCACGGCGACCGCACTCGGCCCCTACTCCGGAGTCACGATCGGCGTCGGGCTGGCGAAGGGCGTCATCGAACCCGAACCCGAAGTGCTCTTCTACGAACCGCGCACACTCGCCGACGCGTTCGCGGTCAACCGGGCGACGATGGCGACGACGGGCGTGGTCGCGATCGTGGCGATCGGCGGGGTGCTGTGGCTCGCCCGGCGCGGGCGCGACAAGCGCTACATCGGATCGCCGGTCGACGCGGCGATGGGCAACGTCACCGGCGAAGAGGAACCGATCAATATCGGCGGACGAGGCGACGCTCCGGTCGAGTTCGTACCGCCGGACGGCGTGCGGCCCGGCCAAGTCGGGACCCTCATCGACGAACGGGCCAACCTGCTCGACGTCACCGCGTCGATCATCGACCTCGCCGTGCGCGGCCACCTGACGATCACCGAGACAGCCGACGCCGACGGTACGCGTGACTACGTGCTCGAGCGTTTGGCCGACGGCAAGGGCGCACTGCTCCCCTACGAAACGAGCTTGCTCGACGCACTGTTCGCGACCGCGTCGAGCGCGCGGCTCTCGGAGCTCAAGTACCACGTGGCCCCGCAACTCGAAGCCGTACGCTCGGCCCTGTACACCGACGCGGTCGCGCAGGGTTGGTACCGGTTCCGGCCCGACATGACCCGAGCCGTGTGGCGGGCGGCCGGCATGTTCCTCGTCGTGGGCGGTATCGCACTCACGATCCTCGTCGCGGTCGTCTCGTCGTTCGGGTTCGCGCCGCTCGCGATCGTCGTTGCCGGCCTGGTCATGGGGTTCGTCGGGGGCCGCATGCCCGCGCGCACCGCCAAGGGCTCGGCGATGTTCTCGCGCATCTCCGGGTTCCGGCGGCTCTTCGACGAAGGCGAGGAAGACACCCGCGCCCGCTTCGCCGAGCAGCAAGGCATCTTCTCGCAGTACCTGCCGTACGCGATCGTGTTCGGTTGCGCCGACAAGTGGGCACGCGCGTTCGAAGGCCTCGACGCCCAGCAACTCGGCACCGGCAACTGGTACGCGGGGAACCAGGCGTTTACCGCGCTCGCGTTCGCGTCGACAATCGACAGCTTCAACAACACCGCCATGGGCTCGCTGTACGCGAGCCAACCCGTGTCGTCGAGCGGGTTCGGCAGCAGCTCTTCCGGCTTCTCCGGCGGCGGATTCTCCGGCGGTGGTGGCGGAGGCGGCGGCGGCAGCAGCTGGTAGCCAGGCGCAGATCCGGAGGCGCGGCGCGACCTCGGGAGGCACGCGTCGCAGCGGTGGAGCGCCGGAGGTCGCAGCCGCATGAAAGCGTCAGGCGCAGATCCGGAGGCGTCAGGTCACGCGGACGACGAGCTTGCCGAGGTGGTCGCCCGCGAACAGGCGGACGAGCGCTTCCGGCGCACGCTCGAGACCGTCGAGGACGTGCTCACGACCGGTGATCTTGCCTTCGGCGGCCCACGCGCCGAGCTGCTCGGTCGCCTCGCCGTAACGGTCCCAGCTGTCGAACGTGTTGAAACCCTGCATGCGGGCGCGGCGCCCCATGACGTACTTGAGGTTGTACACGGGCACCGCCGCCTCCGCGATGTCGTACGTGGAGATATCGCCGCACAGAACGATGCGCCCGTTGACCGCAATGCGGCGGAGCACGGTGTCGAGGAGCGCGCCCCCGACGTTGTCGAAGAACACGTCGATGCCCTGCGGCGCGAGTTCGCGCAGCCGGGCGTTCACGTCTTCGTTCTTGTAGTCGATGCACGCGTCGAAGCCGAGGTCGTCGACGACCCACGCGCACTTGGCCGGTCCCCCGGCGATGCCGACGACGCGCGCGCCGCGCAGCTTGGCGATCTGGCCCGCGATCGACCCGACGCCGCTCGCGGCCGCCGACACGACGAAGGTCTCGCCCGCTTGGGGTTGCCCGACGTCGACGACACCGAAGTACGCGGTGAGCCCGACTTGGCCCTGCACGTTGAGCGCGTGAATCGGCTCGGACTCCGCCGCGATCATCGTCACGGGCGGGAACTCGTCGGCCGCGATCGCCCAGTACTGCTGCCACCCGGTCAGGCCCATGAACCACGCGCCGAGCGGGAACTTCTTCGCGTCGTCGGTCTCGACGACGACACCCACGCCGTTCGAGCGCACGACCTCACCGATCGCGACGCCCGGCATGTAGTTGCCGCCCTCGTTCAGCCAGCCGCGAATGGTCGGGTCGATACCGAGATAGCGAACCTCGAGGAGCGCGCCGCCGGGGCCGATGTCGGGCCGGGGCGTCTCGGCCATCTCGAAGCACGACTCCGTCACCTTGGCTTCCGGGCGACGGGCGAGGATCACTTGGCGGTTCACAGGTCGAAGTCTCGCACGACCTACGCTCCCCGCGTCATGGCGACGACACCGCTCCCGCTCCCGATGGAGGTCGACGACCTCACACCCGAATGGTTCTCGGCCGCGCTCGGGAAGACGGTCACCGGCGTCACCGTGCTCGATCGGCATTCGGGGACGACGGGCCGGGCGCACGTGGCACTCGCGGGCGACGGCGTTCCGTCGACGGTGTTCGTCAAGCTGCCACCGTTCGACATCGGCCAACGCGCCTTCGTCGACAGCACGAGCATGGGCACGACCGAAGCGCGCTTCTACCGCGACCTCGCACCCGAGATCCCGGCGCGCATTCCCGGCGTCTGGTTCTCCGACTACGCGGCCGGTGCCGACGGGAACGGCGATCAGTACGTGATGGTGCTCGAAGACCTCACCGCCTCGGGTTGCCGGTTCCCCACGCCGAAGGACGACGACATCGCGCACCGGGCCCGCGACATCGTCGAGCAACTGGCGCCGGTGCACGCTCGGTTCTGGACGAGCCCGCGCTTCGATGCCGGCAGCGACCTCGAATGGATCGCACCGAAGGGAACCGGGAGCGGCGACGGCGGAGCCGCAATGGTGCAGATGGCGCTCGACGCGCTCGCCGACCGCCTGCCCGAGGGCTTCGTCCCGCTCGCCGAGTTCTACGTCGCCCGTTCGCCCGAGATCATGCAGCTGTACCGCGCCGGAGAACGCACACTCATCCACGGCGACGCGCACCTCGGAAACCTCTTCGTCGACGGCGACCGCACCGGCTTCCTCGACTGGGCCGTGCTCGGCTACGCACCCGGCATGCGCGACGTCGCCTACACGCTCACCAACTCGATCCCCACCGAGGTACGACGCGCGAGTGAACGCGAGATCATCGAGCGGTACTGCGAACTGCTGGGCGAGCACGACATCGACCTCCCATTCGCCGAGGCGTGGGAGCAGTACCGGCTCTTCTCCGTGTACTCGTGGGTCGCGGCCGCGTGCACCGCCGCAATGGGTTCGAAGTGGCAGCCGGAGCATGTCGGTCTGGGTGGAACGGCCCGCGCCACCGTCGCGGCCGTCGACCTCGACGCACTTGGCCTGCTCCACGAGCGGCTGTAGCGTGCGCCGCATGGCGCTCTACGACACTCCGATCGCATCCCTCGACGGCACTCCCGACGCCCTCGCCGAACAAAAGGGCAAGGTGACGTTGATGGTCAACGTCGCGTCGAAGTGCGGGCTCACCCCGCAATACGAAGGACTCGAACGGCTGCAGAAACAGTACGGCGACCAGGGCTTCACCGTCCTCGGCCTCCCGTGCAACCAGTTCGGCGCGCAGGAGCCGGGTTCGCCCGAGGAGATCACGACGTTCTGCAGCACCACCTACGGCGTGTCGTTCCCGCTCACCGAGAAGATCGACGTGAACGGCGACGGCCGCCACGCGGTGTACCAGGAACTGACGAAGACGGCCGACGCCGAAGGTCACGACGGCGATATCCGCTGGAACTTCGAGAAGTTCCTCGTCGGGCGCGACGGCGAAGTCATCGAGCGCTTCCCGCCGATGGCCGACCCCGAATCCCCCGAAGTCACGGCCGCCATCGAAGGCGCCCTCGCCTAGTTCGGTCACACGGGGCGGGGGAGGGCTTTGCGTTCGGCTTCGCAGGGGCGGCGCGCATCGCACGTCGCCATGTGGTCGTTGACGAGACCGCACGACTGCATCGCGGCATAGAGCGTCGTCGGGCCGACGAAGCGGAAGCCGCGCTTCAACAGGTCCTTGGAGAGCGCGATCGACTCGGGCGTTTTGGCCGGGATGTCGGGGTAGCCCTTCGGCGCGGCCCGACGCTTCGGCTCGTACGACCAGAGCAGCGCGGCCAGCGACCCGAGGTCGTCCTGCACCTCGAGGACGGCGCGCGCGTTCGCGATCGCGGCTTCGATCTTGCCGCGGTGGCGCACGATGCCCGCGTCACCGAGCAGACGGGTGACGTCGCGCGCGCCGAAGCGTGCGACCCGTTCCGGTGCGAAGCCCTTGAACGCGCGCCGGAAGTTCTCGCGCTTGCGCAGGATCGTGAGCCACGAGAGCCCCGATTGGAACCCTTCGAGGCACACCTTCTCGTAGAGCCGCACGTCGTCGACGACGGGACGGCCCCATTCGTCGCCGTGGTAGGCGGCGTAGTCGGGCGTCCCGGCACCCCACGCGCAGCGGCGTACTCCGTCGGATCCGCGCACGACATCGCTCACGGAAGGCAAAGTAGCTTCCGGCCATGATCCTCGATCAGTTCAAGCTCGACGGGTCGGTCGCCATCGTGACCGGCGCGGGCCGCGGCATCGGCGAGGGCACCGCGATCGCGCTCGCCGAAGCCGGCGCCGACGTCGTGTGCGCGGCGCGCACGTCCGCGGACATCGAGTCGACGGCCGCGGCCGTGCGTGAACGCGGGCGGCAAGCGCTCGCGGTGCCGACCGACGTGACGGTCACCGAGCAGCTCGAGGCGCTCGTCGCCGCGACCATGGCCGAGTTCGGCCGCATCGACATCCTCGTGAACAACGCGGGCGGGTGGCTGCCGCGTCCCGTGCTGGAAACCAGCGAGCGGGCGTTCGAGGCCGCGCTGCGGTTCAATGTCACCGCCGCCTTCCTCCTCACCAAGGCGGCCGTGCCGCACATGGTCGCGGGCGGGGGCGGGAGCGTCGTCAACATCTCGTCGCGTGCCGCGAGCATGGTGCAGCCGTGCTTCACCGCGTACGCAACGGCCAAGGCCGCGCTGTCGATGATGACGCGGGCCATGGCCCCGGAACTGGCGCCGAAGGTGCGGGTCAACGCGATCGAAGTGGGCGGCGTCGAGACCGAGGGCCTCGCGCAGGTGTTCACCGATCCGTCGGTGCGCGCACGACTCGTTGCCAACACGCCCATGCAGCGCGTCGGTCAGACCGACGACATCGCGGCCGCCGTCGTCTACCTCGCGTCGCCCGCGTCGTCGTGGGTCACAGGGAAGATCTTCGAGGTCGACGGCGGGGTCGAAGCCCCGGCCTTCACGATCCCGTTCGACCAGTTCTAGGTCCTCGTTGTCGCCCGACCCGCGATCAGCGGCAGGTCCAAGTACGTCTTGATGCCGGGCCCGGCCTGGCACACGTACGGGATCGCGTTCACGCAGTGCATCGCCGGCGGGATGAGCCCGATCTCGGGCTCTTCGCCGACGACGGGCGGGTGCAACCCGTGGAACGTCGCCGACACCGGCGGGGTCGCGTCGAGTGCAACTTCGAAGCGCTGCCCCTCGGGGCCGAAGGTCCACGGCGGGTCGAGATCGGTCTCACCCATCAGCCAGTTCACGCGCACCGTGATCACGGTCGTGCCATTCACCGTGCCCTCCCACGTGAACCGCTGCGCCGCGCACGTGCCCTTCTCGATGACGCCCACAGGAGTGTCGAGATCCTTCGTCGCCACCGCCATTTCGTGGGTCGTGCGCTTCTCGTCGTCGAGCGCGAACCCCAACTCCGACGCGATCATGTCGATCGACTGCCGGAAGCCGTGGCCGAGGATGTCGGCCATCGGGCTCTTCGCGGCTTCCTCGGGCGACTTCCCGAAGAGCATGATGTCGCGTACCACGACCTCGGTCGGGTAGTTGCGGATGTCGGAAAATTCTTCGGCGCGCACGTGCGTAATGTCGCGACACAGGGCCGAGAGCATGAGCGGGAACCGTTCCGTGATGCCACCGGGGTTGATGCCGGTGCCGTGCAGCGTCACGCCACCCTGTAAGCACGCAGCCTGGATCGCGGCGACACCCGGAGTGTCGCCCGGGAAGATCCAACCGACCGGCGTGACCACGTTCTTGCCCGACTCGAGGATCTGGATCACGTCGCGGGTGCTCGCGAGCACCGGCGAGTACACCACCGCGTCGGCGTCGATCGCGCAGATTTCTTCGAGGGTGCCGACGGCCTTCACGCCGGTCGGACCGATGCCGCAGATCTCACCGACGTCCTTGCCGACCTTGTCGGGACTGTGCACCCAGCAGCCGACGAGCTCGAGCTCCGGGTGCGCGAGCACACCCTTGATCGCCTCCTGCCCGACGAACCCCGTTGCCCATTGGATAACTCGATACATGCGCCGAACCGTATCGCTAGCGTCCCGGCATATGTCCAGAGACTGGCGGGAGTGGCACACCGCCTACGACAACGACACGCCGCTGACGCAACGGTTGGCGATGGTGCAACGGCGCATCGCCGACGCGCTCGATGCCGCGCCACCGGGACCGATCCGCGCGATCTCGATGTGCGCCGGCCAGGGCCGCGACCTCCTGGGTGTGCTCGCCGACCATCCCCGTGCGAGCGAGGTGCGCGCCCGCCTCGTCGAACTCGACCCCGAGCTCGCCGCTCAGGCGCGCACCGCGGCCCCGCCCGGCGTCGAGGTCGTCACCGGCGACGCGTCGAACACGGCCGCGTACGCCGGCGCGGTACCCGCCGACCTCGTGCTCGTGTGCGGCGTGTTCGGCAACATCGCCGACGACGACATCGAGCACACGATCCGCACGCTCCCGACACTGTGCGCGCCCGGCGCGATCGTCATCTGGACCCGCCACCGCCGCCCACCCGACCGCACCATCGACATCCGTCGCTGGTTCGAAGACTCCGGCTTCGAACAAGTCGCGTTCGACGCACCGCAAGACTTCCTCTTCGGCATCGGCACCCACCGTTACACCGCCACCACACAGCCATTCGCCGCCCCCGACGAAGTGATGTTCACCTTCGTCGGCTACGACACCCTCGGGCAAGGGATGCGTCGATAGCCAACAGTGGACTGTTAGCTATCGACGCATCCCTTTGGCTACGCGACTTCGGGTTGGGCTTGGTGACTTGACCAGGCGGAGTAGAGGGACGCGTAGTGGCCTTCTTGGGCGACGAGTTCTTCGTGGGTGCCGAGTTCGGCGAGGCGGCCGTCGTACACCACCGCGATGCGGTCGGCGCGGGCCGCGGTCGACAGGCGGTGCGCGACGACGACCGCGGTGCGGCCCTGCATGAGGCGTTCGAGTGCAGCTTCGACTTGCGCTTCGGTGCCGGGGTCGAGGTTCGACGTCGCTTCGTCGAGCACGAGGATGCTCGGGTCGGCCAGCGCGGCCCGGGCGAGTGACACCAGTTGGCGCTCACCGGCCGAGAGGCGCGACCCCCGTTCGCGCACCTCGGTCGACAAGCCCTCGGGGAACGCGCGGAACCGTTCGAGCAGCCCGAGCGCTTCCAACGCCGCTTCGACCTCTTCGTCGGTAGCTTCCGGGCGTCCGACGCGCACGTTGTCGTACAACGTTCCCGCGAACACGAACCCTTCCTGGGGAACGACGACGATCCGTGCGCGCAGCGACTGCATCGTCGCGTCGCGTAGGTCGACGCCGTCGACACGAATCGCACCCGAGCCCGGATCGTAGAAGCGGGCGATGAGCTTCGCGAGCGTCGATTTCCCCGCGCCGGTCGGCCCGACGAGCGCGATCCGCTCCCCCGCCGCGATCGATAGGGACACGTCGGAGAGCACGGGATCCGAAAGGTACGCGAACGTCACGTCGTCGACTTCGATCGCACCCGCCCGTTCGAGGTCGACCGCGCCCGGGCGTTCGCGCACGGTCGGCTTCGTGTCGAGGACACCGAAGATTTTCTGCATGGCCGCGCCCGCCGACTGCACCGTGTTGTACAGCTGGCTGAGCTGCTGCACCGGTTCGAACAACGAGTTGAGATACAGCACGAACGCGGCAACGGTTCCTACCGTGACCACACCCTCGGCCGAGAGCCAGCCGCCGTAGCCGATGATCATTGCGGTACCGGCGACGCCGGTGAACTCGACGATCGGGAAGTACTTCGCCGAGATGCGCACGGTTTCGAGGTTGGCTTCGAACTGGGCTTCGTTCGTGTCGCCGAACTGGCGGGTGAACGAGCCTTCGCGACCGAAGGCCTGCACGACGCGCACGCCTTCGAGGCTCTCCTGCAACGTGCTCATGTTGGTCGCGATGCGGTCGCGCACCTCGAGGTACGCCTTGTTCGACCGCTGACGGAACCAGCGGCTCGCGAAGTACACGGGCGGTACGAGGACGAGCACGCCCAACGCGAGCTGCCACGACAGGATGAAGATGATGACGACCGACCCGACGAACAGCAGGATGTTCTGCACGAACAGCACGAGGCCCTGCGAGATCAGCTCCTGCAGCGAGTCGATGTCCGATGTCATGCGCGCCACGATGCGGCCGGTCTTCTCGCCCTCGTAATAGTCGAGCGACAGCGACATCAGATGCTTGAACAACCGGTTGCGCAGGTCTTGCAGGAAGCGTTCGCCGATGCGGGCGACGAGCAGGATCGCGGCGCGCCCGAGAAACAACCCGAACAGAGCCATCACGAGATAGCACGCGGCCGCGAAGTTGAGCGCGGCGGGGTCGTTCTCGTCGAGGCCCTGGTCGATGCCGAATTTCACCAACCACGGGCCGGCGAGCAGTGTCGCCACCTGCGCAATCAACACGACGGTGACGAACGCAATGGCTCGACGCTGCGGCCGCAACAGCTTGAGCAGCCGGCGGATGACCCACTGCGCCTCTTCGCGCGACAGCGTTTCCTCGGGCACTGCCTCGACCCACGCGCCGCCTCTCACGCCGGCTCCTCGGTGAGTTCTTCGATCTCGGCCCGGGCGAGCACCTCGCGGTACGCCGCGCTCGTTTCGAGCAACCGATCGTGCGTGCCGTCGGCCACGATCTTGCCGCCGTCGAGCAGCACGACCCGGTCCGCGAGCGCGATCGTCGCCGGCCGATGCGCAATGATGATCGTCGTCCGCCCTGCCATCACTTCGCGCAACGCGTTGCGGATCTCGTGTTCCTTCGTGGGGTCGACCGACGACGTGGCATCGTCGAGGATCAGAATGCGCGGGTCGGCCAGCACCGCACGCGCGATCGCGATGCGTTGCCGCTGCCCGCCCGAGAGCGAGTAGCCGTGCTCACCGATGACGGTGTCGTAGCCGTCGGGCAGGTCGCCGATGAACTCGTCGGCACCGGCGAGGCGGGCCGCCCGTTGCACCGACTCGAAGGGCGCGTCGGTGTCGGCGAACGCGATGTTGCTGCGCACCGTGTCGGAGAACAGGAACGTGTCCTCGAAGACGAGCCCCACCGAACGCCGCACGTCGCGCAGGCGCGTCTCGCGCACGTCGCAGCCGTCGATCGACACCCGGCCGGAGTCGGCGTCGTAGAACCGGGGAATCAGGCGGGCAATCGTCGACTTGCCCGAGGCCGTCGCACCGACGAGCGCCACCGCTTCGCCGCCGCGGATGACGAGCTCGAGTCCGTCGAGCACGGGCCGGCCGCCGCCGTAGCCGAACGTGACCCCGTCGAAGCGCACCTCGCCGGGACCCGGCGTCAACTCGCGCGCGTTCTTGTCGTCGTGAATCGCCGGGTCGGTTGCGAGGATCGCATTGACGCGTCCGGACGACGCCGCCGCGCGCGACAACTGCCCGAGCAGCATGCCGACCATGCGCAGCGGCCAGATGAGCATAAGGACGTAGAAGTTGGCCGCGACGATGTCGCCCACCGTGAGATTCCCGTCGAGCACCTGGTGGCCGCCGTACCAGAGGATGCCGACGAGACCGAGGGTCGGCAGCAGGTCGATGAGCGGCAGGAAGTTGGCGCGCAGCCGGGCCATCTCGATGGAGCGCCCGTAGACGTCGGAGGCCTCGGCCTGGAGGCGGCGTTCCTGCATGCGCTCCGCGCCAAACCCCTTGACGACGCGTACGCCCGTGACGCTTTCTTCGACGACGCCGGACAGGTCGGCCAGTTCTTCCTGGAGCGCGAGGCCGACGGGATGCATCTTGTGCGTGAAGCGCGTCGCCGCGATGTTCAGGATCGGGAGCGACACGAGCGCGAAGAACGCGAGCCCGGGACTGCGCAACACCAGGATCACGATGACGGCAACCATCGTGAGCACGCTGGCGATGGTGAGCGGGATCAGCAGCACCACCATGTGGATCTGCTGGATGTCGGTGTTCGCGTGCGCCATGAGCTGACCGGTCTGCGCGCGGTCGTGGAACGCGAAGTGCAGCCGCTGGAGGTGCGCGACCAGCCGCATGCGCAAGTCGGTCTCGACGCGCAGCGCGAGCCGGAACGCCGAGTAGCGGCGCAGGCCGGTCATGACGGCTTGGATGAGCCCGGCCGTGAGCAGGATCGCCGTCCACTCCAGAGCCGCGGTCTCGTCGCCGGGGATCACACCCTGATCGATCGCCGCGCCGGTGATCGCGGGTATCGAGACGCGCGCGACGGTCCATATGACGCCGGCCACGACTCCGAGCACGACCCACGATCTCTGCGGTCGTACGGCTTCCCGCATCAACCGCCAACCGGCTTTTCGAGTAGCCGCCTGCGCCGCGCGTTCTTCGTCCACCTGTCCCCCGGAAAGCCGGACGGCAGGCTACCTAACGGCTCTGACAGGACCCGTCAGGATTACGGCGCGGTTCCCGCAGGGTCGGGAAACAGCTCCGCGACCATCTCGGCGAGCGCTTCCTCCGCGGGATCACCGGCGAACACGGCCACCCGTACCGCATGCACGTCGCGCAACGACGCGGCCAGTGCTCCGAGTCGGGTCTGGTCGACGCCCGTCAGCACCAAGCTCGCGCCCTGGGCCGCGAGCGAATGGGCCATCACCGCGGCCTGCGGATCGTCGGCCCGCGCCAGCACGACCACCCGGTCGGTGAGTGTCGTCAACCGACCTCCAGTTGGTGGCGCTTGTCGGCCTCGACCATCGTGTCGACGATCTCGTCGCCGAGCAGCTCTTCTCGCTCGAGAAGTGCGTCGCGCAACGCAACGACGAGATGGCGATTGGCGTCGAGCAGATTGCGGACGTCGTTCTTGGCGCCGTCGAGGATCCGTTCGACAGCCATGCGGGCGTCCTCGTTGGCGAGCACCTTGCCGACGATGCCCTGCGTGATCACCCCGGCTTCGATGGCCTCGAACGACACGAGCGAGCCGGCCATGCCGAACGAGCCGACCATCTGCGCCGCGACCCGCGTCGCGTGCATGAGGTCGCCCGACGGTCCGGTGCCCGATTCGCCGAAGAACAGCTCCTCGGCGGTCATGCCACCCATCGCGATCTGGATCGACGCGACCAACTCCGAGCGGG
>JANNHK010000087.1:0-11479 GCA_031404355.1 Actinomycetes bacterium
GCGGATCGACTGCGCGGTCGCGAACGGATGGATCATGAACCCGTCGGCGACCTCGCCGGCGACTTCGGTCATGCGCGGGCCGACGCCACCGAGGAAGATGCGCGGCACCCCGTTGGGCGACGGCCCGGGGTCGAAGAACGGCGTCATCAAGGTGTGCGTGTAGAACTCGCCGCGGAAGTCGAGTGGCGTGCCGTCGTTCCAGCACGCCCAGATTGCCCGGATCGCGAGGACCATCTCGCGCATGCGGGCGGCCGGGCGCGACCACGGCATCGAGAAGCGCTTCTCGATGTGGGGCCTGATCTGCGTCCCGAGGCCGAGGTTGAAGCGGCCATTCGACGCGAGTTGGATGTCGTACGCGGTAGAGGCGAGCGTCATCGGCGTGCGCGCGAACGCGATCGCGACCGCAGTCGTGAGCTCGAGGCGTTCCGTGTGCTCGGCTGCCAGCAGCAGTGGAAAAAACGGGTCGTGCGGCCCCTCGAACGTGTAGATGCCGTCGTAGCCGAGTTCCTCGAGGCGCCGGGCCGCGGCGGGCACCTTCATGAGTTCCGAGACGGTGAGCGCGGCGTCGACTTTCATAAACGTTCCCGTCAGTTGAGCGACCTTCGTACGATGGGCGAATGGAGTACGGGCCGGAAACCTACGGCGAACGCGTCGCCGACGTCTACGACGAGTGGTACGTCGTTCCCGAAGCCGACGCGGAACTCGACCTGCTGGCCGAATTCGCGGCCGGCGGTCGGGCGCTCGAACTCGGTATCGGGACCGGCCGCGTCGCACTCCCGCTGCACGAGCGCGGCATCGACGTACACGGCATCGACGCGTCGCCCGCAATGATCGCGAAGATGCGGGCCAAGCCCGGTGGTGACGCGATCCCCGTGACCGTCGGCGACATGGCCGATGTCGACGTCGACGGCCTGTTCTCACTCGTGTTCGTGGTCTTCAACACGTTCTTTCTGCTGCAGACCCAGGAAGAGCAGGTTCGCTGCTTTGCGAACGTGGCCGCCCACCTCACCCCCCGGGGCCGGTTCCTCGTGCGCGCGTTCGTTCCCGACCTTTCGCTGATCGAGCGGGGCAACGCGGTGAGTGTCAGAGAAGCGGGTACGGACCGCGTCCGGCTCGACACGACCGTGTACGACCGGGGTGAGCAACGGCTCGACAACACCCAAATCCGCTTCGAGGAACACGGCGTGCGCCTCGTGCACACCCGGTTGCGCTACGCGGCTCCACCCGAACTCGACCTCATGGCCCGCTTGGCTGGGCTGACGCTCGAACACCGATGGGCGACGTTCGACAAGCAGCCGTTCACGCCGGAGAGTGCGTTCGCTGTCTCCGTTTATCGAAAGCCCTGACCACGAAGTAGCCGCCGACCGCGACGACGGTTGCGCCGACCGCGATGGCCGCGAACGCGGAATCGGGAATGTCTTCTCCGCCGAGGGTCGACGTCGGCACGGCCTCCGAGTACTGCTGCACGCTCGGCCAGAACACGACGAGTCGCTCGACGCTCGGTTCGCGGAGCAGGCCGGTGACGTTGTCGGTGCGCACGCCCTGGAGCGTGTCGGGTTCGTACAACACGACTTCGGGAGCGTCGGCCGCGAGCAGCCGGACCATTTCCTGCACCGCGTCGATGCGAGTCGCGGTGTCCGTCGTCGCGGTGAACGCGTCGTACGCGGCGTCGTAGCGCGGGTCGCACCAGATGCCGCCCGCACAGGTGTACGACGCGAGCTCTCCGGTCGGATCGTCGCCGGGGTCGCGGAGCGCGATGACGACGTCGGCGGTGGCGGCGTCGCCCTCCGAAACGGTGAGCCCGAGTTCCTCGAGTGAGGTCGTCACGTACTCGGCGATCGCCTTGCCGGTTTCGTCGTCGGGTGCATACAGCGTCACCGCGCCCGCGATGTTCGGTGCCGCCGGGTCGTACGACAGGCGGGTCGAGAGGCGCGCGGACTCGTCGTCGTCGAGCCGCCAACGATTGCCGCGCGCGACGATCGGAATGGGTGAGGTGCGGGCGACGTCGTTCGCGACCGTCGCGACGAGGTCGTCGCGGTGTATGGCGCGAGCAATCGCGCGGCGCGTCTCGGATTCGGGGATCCGGAGCCGCATAATCCACTGGTCGCCGTCGTTTGCGTGGATCGCGGTCGCCTCGTCGATGGTCTTGAGCTCGTCGTAGTCGGGCGCGGGAAGGGCACCGGCCACGTCGACGTCCCCGCTGCGCAACGCGTCGAGGAGCGCGGCCGAATCGGCGTACGAGCGGAACTCGATCTCGTCGAGTCGGGGTCGACCGGGTTGGTCGACGACCTGCATCGTCACCGTGTCGTCGGTGCGCGCGACGACGCGCCAGCTGCCCGCGCCGACGCCCGGATCGCTCGCGTACGCGTGCTCGGGAAGGATCGGCAGCAGCAACGTGGGCTCGTCGACCCCCGCGACGGCAACGGTGCGGTCGTCGACGACGGTCGCCGAGACGCCCGGGAAGTCGTCGGGTTGCTGTTCGAGCGAGAACACGACGTCGGCCGCGGTCACGGGTGTGCC
Source organism: Actinomycetes bacterium (assembly GCA_031404355.1). Classification (GTDB taxonomy): domain Bacteria; phylum Actinomycetota; class Acidimicrobiia; order IMCC26256; family PALSA-610; genus JANNHK01. Next base: position 2,521 of record JANNHK010000087.1, read on the forward strand.
GTCGGACCAGGTGGTGCCTGCCCGCAGCGTGTACGTCCAGCCGTCGGCGGCGGGTGTCCATGCTTCGGCGAGGCCGGGGATGGGGTCGAGTGTGTCGGCGGCCAGTGCGACGAGCGGCGGGTACTGCAGACGGTCGATCTCCTGTTCGACGGTGGGCTGGTCGAGCGGACCGGCGACACCGATCACCAGGCGCACCGGTCCGGCCGCGTGCGCGTGCGCGGGCGTGAGCGCGGCCGCGAGCGCGAACGCGACGGCGGCGACGAGCGCCCGTGCCGGGTTACGCACGACGGCGGCGGCGCGAACGGTCGTGCACGATCTGGCGCACCGCGTGCAGTCCGGGGATCCCGGTGACCCCGCCGCCCCCGTGGGTCGCGCTGCCGGCCTGGTAGAGACCGCGCACCGGCGTGCGGTGATCGGCGTAGCCGGGAACCGGGCGCATGTGGAACAGCTGTCCCGGTGACAGCTCGCCGTGGAAGATGTTTCCGCCGACGAGGCCGTACTCGTGCTCCATTTCGTACGGGCCGATCACCTGCCGGTGCAGCACCGAGTCGGCGAAGCCGGGGGCGACCGCGTCGACGCGCGCGACGACGCGATCGGCGTAGGCGGCGAGTTCGGTCGCGTCGGGATTCGTGGCCCACTCGTGCGGTACCCACTGCGTGAACATGGAGACGACGTGCTTGCCCTCGGGCGCGAGGGTGGGGTCGACGACCGAAGGAATACAGATGTCGGCGAACGGCAGGCGCGCGCCTCGGCCTGCGACCGCGTCCTGGAACGCGCCCTCGACGTCGTCGAGTGACTCGGCGAGCACGATGGTGCCGCCGTGGACTTCGGGGTCGAAGCCGGGCTTGGCGGTGAACTCGGGGAGCCGGTCGACGGCGACGTTCACCTTGACAGTGCCGCTGCGGGTCTTCCACCGTTCGATGGCGGTGACGAAGTCGTCGGGCAGTGCGCTGCGGTCGATCTGGTCGAGGAACGTGATGCGCGGGTGGGTGGCCGCGACGACGACGTCGGCGCCGATCTCCTCGCCCGAGTCGAGCACGACGCCGCGGGCCTGGCCGTTGCGTACCGTGATGTGCGCGACCGGCGCGTCGGTGCGCACCGTCGCACCGAACGACTCGGCCGCGGCGCGCAGTGCCGAGGTGACGCCGCCCATGCCGCCCGCGGGAAAGCCCCACGTGCCGCCCTCGCCGATCTTGTGGTGCGCCATCACGTACGCGGTGCCGGCGGAGCGCGGCCCGGCCCACGTGCCGATCACGCCGCTCACGCTGAGCACGCCCTTGATCTGCGGTGACTCGAACCAGTCGTCGAGCAGGTCGGAAATGCTCGACGTGAACAGGCGGGTCGCGTCGCCCGTGCCGCCGACGCCGAGCTTGCGGAGCTTCCACGCGAGGCGGCCCTGGTCGACGAGGTCGGCCGGTCGGCGTGAGCCGACGCGGGGGGCGACGGTCGAGAGCAGCGGTCCGAGCACAGCGGCGAGCCCGCCGAGCCAGTCGTTCCAGCGCGCGAACGCGTCGACATCGGCACGCGAGAACCGACCGATCGACTCCGGTGTCATCTGGAGGTAGCGGCCGTCGACGTGCGGCGCGAAGTAGTCGTGCTGCGGGAACACTTTGTAGCCGTGCCGCGCCAGGTCGAGTTCCTCGGCGATCTCCGGCGGCATCAGGCTCACGACGTAGGAGAGCGCGGTGACCTTGAACTCTGGACCCCACGGCTGCTCGGTGATGGCCGCACCACCCACCACCGGGCGCCGCTCGCACACGACGACGCGCGCGCCCCGTTTGGCAAGCAGGCCCGCGGCAACGAGGCCGTTGTGCCCCCCGCCGACCACGACGACATCGAACGGATCGAGACTCACTTCTCGAACACTAGGAGGGGGTGCGACTGCGTTCGGTGTCGGGGCCGGTCGGGGTCGGGGAGCGCCGCCAGCTGGTCGACGGCGGGCTGTACCGAGGTGTTCCAGTCGTCGTCGCTGATGTCCCACAGCCACGACCAGGTACGCGCCTCGATGATCGCCTTCGTCTCATTCGGCGTCTCCTCGAATTCGAAGAAGTCGGCGTAACTCTCGTGCACCTGTGTCATGCCGGTGTAGGGAAGATCGCTCGGCCGGCCGCGCGTGCGGTGCAACGCGGCGATGATGTCGGCGACGTCGCTCGGTTCCTCTTTCGCGGCCGCCTGGATGACGACCAGCCGCCCGCCCGGCCGCAGGATGCGGCGGCACTCGGCGAGGACAACCGACGGGTCGGCGACCAGGTGCATGACCCACACTGCGAGTACCGCGTCGACGGACTCGGCGTGCACGGGCAGGCGCATCGCGTCGGCGATCGCGACGCGCGCCCCGAGTCGGTCGTGCGCATACGCCAGCATTCCTGACGAGATGTCGACACCGACCACGATGTGTCCGCGCTCCACGAGTGGCAACGCGATCGCGCCGGTGCCGACGCCGATCTCGAGAATGAAGCTCCCCGCCGGGAGTTGCGGCGAGATCGTCGTCGCAAAGCTGGTCCCCCGAATCAGGCCGCCGCGTGTCTCGTCGTACTTGTCGGCCATGCGGTCGAACGAGACCGATTCGTTCATCGGGCGAGCCGTTCGAGCAGGGACCGCCACGACGCGAGGTCGGGAACCACCGCGTGCAGGTCTTTGGCTCCTTCGTCGGCGCGGCGGAGTTCGAGCATCGCTTCGAGATCGGCGTCGGCTTCGAGCGCGGCGCGTTCGGTGTCGTCGAGGACGTCGCCCTGTTCCAGCAAGGTTTCGAGGCTGCGCGGACTCAACGTGGCGCGGTAGGCCGCGTCGGCCGTGACGAGGTAACGCTTCGCCACCACGTGGGCGCCCACGAGTTTGGCGACACGCGGACCGAGCAACGGCTCGACAAGCGCCGCACCGCGGCCTTCGTGGTCGTCGTGGTCGGGGTAGACGTTGTCGGAAACGTCGTGCACCAGCCCGGCCGCGATGAGTTCGGGGTCGTCGGGATGGGCGCGTTCGAGGATGGCCGCGCATTGGAGAGCGTGCTTCAGCGCGTCGAGCCGCGGTTCGTCCCACATGCGATCGCCCCGCGCGAGGGCCGCGATCAATTCGTCGACGGAAGTGAACGGTTCGATGGTCGAACGCTAGCCCGCGAGTTGCGCTTCGGCCTTTGCAATGAGGCGCTGGAGATGCAGGCCGCGGGTGACGTCAGCGGGGTGTGGCGTCCCACCCGCGACGGCGACGAACGTGCGGCGCAAATTGGCGAAGGTCTCGACGGGATCTCCGGCGCGGCCGTCGTATCGCACCGAGCCCGCCGTGCCGAACAACTCGACCTCGGTGCGGTTCTCGCCGTTTGCCTTACAGCAGATCGACGCCTGACTGGTCACGCCCGAAGCGTGGTGCAGCGTGAGCGAGGTCCACCCCTGCACATCGCCCGATGCGGCGATGTCGACGATCTCGCCCAAGCCGATCTCGTGCAGGTCGAGCAGGTGCGGACCCACGTCGAGGAGCGCACCGCGTTCGAGACGCCAGTCGGTCGCGAACGGCCCGCCGGGGAGGAGCGCACCCGAGACGAAACAGCCGCGCCCGCCGAAGGCGTCGAAGCCGGCCGCGGCTTGCGCGAACGCGGGGAGCGCGGGGTTGAACCGGTTGGTGAGCGTCAGCAGGTTGGGTGTGCCGCGGCTCGTGAGGGCGTCGGCCAGGCGTTCGGCTTCCGCGAGTTCGAGCGCGAGGGGCTTCTCGAGGAGGACGGCCTTGCCGCGCTGGGCGGCACGGATCGCGAGGTCGGGTTGCGCGTTCGGCGCAACCGCGATCGCGACCGCGTCGCAGTGGTCGAGGAGCGCGTCGACGTCGTCGAACGCGGGTGCGCCGAACGGTTGGGCCACGGCCTCGGCGTTGGCGCGGGTGCGGGACCAGATGCCGGCGAGCCGGGTCTCGGGTCCGGCCGCGAACACCGGTCCGACGACGAACCGCACCCACGGTCCCGCGCCGATGACTCCGATCGCCAAGGGGTCGCTCACGATCGCCTTCACGAGGCCCGAAGGTACCCTTCCCGGCATGGCGAAGCCCCAGACACCGAAACCGCGCAGCCACGAAGTCACGGACGGCATGTCACGCGCGCCCGCGCGGGCCATGTTGCGTGCCGTCGGGATGAACGACGACGACTGGGGCAAGTCGCAAGTAGGTGTGGCGTCGTCGTGGAACGAGGTCACGCCGTGCAACATGCCGCTCGACCGGCTCGCGAAGCGGTCGAAGGAAGGCGTGCGCGAGGCAGGCGGGTTCCCGCTCGAGTTCGTGACCATCGCGATCTCCGACGGCATCTCGATGGGTCACGAAGGCATGCGGGGCTCGCTCGTGTCGCGCGAGATCATCGCCGACTCGGTCGAATGTGTGATGCACAGTGAGCGTTTCGACGCGCTCGTGACGTTCGCCGGGTGCGACAAGAGCCTGCCGGGCATGCTGATGGCCGCGGCCCGGGTCAACCTGCCGTCGGTGTTTCTCTACGGCGGTTCGATCCTGCCCGGCCACTACAAGGGCCAGGCCCTCGACGTCGTCAGTGTCTTCGAAGCGGTCGGCGCGTGCGCGGCGGGAACGCTCACCGAGAACGAGCTGGGCGAGATCGAGAAGCGCGCGTGCCCCACCGAGGGTTCGTGCGCAGGCATGTTCACCGCGAACACGATGGCGGCCATCGGTGAAGCGATCGGCATGTCGCTGCCGGGGAGCGCATCGGCGCCCGCGGTCGACCGCCGGCGCATGGACTACGCGTACGAGTCGGGCCGCGCGGTGATGAATCTGCTCGAACTCGACCTACGGCCGCGTCAGATCATGACGAAGGAGGCGTTCGAGAACGCGATCGCGGTGACGATGGCGCTCGGTGGATCGACCAACGCCGTGCTCCACCTGCTCGCGATCGCACACGAAGCCCGCGTCGAACTCGAACTCGACGACTTCAACCGCATCGGTGCCCGCGTCGCGCACGTCGCCGACATGAAGCCGCACGGGAAGTTCCACATGACCGATCTCGATGCGGTGGGTGGCGTGCCCGTCGTGATGCAGATGTTGCTCGACGCCGGGCTGCTGCACGGCGAATGCCTCACCGTGACCGGCAAGACCATGGCCGAAAACCTCGCCGATCTCGAAGCGCCGGCACCCGACGGCACGGTCGTGCACGCTCTGGACGATCCGATCCACGTGCAGGGCGGCATCGCAGTACTGCGCGGGTCGCTCGCGCCGAAGGGTGCGGTCGTGAAGGTCGCGGGCATCGACGAGATGGTCTTCGACGGGGTCGCGCGCGTGTTCGACGGCGAAGCGGCCGCGATGGAAGAGATCTTGGCCGGGAAGATCAAACCGCGCGACATCGTCGTCATCCGCTACGAAGGCCCGAAGGGCGGCCCCGGCATGCGCGAGATGCTCGCGATCACCGGCGCGATGAAGGGCGCGGGTCGCGGCGGCGATGCCGCGCTCGTCACCGACGGCCGTTTCTCGGGCGGCACCCACGGATACTGCGTCGGCCACGTCGCGCCCGAAGCCGTCGACGGCGGACCGATCGCGTTCGTACGCGACGGCGACCGCATCGTCATCGACGCGGCCAAGCACACCATCGACCTCATGGTCGACGAAACCGAACTGAAGAAGCGCCGCGCCGCCTGGAAGCTCCCCGAACCGCTGTACACGAGCGGCTTCCTCGCCAAGTACGCGCGCCTCGCCCAAGGCGCCGAAACCGGCGCCATCACCAACGTCTTCTGAAGGGATGCGTCGATAGACAACACTCCACTGTTGCCTATCGACGCATCCCTCGGGGAGCACTGATGCCGGAGATTCTTGAGGTTGAGGCGGCGCGGGTTGTGCTCGACCAGTACGCGCTGGGCCGTGAGATCGTCAAGGTGCATGCTCCCGACACGTGGTTTCTCAAGCGGGGGACGACTCCCGCGAGTGTCACCGGCGCGCTCGTTGGCAATCAGTTTCTCGCGGCTGGCCGGATCGGGAAGTTGATCCTGTTACGGACCGAGGGGCCGACGCTCGGGGTGCATCTCGGGATGAGTGGGCGGGTGCTCGTCGACGACGAGGAGGCGGGCGACCCGCTCGTGTACGCCAGCAACCGGCGCGTCGAAGGCTGGCACCGGTTCGGGACGTACTTCGCTGACGGCGGATCGTTTCTGCTGCGCGACCCGCGGCGGCTCGGTGCCGTTGTGCTCGACCCCGACGAGTCGCGCCTCGGGCCCGACGCGCTGACGCTCACGCTCGCGCAGCTCGACCACGCGTTGGGTTCCCGCGTCGCACCGGTCAAGGCCGTGCTGATGGACCAGGCGCGTGTCGCCGGGCTCGGCAATCTGCTCGTCGACGAGTGCCTGTGGCGCGCCGGCATCGACCCGGTGCGGACCCCCGCCACAATCGACCGCGACCTGCGCAAGGTGTTGCACCGCGCGATTCGCGACACGCTGCGCGTGCTCGGGCGCCGGGGCGGCAGTCACACGGGCGACATGCCCCGCTCGATCGACGCCGCGTGCCCGCGTGACGGCGGTGCGTTGCTGCGCCGCAAGGTCGGCGGGCGCACGACGTATTCGTGCCGCGTGCACCAGACCTAGGCGCGCTAGTCCCAGAGGGGGCTGTCCTTGATGTCGGGGCAGTCGCCGTTGCCATGGTCGTAGTAGTCGTCGTTCCCCGGGTCGAGCAGGAGGTTGTTCGCAGCGGGGAACGCTGCCCCCTCGGGCGGGTCGTACATGATGTCGTTCGGGTTGTCGATGACGTGCCCGTTGCGGCCGTAGTTGGGGGCGCACGCGCCGACGGCTCCCATCGCGTGGATCAACTCGTGCGCGATCGTCCCGCTCACGCCTCCGTCGAGTACGGCCGACGCGGTCGACGGGACGTCGCCGCACGCGCCGACCCACACCACGATGACGGCACCGGTCTCACCGCACGCCTGCTCGTAGGCGATCGGCACGAACACGACGACGACCTCGTCGGTGGGGAGTTCGCCGTTCTCGTCGCGGAACTCGTCCGCGATCAACGAACCCGCGTCGGGGCGGTCGATCACCGAGTCGGTCGAGACCGCGAGCGCCTGCGTCTCGACCACCAATTCGCCGTCTTCCTCGACCCACTTGGGTGCGCGGCCGGCTTGCTCCTCGAACCACGCGTTCGCGACCGTGACTTCGTTGCGGATTGCCGCGACGAGATCGTCGTCCTGTTCGACGTCGGTAGGAATGGCGTATACGACCCGTACCTGGTCGGGGCCGGCGGCGTCGACGGTGTTGCGGCCCGTGTTCGGGAACGCGACCAGCACCGCCAACGTCAACGCCCCGAGCACGAGGAACGGCGCGAACTTGCGGAGGCGGGTCTGGCGGCCCGCCTTGCGCTCCCGGGTCTTGCGGCGCTTGCTCGCGGCGTGCGCGGCCCTGGACCATTCGGTGCGTTCGGCCGCGCTCGGCTCGTGGAAGCGGGCGCCCTCGACGAAGAGGTCGTCGAGCGGGGATTCGAAGCCCCCCTTGCCGATATCCCCGTCATGCGGGTCGTCCGCCACGCTGCCTCCCGGCCCGCAGCGTAGGTGTTCGGGTACGCATGTCTTGCCAAGGCCCCCGCGCCGGGTGATACTGTGACCTCGATGTTTGCAGCGACCCACCTCTCCACGACCCTCCTCGTAGTAATCACGTAGCGCACGCCGCCTCCACGCGCCGTGCGCTCTTCCGCCCCTCGCACTGCGAGGGGTTTTTCACGTCCGAACGCAGCCGAAGAGGAAAACATGAAGCTGACCGGGGCCCAGGCCCTCATCAAGAGCCTCGAGATGGAAGGCGTGGAGGTCATGTTCGGCCTCCCGGGCGGCGCGATCCTGCCCGTGTACGACCCGCTCATCGACTCCTCGATCCGGCACATCCTCGTGCGCCACGAACAGGGCGCCGGGCACATGGCGTCGGGCTACGCGCACGCGACGGGACGACCCGGTGTCGCGATGGTCACGAGCGGGCCCGCGGCGACCAACATCGTCACGCCGCTGTGCGACGCGTACATGGACTCGGTTCCGCTCGTCGTCATCACCGGCCAGGTGCCGTACCGCGTGATCGGGACCGACGCGTTCCAGGAGTGCGACACGGTCGGCATCACGATGCCGATCACGAAGCACAACTGGTTGGTCAGCGACCCCGCCGATATCCCGCGCATCGTGCGTGAGGCGTTCCACGTCGCGACCACTGGTCGTCCCGGCCCGGTGCTCATCGACTTCCCGAAAGACATCGCGAACGCGTCGATGGAGTGGTACTGGCCGGAGAAGATCGACCTGCCCGGCTACAAGCCCATCGTGAAGGGCCACCCGAAGCAGATCAAGGACGCGGCCAAGCTCATCAACCAGGCGACCAAGCCGGTTATCTACGCGGGTGGGGGCATCCTGAAGGCCGGGGCGTCGGCGCAGCTGAAGGAACTCGCCGAACTCGCGAACCTACCCGTCGTCACCACACTGATGGCACGCGGCGCGCTGCCCGACGAGCACCCGCTGTGCCTCGGTATGCCGGGCATGCACGGTAACTACACGGCGATCACGTCGATGCAGAAGTGCGATTTACTGATCGCGCTCGGCTCTCGCTTCGACGACCGGGTGACGGGCGACCCGAACACGTTCGCTCCGTTCGCGAAGGTGATCCACGTCGACATCGACCCCGCCGAACTCGGCAAGGTGCGCCGGGCCGAGGTGCCAATCGTCGGCGACTGCAAGAGCGTCATCACCGAGCTGATCAAGGCGGTCAAGGCCGAGCACGAGAAGCACGGCAAGCCCGACGTTTCCGAGTGGATCGCGACGGTCAACGGCTGGCGGGAGACCTACCCGCTCAAGTACACGCAACTCGAAGGTGGACCGCTCAAGCCGCAGTACGTGATCGAGAAGCTCCGCGAGCTCACGCCCGACGACACCATCTTGTGTTCGGGTGTCGGTCAGCACCAGATGTGGGCCAGCCAGTTGTGGAAGTTCAAGGGCCCGAACACGTGGGTGAACTCGGGTGGCCTCGGCACGATGGGT
>JANNHK010000088.1:0-1577 GCA_031404355.1 Actinomycetes bacterium
TGGGGAACCCGCCGCCGAGTGACTTGGCGGCGGTCACGATGTCTGGCACAACACCTTCGTCCTCGATCGCGTACCAGCGACCGGCGCGACCCATGCCCGACTGGATCTCATCGGCGATGAACACGATGCCGTGCTCTTTGCAGAAGTCGGCGATGCCCTTCAGGAACCCTGGCGCGGGCACGATGAACCCCCCCTCGCCTTGAATCGGCTCGACGATAACCGCGGCGATGTTCTCCTCGCCGATGTGCTTGTGCATCTCATCGAGTGCGTAGGCGAGCGCTTCCTCCGCGCAGTTCTCGGGCCCACTCGGCCAGCGATACGCATACGCGAACGGCAAGCGATAGACCTCGGGTGCGAACGGACCGAACCCTTGCTTGTAGGGCATGACCTTCGCCGTGAGCGTCATGCCCATCAACGTGCGTCCGTGGAAGGCGTGATCGAACGCGACGACCGCGCTTCGTCCGGTGGCGTGGCGCGCGATCTTGATCGCGTTCTCGACCGCCTCGGCGCCGGAGTTCGCGAACATCGTCTTCTTCTCGTGGTCGCCGGGAGCGATCTCGTTCAGGCGCTCGGCGAGCTGGATGTAGGGCTCGTTGGCGGTGACGTGGAAACAAGAGTGCGTGTCGAGTTCGAGTTGCTTCTGCGCGGCTGCCACCACCGAGGGTTCGGAGTGGCCGACGTTCAGGACCGCGATGCCGGTGGCGAAGTCGATGAGGCGGTTTCCGTCGACGTCCTCGATGATCGCACCCGAGGCGCGCGCGGTGACGATGGGATGGATCGATGCGACGCCCGCCGGGATCGATTCCGCACGACGCTGAAACCATTCGCGGGACTTCGGGCCGGGGATCTCGGTGACGAGTTTGCGTTCTTGGGGCATGTCCATGCGTTCGAGTTTGGGGGGCACTGCGCGGCATGTCAGGAGCCGTTCGGGGCGGGCCGCATCGCCTGAGTTGTCCAGTCTGGCCATCGGCGCGCCCCCGAGGCCGATTGGTCCTGCAACTTGTACGGAACGTACAATCGGCAGATGTCCATCTCGGTGCGCCAATTGCTGGAAAACAAGGCCCTCGACCTCAAGGAACTGGCCGGAGGGGCCGGAATGGACGAGCCCATCCGCTGGGTCCACGTCAGCGAGCTGGAGGACCCCACCGACTGGCTGAAGGGTGGCGAGGTCCTGCTCACGATCGGTCTGGGCATCGGGGATACCGCCGCGAAGCAACGCGCATATGTGAAACGCCTCGCGGGTGCAAACCTGGCCGGCCTCGGGTTCGGGGCCGGGTTTTCGCACAAGAAGACGCCGAAGGCCATGGTCGAGGCCGCGGAGAAGCTTGGGTTCCCACTGTTCGAGGTGCCCTATCCCACACCGTTCATCGCGATCACGGAGGCGGTGTCGACGCGCGTGATGGCCGAGCAGTACGACGTCTTGCACCGCGCAGTCGAAGCCCAACACGTTCTCACTCGCGCCGTGATGGACGAACGAGGCGTCGAGGGCATCGCCGAATCCTTGGCTCGCGTCATCAGCGGCTGGGCGTTGGTCCTGGACCTGCATGGCATGCCCCTCGCGTCGTCGTCGAAGGAGG
>JANNHK010000089.1:0-4037 GCA_031404355.1 Actinomycetes bacterium
GTCCACCGAGAATTCGGCGCACACCTCGAACGACACCTTCGCGTACTCGGGGGAAGTCATGTCAGCCATGGCGCCACCCTGACAGACGGGTGAGACACGCATCCCTTCCGGGGTTATGGGGGGGTTTGGCCGACTCGGGCCCAGGCCGCGGCGACCCTTACCCGCAGGTCGTCGTCCTGGCGGCGATGCTCGATCTTGGTGAGACTCGGGTCCATGCTGCCCGCCGGCGCGATCGCGGCGAGGCCCCGCAGCGCGTAGTAGCGCACGCACGCGTCCTTGTCGTCGAGGGCCCGCTCCAACAGGTCGCGCAGCTCCGGGCGCCGGGTGTACCCAATCGCTCGCGCCGCCGCCCGCCGGACCGCGCGCGACTGGTCGTCAAGGGCCGCGGTCCATGCGCCCCGCACCGTTCTCACGTCGCCGCCCTCGAGTCGGGCTACGGCGACGCGACGCACCGCCGCGTCGGGAGACGAAGATGCGTCGAGGAGCTTCGCAACGTCGCGGTCGGCGGGGAGGAGTTGACCCAGTTCGGCGCGCGCCCGTTGGAGTTGCCGGTCGGCAACGGGCGGCCGCTCGGGGACGAACGCCGCCTTGACCGCGTCGAAGAGCGGAAGCAGCACGTCGTGCCACCGTTCGGCATCGCCGATGGTCACGGCCACGAGCGCCGCGCCGAGTTGGACAGCGGTGATGTCGGGAAACTGGTCGAACAGGGCGACGACCCGCGCGTCGGTGCCGGGCGCGCTGCGGCTCGCGTTCGTGTTCCCTCCGGTTCCCGGCCCGGTGACGAACCGTACGTCGGTGGGGTGCCGGCCGGGCTCCATCACCATCGGGTCGTCGAACGTGTCGCCGAGCGTGCGCGGGTGGGCAGGCGCGCCATCCACGGTGGGTTCGCCGGCGATGGGTTCCGCCTCCGCGTGGCCGCGCTCTCCGTCCGAAGGCATGCAGGGACGTTAGACCTGCACGCTCCTGCCGTCGCGCCATTCGCGCAGTACCAGAAAATGGCCTTTCAGTGCGGCGTGGTCCCAGTTCCCGAATCCCATCAGCGTGCCGTCATACCCGCTCGCCGCGGGGAGCTGCTTCACGCGCCGCAAACCGTCAGCGATACCAGCCCGGGTGAGGTGCTCGCTGCGGGCGATCGCTTCGCCGAGGAGGCGCCCAATGTCGTACCCGGCGCAGCCGATCGGCCCACCCGCGACCCGCGGCGACCGCCGGGCCAACGCGGCGCGCAGCTGGTTGTCGTCGGCGATCGTGTCGACGTATTCCCAGCCCGCGTACCCGTCGCGCCAGTCCGGGAACGCGTACCCGAACATCAGCGCGGAGTTCGCGAGTACGGGAACGTCCCACGTCAGTTCCTCGCGGGCGAGCGCGACCGCACGAGACGCAACGCCGAGTCCGAAGTACACGAGCACGTCGGGCTTGCCGTCGCGCAACTGTTCGAGGACCGCGACCAGGTCGGTGGCCAACGGCGAGACGCTGACGGCCGCGCTGACGTCGAGGCCGAGCCGCACCCGGGCCGTCTCGAAGATCTCCGCGTAACGGCGGCCGACGGGGGACTGGTCGAAACACACCGCCGCGCGGCGCAGCCCGCGGGTGACCATGCGCCGGGCCAGCACCGGCGGCTCTTCCTCGAGCGATCCGATCTGGTACTGGAACATCCACTCGGATCGGGTGCGTTCGCCCCCGGAGTAGTTGATCGCCGGAACGCGCGCCGCGTCGGCGAGCGGCGCCGCGATCAATGCATTGTCGGAGATCGAGGGGCCGACGATGGCGAGCACGCCGTCGTCGCACAGGCTCCGGAACCCGTCGACGACTTCGGCCTCGCTGCCCGACGGCAACCCGCGCACCTGCCGCTCGACAAATTCGATGTCGCGGTCGATGCGCGTCCCTACGTCGTCGAGTCCGAGCCGCAACGCCTGCGCGAACAGGTCGTCGCCCTGAGGAAAGTCGTACAGCAGCCCGATCCGAATCGGTGTAGGCCCGACGTTGTTCATGTGGTGAAGGTATACCGACGCGGCGAACGGAGCGACGGAGGAGCGCCAGAGGCAACGTATCCCCTACCGTTGGCGCATGTTGCGGGACGAGGTCGGCCGGATTGTGGGGGACGCGATCCATTTCGGGTGGGAGCAGGCGACGCGCTTCGGCGCGATCGGGCCTCGGCACCGGCGGGCGCAGAAGTTCGCCGCGTTCGGCGCCGGCAGCTACATCGGGTTCCCGCAGTCGGTGATCTTCGGTGAAGGCCGCATCGCGATCGGCGCCGGAACCACGATCGGTCCGCTCGCGAGCCTCAGCGCGGGCATGCCGGCGCAGGCCCACGAGCCGGGCGACCCGCTCATCACGATCGGCGACCGGACCGTGCTCGGCAAAGGGATCGGCATCGTCGGCCACGAACGCATTTCGATCGGCGACGACATCTGGACCGGGCACTACGTCTACATCTCCGACCAGAACCACGGTTACGAAGACATCGAGCTGCCCATCGGCGTGCAGATGTGGAAGAACGAGCCGGTCTCGATCGGCGACGGGTCGTGGCTCGGCCACGGTGCGATCGTGCTGCCGGGCTCCCAGATCGGCCGGCACGTGGTCGTCGCCGCGGGCGCGGTCGTCGCCGGCATCACCGTGCCCGACTTCTCGGTCGTGGCCGGCGTTCCCGCTCGCATCATCCGTCACCACGAGGATGGCAAAGGCTGGGTTTCCGAATAACTTCCGGCGTGGGTCAGTGAAATTGGGCTCCGGCGGCATCATCTCTATGTGCGGGAAATGTCGGACGGCGAGATCTACGAGAAGCACGCCGACGATCTCGTGCGCTTTGCGACCGGACTCGTCGGACCGGCCGACGCTCCCGACGTGGTGTCGAGCGCGGTGCTCAACGCGATCTCGTCCCGCGGGTGGGCAGAGGTACGCGAACACCGGAACTACCTGTTTCGCGCCGTCGTCAACGAAGCCCACATGCAGCATCGCTCGCGGACACGCCGTCGGTGGCGTGAAGCGCGGGTCGCGGTCGCCCAGGTCAACGAGCCGAACTGGCTCGCGATCGAGGTGCAGGAGTTCGTCGACGCGTTGAGCGTGCGGCAACGGGCAGTTGTCGTGCTCACGTACTGGGACGACCTGCACGAGCGCGACATCGCGCGCGTGCTCGGTATCAGTGAAGGTTCCGTGCGCCGCCATCTCGCGCGTGCGCACACGCGGCTTCGGGAGATGTGGCGTCATGAGTGACAACCGTGATCAGCGCGTCAGTGCGTTCGTGACGCAGCTCGTCGATGCGGCTCCACCGCCGCCACCGTTCCCCGACGTTGCGACGTACGAGGTTCCCGCGCCGCGGCCGGGCCGGTGGGTCGTACTCGCCGCCGTTACCGCGCTCATCGCGGGAACGCTCGGTGTCGTTGCCGTGACGCGCGACGACTCCGACTCGCCGCCCGCCGACGATGTCGTCGCGGTTCCTCCGAGTTCTACCGCGATCGCGTACGCAGGCCCCGACGGGCTGTATGTCACGGGCGGCACGAGTGCGCCGCGCCGCGTCGTGGAAGGCGCGGTCACCCGGCCCCGATGGTCGCCGGACGGGGAGTACCTCGCGTTCGAACAGGACGGCAGCGCGGTTGTTGCCGACGCGGACGGGTCGGCTACCCGAACGGTCGCGACCGCGGACAAGTTCGCGTGGTCGCCGACGGAACCGTGGTTGGCCGTCCTTCGTGGGCAACACGTGGTCGTATTCGACGCCGCCGGACAGGAGCTCTGGACCTCGCTGGGCGTCATCGAGCACGACGTCTTCGACTTTGCGTGGTCAACCGGCGGCACCGAGTTGGCCGTGACGTCGCGTACGGCCGACCAAGGCGCGGTCGGCACGCTGTTCCTCGTTGCCGTCGACACCGGGACGACGAGTGAACTCGAAGTCACGAGGCCGCCTGGCAGCTTGGCGAATTTCCTGCTGCATCTCGCCGGGTGGTCGTCCGACGACTCCTCCGTACTCGTCTGGTTCGCGGAAGGCGGCTCAGGGGGAAACGATGGGTTGTTCCTGTACGCGCTCGAGCGGGCCGACGGATCGC
>JANNHK010000090.1:0-20372 GCA_031404355.1 Actinomycetes bacterium
CTCATCCTCCCCGAGCGCAACCCGCTCATCCTCGCCAAGGAAGTCGCGACGCTCGACCGCCTCTCGCGGGGCCGAGTCGAGCTGGGTGTCGGCGTCGGGTGGCTGAAAGAAGAGTTCGACGCGTTGGGCGTGCCGTTCGAACGGCGCGGGAAACGCACCGACGAATACATCGACGTACTGCGCCGCCTGTGGCGCGAACCCGAGACCGCGTACGAAGGCGAGTTCACGAACTTCGCCGCGCTGAAGTCGTATCCGAAGCCGACGCAGGAAGGCGGCCCGAAGATCCACATCGGCGGGCACACACCAGTGGCCGCGCGCCGCGCCGGTCGCATCGGAGACGGGTTCTTCCCCGGCCGCAGCGGCGACGATCTCGTGGCGTTGCTCGACGAGATGCGCAAGGCCGCGGCCGACGCCGGGCGCGATCCCGAAACCATCGAAGTCACCGCGGGTATGGGCCTCGACCTCGACGCCGCGCAGCGCGCCGCCGACCTCGGCGTACACCGGTTCGTGATCCCGCCGCTCGGGTTCGACCTCGAGACGCTCAAGGAGCAACTCGGCCGCTTCTCGGAGAACGTGATCGCGAACGCGTGACGTCGCACGATGCGGCGACCGGAGCGACGGAGGAGCGCAGGGAGCTCGCCGGAGTGCCGACGACCCGACCGCGGCGCAGCCGCCACCCGGCCGGAGGCCGACCATGAGTGACGAAAAGAAGGAACAGCGCGGGATCGGCTTTCTCGGCTGGTTGATCCTGATCTCGCTCGCGTTCGTCGGGCTCTGGGTGGTTGCCGGGAACGTGTTCGAGTGGGCGAAGCCGTGGTGGCGCTACGCGAGCATCGCGTCGATCGCGTTCACCGCGGGCACGTTCTACGGCCGCTATCGCCGCGACACAAAGAAGCCGAAGCAGCCCTGACCCGCCGAAATTGCGAAATGCGGCGTCGTTTTTCGACGTCCTATTTCGCAATTTCGGGGTTGGCGGGCATCAGGACGCGATGCAGTCGGCGCCGAAGAGGACGCGGAGTTCGGCGTACAGGCCGTTCGAACCGTTGCAGTAGAACTCGTCGCCGAGGCGGAGGTCGGTTTCCTTGTCGGGGCCGAGCAACGTGAGTAGCACGGGGCTGTCGCCCGGGTTGGCCGCGAGGATCTGACGCAGCTGCGTGACGCGCTCCTCGGTGAGCACGGTTGCGCGCACACGCAGCTTGACCGGCGGCCCACTGTCGATGTGGATCTCGGGGCGACCGATCTCCATCGCCATGAGTTTGGGTGTGTCTTCGCGCCCGTCGACACGGCCCTTGATCGTGACGATCGCGTCGGCGGCGAGCAGGTCGCCGTACTGGAGCATCGTCTTGGGGAACACCATCACTTCGATGGTCGCGGCGAGGTCTTCGAGCATGAACGTGGCCATGAGGTCGCCGCGTTTGGTGTACTTGCGTGACAGTGCGGTGACGACGCCGGCGACCTGGCGGATCGCACCGTCTTCGAGCTCGGCGAGGTCGGCCAGCGAGCACTCGACGTGCCGGCGCAACGCCCGCTCCGCGCCCATGAGGGGATGGTCGCTCACGTAGAGGCCGAGCATTTCCTTTTCGAGCCGCAGGCGGGCCGACTTGTCGAACTCGATGTCGGGAATCGGGAGGCGGTCGTCGAAGACGGGTGCCTCCCCGGCACTGAAGCCGGTGTCGAACAAGCTCATGGTGCCTGCGTCGCGTTCGCGGCGCTGGCGCAACGCGGTGTCGACGATCTGTTCGAAGGCGGTGCACAGCCCCTGACGGGCGTGGCCGAGGGAATCGAACGCGCCGCCCTTGGCGAGTGACTCGATGGCGCGCTTGTTGAGTGCGGTCGGGTCGACCCGGTCGCAGAAGTCGTGGAAGTCGGCGTACGGGCCGTGCTCTTCGCGCTCGGCGATGATGAGCGCGGCAACGCCTTCGCCGACGTTGCGCACGGCCGAGAGCCCGAAGATCACCGCGCCGTCGTCGCACGCGAAATCGCTCATCGACGTGTTCACGTCGGGGACGAGCACCTTGATGTCGAGCATCCGGCACTCGTTGAGGTACACGGCGGCTTTGTCGAGGTTCGACTTGACGCTGGTGAGCAGCGCGGCGAGGTATTGGACCGGGTAGTTCGCCTTGAGCCACGCGGTTTGGTACGTGATGTAGCCGTACCCGACCGTGTGCGACTTGTTGAACGAGTAGTCGGCGAACGGTTCGATCTTGTCGAAGTACCGCTCCGCGAACTCGGCGTCGTGGCCCTGCGTGACGCAGCCGTCGACGAACTTGGCCCGCTCCTTGACGATCAGCTCCCGGATCTTCTTGCCCGTTGCCTTGCGGAGGTTCTCGGCCTCGGCGGGCGTGTACCCGGCCAGCTTCTGCGCGACACGCATGAGCTGCTCTTGGTAGATCATCAGCCCGTAGGTGGGTTCGAGGATCTCGCGCAGGTCGTCGTGGTCGTACGACACGGGCCGGCGCCCGTTCTTGCGCTCGGCGTATTCGGTGTGCCAGTTCTGCGCCATCGGGCCGGGCCGATAGAGCGCGAGCACGGCCGACACGTCTTCGAAGCTGGTCGGCGCCATCGCCCGCAGCAGTGAGCGCATGGGCGCCGACTCGAGTTGGAAGATGCCCGTGGTGTCGCCCGCCTTCAGCAGCTCGAAGGTCTTGGGGTCGTCGAGCGGGAGGTCGTTGTCGACGTCGGGTCGTTGACCCGTCGACGCTTCGATGAGGTCGAGTGCGATCTCGATGACGTCGAGGTTGCGCAACCCGAGGAAGTCCATCTTGAGGAGGCCGAGCTCCTCGACGCCGTGCATCTCGTACTGCGTGACGATCGGCGATTCTTCGAGCGGTGTGCCCGGCTCGGGTTTGCGCTGGATCGGCAGGTACTCGGTGAGCGGTTCGCGCGTGATGACGACCGCGGCGGCGTGGATGCCGTCCTGGCGCCGCAGGCCTTCGAGGCCGCGGGCGACGTCGACGACGCGTTGTGCGTCGGGGTCGGTTTCGTAGAGCGCTCGGAGTTCGCTCGCCATCTTGTAGCCGTCGACGAACTTGTCGTGCGGTTCGAAGCATGCGTACAGCGGAGTGTCGCGGCCCATGATGAGCGGCGGCATGAGCTTGGCGATCTTGTCGCCGACGACGAACGGATAACCGAGCACGCGGGCGGCGTCGCGCACTGCGGCCCGGGCCTTGATCGTGGAGAACGTGACGACCTGGGCGACGTGGTCGTTGCCGTACTTCTGGGCGGCGTAGCGGATCATCTCGCCGCGGTACCGCGAGTCGAAGTCCATGTCGATGTCGGGCATTTGCGTGCGGCCCGGGTTGAGGAAGCGTTCGAAGATGAGGTCGTAGCGGATCGGGTCGATGTCGACGATGCGTAGGCAGTACGCGACGCACGACCCGGCTGCACTCCCCCGCCCCGGTCCGACGCGAATGTTGCGCGACTTGGCGTAGTGCACGAGGTCCCACACGACGAGGAAGTACGCCGAGAACCCCATCGTCTTGATGACGTCGAGTTCGTAGTCGATGCGTTCGAGCACGTGCGGCGGCGGTGCGGTGCCGTACCGCTCCTTCGCGCCGGTGATCGTCAGGTCCCGCAGGTACGAGTTCTCGTCGTGGCCCCCGGGCACCGGGAACGACGGCAGAATCGCCTGGCCGAACTCGATCTCGACGTCGGAACGTTCCGCGACGAGCAGCGTGTTGTCGCACGACTCCGGGACGTCGCGGAACACGTCGCGCATCTCCGCCGCGGACTTGATATAGAAGTCGTCGCCGTCGAACTTCAAACGCTTCGGGTCGCTTTGCAACGCGCCCGTCTGCACGCACAGCAGCGCGTCGTGCGCTTCGGCGTCTTCCTTGTGCGTATAGTGGCTGTCGTTCGTCGCGAGCAGCGGCGCCTTCAGCGCCCGGGCGATGTCGAGCAGCGGACGGATGACCGTGGCGTCGTCTTCCTGGCCGTGGTCCTGCAACTCGATGAAGAACCGTTCCCGCCCGAAGATGTCCTGGAAGCGCGCCGCGGCCTTGAGCGCGGCGTCGTAGTCGTCTTTGAGAACGAGCTGACACACGAGGCCGCCGAGGCACCCGCTCGTCGCGGTGATGCCGTCGTGGTACTTCTCCAGCAGATCCCAGTCGCTGCGCGGCTTGTAGTAGTAGCCGTCGAGGTACGCGGCGCTCGTGACCTTCATCAGGTTGTGGTAACCGGCCGTGGTCTCGGCGAGCATCGTGAGGTGGAAGATCTCGTGCTCGGAACGCTTGGGCCGGTCGAAGCGCGACATGTTGGTGAAGTAGCCCTCGAGTCCGAGGACGGGCTTGATGCCCTGCGCGCGTGCTTCCTTGTAGAGCGCAAGGGCGCCGTACATGTTGCCGTGGTCGGTGATGCCTACTGCGGGTTGCCCGTCGGCGGCCGCGGCCGCGACGACTTCGGCGATCCGTGATGCACCGTCGAGCATCGAGTACTCGGTGTGCAGATGCAGATGGACGAACGACTCCGCCAAGATCCCGTTCCCCGGTTATCCACAACGCTTGTGGAGGGCGCTGTGGATAAGTTACAAGGCTGTAGTTATCGAGCCCGAGGATAGCGAGATGCGTCGGCGCGCGACAGAGCAAGTGATAACGGCAGCGCTCCCGACCAGCTCAGGCCTGGAGCGGCGACCAGAGCGACGAAGGAGCGCCGGGAGCTCGCCGGAGAGGCGACGATCTCTCGAGCGGCGAAGCCGCCCCTAAGTCGGAACCCGACCAGCAAGCACCGGCTACGCCCGACCCGACCCAGCCAGCAGCGGGACGTGCATTTCGTCCGGCGTAAGCGAGCCGTGGCCGGAGCGCAACGAAGTCTCATGGGGAAGCATCGGGTCGACGAAACCGACGGGTTCGAAGGCGGCGAGGACCACGTCGCCGATGCGGCCCGGGATGCTCCCCGTCGCTCCGGTGCCGAGCCAACCCTCGTCGAGGAGTTCGGCGCGGGTGCGGACCCAGGCCTGGTGGCCGAATGCGTCGCGTGCGGCGGCGGCGAGTTCCTTTTGGCGGCCGGGTTTCGCGTAGAGCGAACGGAAGCGGGCGTCGCCGGCTTGGGTCTGCACGAGTGGCGCGACGTCGCCGAGTTCGATCCACGCGCCGGGTTCGAGGTGAATCTGGCCGTGGTCGGAGGTGACGAGCAGCGCGGCGCGTGCGGGGAGCGCGTCGAGGAGTTCGCCGACGAGGCGGTCGGCGAACGCCAGTTCGCGTCGGTACACGTGGTCGAAGAGGCCGTATTCGTGGGCGATGTTGTCGACGCCCGGGTAGTACGCGTAGACGAATCGGTCGCCGGCGTTGACGGCGCGGGCGCACTCTTCGACGAGCATGGCGGTGGTGTGCCAGCCCTTGAATCGCGCGCCGCGCAGATGCGCTCGTGAGAATCCGCTGTTGCGGAATTCGGCGCGGGTGATGGCGGTGATGTCGCGGCCGAGAAACGACGGGTGGCGTTGTACGTCTTCGGGGTTGGGCGGGCGTTTGCCGTCGGGGACGGTCCAGCGCAGGCAGTTGAGGACGGATCCGTCGACGAGCATGCGATAGCCGACGACGCCGTGTTGCGCGGGGGCGAGTCCGGTGCAGATCGAGGTGAGTGCGGTCGCGGTGGTGGAGGGGACGACGCTGGTGATCGGTCCCCCGTGCATGGCGGTGACGACGGGCATGTCGTCGGCGTGGTCGCGGACCGCGCTCCAGCCGAGGCCGTCGAGGACGAGGAGGACGACGGCGTCTGCTTCGCGGGCGACGGCGGGGATCCAGTCGTAGTCGCGTTCGCCGACGAGGGCGGGGACGAGGCCGGCGATCGATGCGCCGTCGAGGGCGGGCGGGACGGGTTCCACGGCTCGGAGACTAAGCGGGTACCAGTCGCCGGGTGGTGCGTGGACGCGCGACTATGGGTCGATGAAGGTGTCGACGCGCGGCGACTACGCGGCGAGAGCGCTGCTGTCGTTGGCGTTGCACGGCAGCGAGCGTCCGACGTCGGTGAAGGAGATCGCGGAGCGGACGCACCTTCCGCAGCCGTATCTCGAGCAGATCCTGCTCGGGGCGAAGGGTGCGGGGTTGGTCCGGTCGAAGCGCGGCGTCGGTGGTGGATACGTGTTGGCGCGGCCCCCGGCGGAGATCACGTTGGCCGACATCGTGGCCGCGGTCGAGGGTCCGCAGTTGCCGATGGCCGACCACGTCGACCACTGCGAGGGTCACTGCATCCTGCAGGAAGTTTGGGTGCGGGCGTCGGAGGAGACGCGGCGTTCGTTGGAGCGGGTAACACTGGCCGATTTGGTCGAGCGCACGCAGATTGGGCATCCGGACGCGCCGTCGTAGTTTCGGGCGCCCGCGCGCGCTCGCGAGCGCTAGCGGGCTTCTTCGCGCAGCGCCGCGAGAACGGCTTCGAGTTCGTCGGGCAGAGGTTCCTTGAACCGCAGCGCGTCGCCGGTGACGGGATGGATGAATCCGAGTACGGCGGCGTGCAGGAACGGGCGCGCCAGCGCGATCGAGTCGCGCAGTCCGCCGTAGGTGCCGTCGCCGACGACCGGGTGGCCGATGGCGGTGAGGTGCACGCGGATCTGGTGGGTTCGCCCGGTTTCGAGGCGGCATTCGAGCCGGCTGCAGAGCGGGGTCTCGAACGTTTCGTGGACTTCGTAGCCGGTGCGCGCGGGCCGGCCGGCGTCGCGGACGGCCATGCGGGTGCGGCGCGCTTCCGAGCGTCCGATGGGCGCGTCGATCATGCCGCGTGCGGTGGCGAGGTGGCCCCACACGAGCGCGCCGTAGCGGCGTTCGACGGTGTGGGCGGCGAGTTGTTCGACGAGGTTGTCGTACGCGCGCTCGGACCGGGCGACGACGAGTAGGCCGCTGGTCTCGCGGTCGAGGCGGTGGACGATGCCGGGGCGGAACGCACCGCCGACACCGGCCATCTCGGGGTAGCGGGCGAGGAGTCCGTGCACGAGGGTACCGGTGTCGTTGCCCGCACCGGGGTGTACGACGAGCCCGGCGGGCTTGGCGACAACCACGACGTCGTCGTCCTCGTAACGCACGGTGACGTCGACGTCGGGTTCGGGTTGCGGCGGCTGCGCGGGCGCGGGTTCCTCGAGGAGTTCGATCACTTCGCCTTCGCGGAGCCGGCGGCTCTTCGAGACGGTTGCGCCGTCGACGAGAACTGCGTGTTGGCCGAGCAGCGTTTGTACGTCGGCACGCGACCAGCCGGTGAGCAGGGCGACCGCGCTGTCGACACGTTCGCCGGCGAGCGCGGCAGGGACGCGTACCGACTCGTTCACGACGAACCGGTTTGGGTCGGGCCGGGCCCGGCGGGTTCGGGTTCCTGGGTGCGCAGCGTGCGGAAGATCAGCAACAGCGCGCCGATGGTGATGCACGAGTCGGCAACGTTGAACACGGGGAACGAACCGACGGAGACGAAGTCGACGACGTGGCCGCGCAACACGCCGGGCGCGCGGAAGATGCGGTCGGAGAGGTTGCCGAGCGCACCGCCGAGGACGAGGACCAGCCCGACGGCGAGTACCGGGTCGGTCGTCTTGCGCACCGTGCGGAACAGGATCGCCGAAACGACGATGGCGCCGACGGCGAGGATCACGGTCATGCCCTGGAACCGCCCGAAGGCGCCGCCCGGGTTGCGCGTCAGGCGCAGTTCGACGAAGTCACCGACGATGCTGATCGGCCCGTCGGCGAGCGCCGACACGGCCCACGACTTCGTCAGTTGGTCGACGACGACGATCGCGAGGACGACGCTGAGCACCGCAAGCGTGCGCGTTCGTGTGCGTGACGCGTCAGCGGCGCCGTTCGCCACGGGCCTTGCATTTCACACACATCTCGGCCCACGGAATGACTTCGAGCCGCGCGACGGGGATGCGATCGCCGCACGTGACGCACAAACCGAAGTGGATCGGGTCGTCGATCTTCGTCAGCGCCCGTTCGATCTCGTCGACGGTCTGGCGGGCCGCGGCCGAGAGGGCAAGGTCGCGTTCGCGTTCGACGCTGACGGTGTCGCCTTCGCCCGACTCCTCGTCGAACTGGGTGTCGCCCTGTTCGCGTTCGGTGGAGAGGAGTTCGGCTTCGGCGGCCAGTTCGTCGGCCTGGCGAGTGTGCCGTACGCGCTCGTCGAGCAGTCGCTCCTTCAGCTTCAGGATCGTGCTCGGCGCGAGCGGCGGCGGGAGCTTCTTGGGCGGCGGAGGCTTCGGCGGCGGTGCGACCGCCTTCGCCTTCGGAGCGGGAGCGGGCTTCGGCGCGGGCTTGGCCTTCACCGGCGCCGCCTTCTTGGCGACCTTCTTGGCCGGCGCCTTGGCGACCTTCTTGGCCGGAGCCTTCACGGCTTTCTTGACCGGGGCCTTGGTGGCTTTCTTCGCCGGGGCCGCCTTCTTTGCCGCCTTGGCGGGCGCGGCCTTGGCCCGGGCGGACGTGGCCCTCTTCGCGCTCTTCGCGGTCGTCTTGGTCGCCTTCGCCTTCACGGCCTTCTTGGCGGGTGCCTTCTTTGTTGCCTTCGCCGCCATTGCCAACCCTTCGTCACGTCCGCGGGACCAGTGGGAATAGGGCCACCGGCCCGGAGGGCGCCGGATTGTAGCCCCAAGTCTCAAGAGAACCGGGCATGCTCCAACGTACGCATGGCCGCCGGGTAGCGGGCGCGACAACGCCAGTAGAGCTAGTAGACGAAGACGTCGGTGCCCATCGGGATGATGTTGGCGTCCCACACGAAGTTGATGGCGGCGTTCGTGAGACGAACGCAGCCGTGCGACGCCGGGGTCGGCGGAACGCTCGTGTACCCGTGAAACGCGATGCCGTCGGGATGGAAGTACTTCGGCCGGTACAGCGTGCCGAGGGCACCGACTTTCACGCCGTTCACCTGGCTCGTGATCTTGAAGTGGCCCGGCGGCGTGTCGGCGAGATACCGGACACCCTCGAACGTGTACGGGCGTTCGGTTCCTGTCGAGGTGTTGAAGATCAGTTCGGCGCGGCCGTTGCGAGCGATGATGACGACCTGGCGGGCTTTGTCGACTTCGGCGACGTAACCCGAGGTCGAGCGGGGCAGCGGGCGGCGGGCGTCGCGGAACGCGTCGCGGGTCGCGAGGTCGACGTTGCCGGTGCGCGGGAGGCCCTGAACCTTCTGAAACGCCCACACGGCTTGCTGGGTGAGTGGGCCGTACACGCCGTTGGCGCCGCCCAGCCAGTAGCCGAGCGACTCGAGCCGGCGTTGGATGTCGGTGACGGCCGCGCCGCTGTCGCCGAGTTTCGCGGTCGGGAGGTCTTCGGGGCGGTCGAGCGCGAGCATCCGGTAGCCGTCGCCGTTGGGCATCCCGACGACCTGCGTCACGCGCCGGCCGGCGCTCAGCGTGCCTGCGGCGCTGCCGTGGAACTGCGCGTCGCCGAACGCGAACAGGCCGCCGTCTTCGGCAATCAGCCAGTACCCGTTGCCCGACGCGGTGCGGGCAATGCCGATGACTGGCGCGTTGAGGCGCAGGCTGCCGGTCGACCCGTAGAACGCGGCGGTTCCGAAGGTGAAGACGCCACCGTCGCGTCCGACGAGCCAGTAGCCCCCGCCGCCGGGAACCGCGGCCATGCCGACGATCGGCGCGTTGAGTCGCATGGCGCCGGTCGATCCGTAGAACGCGGCGGTACCGAACGAGAACACGCCGCCGTCTTCGGCCATGAGCCAGTAGCCCTGCCCGTCGGGTGAAGAGATGACGTCGGCGACGGGCGAGTTGAGTGTGGTGCCGACGAGTCCACCGTGCGACGTCGCGGAACCGAAGGGAAACACTCCGCCGTCTTCGGTGACGATCCAGTAGCCGGCGCCGTCCGGCGTAGCGGCCATCGCGGCCGCGGGAAGGCGTAACGGGAAGCCGCTGACTGATCCGAAGAACGGTGCGCCGAACGAGAAGACGCCGCCGTCGTCGGCCAGCATCCAGTAGCCCGAACCGTCGGCGGTCTGGGCCATGGCGATGATCGGTTGCGCGAGCGGCATGCCCGTGGTCGATCCGCGGTACGCCGCCGCGCCGAACGCGTAGACCATGTTGTCGTTGCCGGCGAGTGCCGCGTCGGCAGGAGCCGCTGCCGCGAACGGCAGCGTGACCGCGGCGAGGAGAGATGCCAGCAGCCCGAAGATGATGAAGCGGCGTTTCACGAGGTCGCGCAGGCTAGCAGCGAGGTGCCCGCCGATTAACCTCGGAGCATGTTCGATCCGGTCGATCCCGCGCTGGACCTCGTCGATGTGGAACGGCGCGTCCTGGATCGCTGGCGCGAGGACGATGTGTTCGGCGAGAGCTTGCGGCGGCGCGAGGGCGCACCCGAGTGGGTGTTCTACGAAGGCCCGCCGACCGCCAACGGCAAGCCGGGAATCCACCACGTGTGGGCGCGGCTGTTCAAGGACATCTACCCGCGCTTCCACACGATGCGGGGCAAGTAGGTCACCCGAAAGGGCGGGTGGGACTGTCACGGACTTCCCGTCGAGGTCGAGGTCGAGAAAGAGTTGGGCTTTTCGGGCAGGCGACGCGTTCCGTGTTGTCGCCGACAGCTTCGTGACGATCGAAGACGGCTCCGGCATCGTCCACCTCGCACCCGCGTTCGGCGACGACTTCGACATGCACCGCCCGTACGTCGACGAGGTGAAGATCGCCTGCGAGTGCGGCGGGTCCGCGTCGCGGGTCGAGCCCGTACTCGACGCGTGGTTCGACTCCGGGTCGATGCCGTCGGCGCAGTTCCACTACCCGTTCGAAAACGAAGAGCTGTTCGAGCGCCGGTTCCCGGCCGACTTCATCTGCGAAGCCATCGACCAGACACGCGGGTGGTTCTACTCGCTCCTCGCGGTGAACACGCTCGTCTTCGACCAGACGCCCTACCGCAACGTGGTGTGCCTCGCCCACATCGTCGACGGTGACGGCATTGTCGACGACCTCTCGAACTGGTACGTGCGCCGGTCGCGGGCCCCGGTTCTGGACGTCGTCCGACCCGGCCGCGCACGCGACGCTGCACGAAGTGCTGAGCCTCATCGCCCAGATGCTCGCCCCGTACACGCCGTTCGTCAGCGACGAGTTGTACCGCAACCTCGCGCAAACGCCTGAGTCGGTGCACCTGACCGACTGGCCGGTCCCCGATACGGCCGCGATCGACCCCGCGCTCGAGGACGAGATGACGCTCGCGCGCACGGTCGTGTCACTCGGACGTTCGGCCCGTACCGACGCGAAGATCGGCGTGCGCCAGCCGCTCCCCCGCGCGATCGCGTTGCTCGGCACGAGCGAGGCAATGCGCGACGAAGTCGTCCACGAGATCCGCGACGAATTGAACGTCAAGCAGTTCGAGGTCGCGCGCACGCTCGAAGGACTCCTCGACTACCGCGTCGTCCCCAACTTTCGCGCCCTCGGACCGCGCTTCGGGCAGGCGTTACCGCGTGTCAAGGCGCTGCTCCAGGACACCGACGGCGCCGACGTGCGGGCGGCGTTCATCGCCGGCTGACCGTTCGTGCTCGACGTCGACGGCACCGCCGTCGAGCTGACCGAGGACGACGTCGAGATCCGCGCCGTGCAGCACGAGGAACTCGCGCTCGCGCAGGACGGGCCGCACGCGGTCGCGCTCGACCTCACCCTCGACGACGCGCTCCGCGCCGAGGGCGCTGCACGCGAGTTCAGCCGGCTGGTGAACGACCTGCGCAAGGCCAACGGGTTCAACGTCAGTGACCGCATCCGCGTGCGCTAACGCGCATCCGGGGCACTGGGCCCGGCGTTGGAACAGCACGCGGGCTGGATCAAGGGCGAGGTCCTGGCGACGGAGCGATCTGCCTTCGAAACCGACGGCCCTGCGACCGGCGCCGTGCACGGCGAATCCGTCTGGGTCGATATCGAGCGAGCGACCTAGTCAGCGGTGCTTATCGTCGTTTTCTGAAGACGTCCCGAAAGGAGCCGCGGTCGGCGTCCTCCTCGTCGAAGAACGACATGCGGCCCACCTCGTCGCGCGGCCCGAGCGGCGAGTCGTCGTGGACCGCCTCCCGCAACGTTGCGAAGAATGCGTCGTCGTCGAGCACTTCGGCTTCGACGTTCGAATCGTCGAGATCGATCGAGTGCCGGTCGCGGCTCGACGTGTCGACCACCGGTGGCGGCGGCGCGGGTGCTGCCGTGGCGGCCGGTGTCGCAGCGCGGATCTGCTCTTCGAGATTCGACAACGGAGCCGGTGCGGGCGCCGGGGGCGGTGGGGGTGTCGACGCAACCGGTGCCGGCGCCGGGGGCGCGGCGGGCGCCGGTGCCGCGGGCGTCGGCGGGACCTGCTGTTCGATCATCGCGCGCACGTCGAGCGCCGCGGTTGCTTCGGGAGTGGGCTCGCGGCGCGGCGGCTCGGCCGGAACGGGCGTAGGAGTCGGCGTCGCGGACGGCGTCGGGATCTCGACGTCGGCTGTCTGCGGCCGCGGTCCGGGCGCGGCCGCGGGCCGTGTCCGCAGCGCGGCGAGGTCGGCTTCGAGCGCGCGCACCATACGGTCGCGGTACTCGGCTTCGAAGCGCGTCATCGCTTCGACGTCGGCGAGGAGCGCGTCGCGGCGTTCGGCGAGCTCCATGACTTCGGCTTCGAGCTTTTCGCGTTGGGCGTCGCCGCGGCGTTTGGCGTCGGCTTCGGCGCCGGCGACCATCGTGCGCGAGCTCGTCTCGGCATCCTGAAGGATCACGCGTGCCTTCTCCTGCGCTTCGGCGACCGCCTCGTCGGCGGCGCGCTGCGCGAGCAGCAACGTGCGGTGCAGGATGTCCTCGGTCTCGCGCGTGCGGCCCGCTTCGGCCTGGACGGTGTTGATCTGCTCCGCCGCCTGGCGCATCCGGGTCTCGGCCAGCTCGAGCGCCGCCGCCGCTCGTTCCAGCATGTCGTTGACGACATCCCGGTTGTAGCCACGGAAGGCCTCTGCGATCTCGGTGTCGCGGAGTTCGCGCGCAGTTATTTCCATAGGGAAAAGTCTACGCCCGCCACCGAGGGCGGTCGCGCACCCCTAGCAACCCAACACCCCGCGAAAAACGAACAACATGATCGACAAGACCATCACTGAGAGGTCGAACGGCCCCGCGGGGGGAATCACCCGCCGAATCGGTACCAGCACGGGCTCGGTGAGATCGCGCAGGACCAGGTTCACAGACGCGAGTGCCGAGCCCGACCGAACCGGAAAGTAGGACAGAATCACCCGCGCGATGAGCACGACGAGGTACGCCGTGACGAGCGCGCAGAGAACCGGCTTCACGAACGAGGCGCGCGGTACAGGCCTCGCGCCTGGAGCCGCTCCTTCTCTTCCTCCGACACCTCGACGTTCGAGGGCGTCAGCAGGAACACCTGATCGGCGGCTTTGGACATGGCGCCGTTGAGGGCGTACGCGAGTCCGCTCGAGAAGTCGATCAGGCGGCGCTGGAGATCGCGGTCGACGCCCTGCAGGTTGAGGATGACGGGCTGTCCCGCCTTGAGCCGGTCGCCGACTTCTTGCGCGTCGTTGAAGCCCTTGGGTTCCATCACGTGCACCCGGGTCGCGGGCATCGGGATGGGCCGCACGGCCGAGGGCCGGGGCACGGCGGCGACCTGGCTGCCGTCGTCGCGATCGCGACGGCTGCGGATCACGGTCACGGGGCTCGTCTCGGTCGCGGTCGCCGTCGCAGTCCCGCCGCCGCCTGGGGCGGCGCTCCGCGGCGCGCGCGCGGGTGGCGCGGGCCGCTCCTCTTCGTAGGCGTCGTCGTCATAGTACTCGTCGTCGCCGTAATACTGTTCGTCGTCAACAAGGCCGAGGTAGACCATCGCCTTCTTGAAAACCGACATGGGCGAATACCTCCGCGTCGATGCGAGAGCCTACAGCGGTGGCCCGGTCGGGCTCGGACGAGCCCCGAACACTGCGGTTCCGACGCGCACGATCGTCGCCCCGGCGGCGATCGCGACCTCGAAATCGCCAGTCATACCCATAGAGAGTTCGGCCAGCCCCAGACGCTCACCGAGCGTCCGTATCGACTCGAAATGCGGTCTCGGATCCTCGCCCACGGGCGGCACGGTCATGAGCCCCTGCACCGACAGCCCGTGTTCCCGGAGCTCGTCCACCAGCGCCGCGGTCTCGGCGGGCAGGCATCCTCCCTTTTGCGGTTCCGCGCCGACGTTCACCTGCACCAGCACCTCGGCCCCGGGCGCGTGCCGGGCGATGACCGGTCCGAGTTCGGGCCGGTCGACGGACTGCCAGCAGGACACGAGCGGCGCGATCGCCTTCACCTTGTTCGACTGGAGCCGCCCGACGAAGTGCCAGCGCAACCTCTCGTCGGGGACGGCGGCCGCGTGCGCCACCAACTCCCCGGCCCGGTTCTCGCCGAAGTCGCGCTGCCCGGCGGCAACGGCCTCCTCGATCGCACTCGACGGCACCGTCTTCGACACCGCCACAAGGGTGACCGAGTCGGCCCGGCGTCCCGCCTGCGCGGCGGCCACGGCGATGCGCTCGCGGACGCCGCCGAGGTTTGCCTCGATGGTCGTGCCTGTCACGGCAACACGACGACGGTGACTTGGCGGCCGGTGGTGCCATCGCGCCGGTAGGAGAAGTATTCGCTCGACGCCGAGGTGCACACGCCGCAGTCGTCGAACGCGTCGACGTCCGCGCGCTCGAGCGCGATCCGCACCCCCGCGGGAATGTCGAGCGCAGGCTGCCCGGCGGCCGTTCTGGCCGCGACTCCGGGACCGAGTTCCTCGACGGCACGGGCAAGTTCGTCGCTTCCGAACTCGTAGCGGTCCGGGCGGATGCACGGTCCGAGAAATGCGCGCACCGGGCCGTTCCCGATCGCGCGCAGTTCGGCCATCGCGTTCTCGATCACACCGTCGACGAGGCCCCGGTGACCAGCGTGGACGACACCCACCGCGTCGTCGGAGACGAGTGCGATCGGCGCGCAGTCCGCCGTGAGGATCGCCAGCGGGAGCCCCCGCGTTGCCGTCACGGCCGCGTCTGCTTCCGGGGGTCGGGCCGTGGGTCCCGTCGCCACATGCACTCGCGTGCCGTGCACCTGGCGGAGCCAGACCCACAACCGTGGATCCGGGAGCCCGGCCGCGCGTGCCACCCGCCGCCGATTCTCACCGACCGCGACGACGTCGTCGCCGACGTGGTCGCCGACGTTGCACCCGTCGAACGGCGCGCGGGACACGCCGCCGCGCCGGTCGCTGCACCAGACGCGCGCCCGGGCAAACCCCGACGGCCGCGGATCCACTCGGCGAGCGCTTCCGGGCTAGCGCAGGAACTCGGGGACGTCGAAGTCGTCGTCGCCGAGGTCGAGCGCGTCGTCGCCCATCAACGAGTCTTCGTCGTCGAGACCGAGCGTGGTCTCGGATGCGAGCGGGCGGGCCCCGCGCTGCTGTTCACCCTCGAACCGGTCGAAGCCGGCAGCGATGACCGTGAGGCGGACCTCGTCACCGAGCGCGTCGTCGATGACCGCACCGAAGATGATGTTCGCGTCAGGGTGGGCCGCCTGACCGATGATCTCGGCCGCTTCGTTCAACTCGAACAAGCCGATGTCGGACGGGCCGCTGACGTTGAGCAAGATGCCGCGCGCGCCTTCGATGCTCGCTTCGAGCAGCGGGCTCGAAATCGCAGCGCGGGCCGCGGCGACGGCACGACCGTCGCCCGACGCGTAGCCGACACCCATGAGCGCGGAACCCGCGTTCGTGAGGATCATCTTCACGTCGGCGAAGTCGGTGTTGATGAGACCCGGCGTCGTAATGAGGTCGGTGATGCCCTGCACGCCCTGAAGCAGCACTTCGTCGGCCATCTTGAACGCGTTCAGCATCGAGGTGCGCTCGTCGCTCACCTGGAGCAGCCGCTCGTTCGGGATGATGATGATCGTGTCGACCTTGTCCTTGAGTAGCTGGATTCCGGACTCGGCCTGCACCGAACGCCGGCGTCCCTCGAACCCGAACGGACGCGTCACCACACCGACCGTCAGCGCGCCGATGCTCTTGGCAATCTCCGCGACGAGCGGCGCGCCACCGGTACCGGTGCCGCCGCCCTTGCCCGCGGTGATGAACACCATGTCTGCGCCCTTGAGCACTTCTTCGATCTCCTGGCGGTGCTCCTCGGCCGCCGCCCGACCGACATCGGGATCGGATCCGGCACCGAGTCCGCGCGTGAGCTGACGACCGATATCGAGCTTCACGTCGGCGTCGGACAACAGCAGCGACTGCGCGTCGGTGTTGATGGCGATGAACTCGACGCCTTTCAAGCCGGCATCGATCATCCGGTTGATCGCGTTGCAGCCACCGCCGCCGACGCCGACCACCTTGATGACCGCGAGGTAGTGCTGCGGTACGCCGAGCATGGTGACAAACCCTTCCCTACAGGCCCTTGGGAGAGGTCGAAACTCTCGACCTCAGGTGCAGGTTGACTGTTATGTCAACCTGCGGTACGTGTCGAGACTGTACCGGAGCGCGCGTGTTGATTCAACGACCCTGGTCACTTGACGGCGGGGGTTTCCGGCACGCGCACGTCGATGTATTCGAACGGCGCACCCGCGAGTTGCTCCAGCACCGCAAGTGCGGCCGCGGCCTTCGCGTCGACGTCGTCGAGGGTGCCGAGCCGTACCTCTCCGCCGCTGTCGAGGTCGAGCGCGACACCGTCGCCGGCAAGGTCGATCGCGACGACACGCGTCGCGAGGGCAACGGGCAGGCGCGTGACGATGCCCGGTGCATCGGGCGGCGACACGATGCCGTCGACGGCGGGCGGGCGCCGCATCCCGAGGATCTCGACGACCCCCGGCGGTGGAATGTCGGCGTCGGCGACGACGCGACCGTCGGCGGCGAGCAGCGCGGCCGCACCATTCGGCCGGCGCGCGTACGCAACGGCGTCGAGCTCACGTACCTCGATGCCCAACGTTCCGGGAAGTTGCCACACGACCCGGGCGTCGGCCACCCACGGAACTTGTTCGACGCGCCGGGCGACCGCGCCGGTGTCGACGCGCAGCAGCGGGTCGCCGGTGTCGACCCCTGCCGCCTCTCGTATCGCGTCGACGTCGGCATTGGCCGCGCCGGTGACACGAACGTGGTCGACATCGAGCGCCGGAGAGTCGATGGCCAGGTACACGAGTCCGGCGACGACGAACATGCCCGCGATGCCGAGTCCGATGCGAACGCGCCGCCGATCGGCCTCTCGCTTGACCTCGATGCGGCGGTCGCGGATGCGGGGATCCTCGTGGGGATCCTCGTTCGGGTCCGCGGGGACCTTCGGCGGGCGCGTGTCGGTGGAAGTCATTGAACCTGCGGTGCGAATCCTACGAGGTGGAGTTCGGGCTCCAGGTGTATCCCCGTGCTCGTTTCGACGCGCTGTTGTACTTCGCGGATGAGCGCGACGACATCGCCGGCGCGCGCTCCCGGCTCGGCGACAAAAAAGTTCGCGTGTTTCGGCGAAACAACCACCGCGCCCACGCGCAAGCCTTTGCACCCGGCCGCTTCGATGAGACGACCGGCCGCGTCACCCGGCGGATTGGTGAACACCGACCCGGCGTTCTGCCCGCCCGGTTGGTGCTCCCGCCGCCAGCGGACGATCTCGTCGACGCGCGCTTCGCAGTCGGCGACCAGATCCGCACGACCCTGGAACACGGCCCCCACCACCACCGACCGGGCGTCGACGGCCGACGACCGGTATCCGAGGTCGAGGGCTCGGGTGTCGACATCGCGAGCCGCGCCGTCGGCCAGCGAGAGGACCCGGGCCCGCACCAGCACGTCGGCTGTCTCACTCCCATGGCCGCCGGCGTTCATTCGTACCGCGCCACCGACGCTTCCCGGGATGCCGACGAAGAACTCGAGCCCGGCGACGCCCGCGGCCGCCGACCGCCGGGCCAGCACCGGGAGCGGTGTCGCGCCGCCCGCGACGACGACGGACGTGTCGGTGTCGATCTCGACGGCATCGAGTGCACCGCCGAGCACGATCGCCACACCGGCGAACCCGGCATCGGCGACCAGCAGGTTGGAACCACGACCGATGACCACCACGGGTATGTCGCCGTCGATCGACTCGGCGACGGCGAGGACGTCATCTTCGGAGTTCGCGTGCACGAGCAGCGCGACGGGACCGCCGCATCGGTACGTCGCGAGCGGCGCGCTCGGCGCGTCGAACTCGACCTGCGCACCCAGCCGGTCGGCGAGTCGGCGCCCGACTGCGTCCATCATGCGAGCCAGACGTCGGGCATCGTCGTCAGGTCGCCGGCACCCAACGTGAGCACGAGATCGCCCGCCCCGGCGAAACGGGCCGGCAGGTCGGCGAGGTCGGCCATGCTCGGCACGTAGTGCACGTCAAGATCAGGGTGCCGCGTCGTCACCGCAGTCGCGACCAAGCGGCCGCTTACCCCGGGGATCGGCCGCTCCCCCGCCGCGTACACGTCGGTCACCACGACGACATCGGCCCCGGCGAACGCGTCGGCGAAATCGTGGCCGAGCGCGCGCGTGCGGGAGTACCGGTGGGGTTGGAACACGACGACGACGCGTTTCCACCCGGTCTCGCGCGCCGTCGCGATCGCGGCGGCGACCTCGCCCGGAAGGTGGGCGTAGTCGTCGACGAACGTGATCCCGTCGCGAGTGCCACGGAACTGGAAGCGGCGCGCCACGCCGGCGAATCCGCGCAGGGCTCGGGCCGCGTCCGGGAAGCCAACGCCGATCTCGAGCGCCAGCGCCGTCGCACCCGCGGCATTCGTCGCGGCCTTGACACCGAGCGGCACCGCGAGTTCGCCCAGCTCGACGCCGTCGGCCACCAGTATGAAGGTGCAGCCGTCAGCGGCGGTGCGGTACTCGTGCACCCGGTAGTGCGCGTCCGCGTGCGCTCCGTACGTCCTCACGCGGGGGCGGGCGCCGGCGATGGCACGGCTACCTGCGTCGTCGGCGGAGGCGACAATCGGCCCCGGGACCGCATCGACGAACTCGTCGAACGCGCGCACGAGCGCGTCGAAGTCGCCATAGTGATCGAGGTGGTCGGGTTCCAGGCTGGTCACGATGGCGGCCTCGGCCGGGAGGTGCAGGAACGTGCCGTCGCTCTCGTCGGCTTCGACGACCAGCCACTCGCCCGCGCCGTGGGCGGCGTTGGCCCCGACTTCGTTGACATCCGCGCCGATCACGAAACTCGGGTCCCACCCCGCGGCCCGCAGGATGAGCGCCAGCATCGACGACGTCGTGGTCTTCCCGTGCGATCCGGCGACGGCGATCGTCCGTCGCGTCGCGGCGATGGCGGCGAGCGCCGCCGACCGGTGTAACACCGTCAGCCCGCGCTCGCGGGCCGCGACCAGCTCGGGGTTCGAGAGCGGGACGGCCGTCGAGTACACGACGGCGTCGGCGAACGCGGGCACATTGTCGGCGTGGTTTCCCCGCCGCACCGCGACCCCGGCCGCTTCGAGTCGCGCCAGCACCGACGAGTCCTTGATGTCCGAACCACTCACGTCGTTGCCCATGCGCGCGAGAAGGAGCGCGATCGCGCTCATGCCCGCGCCGCCGATTCCGACGATGTGGATGCGGCGCGGCGCCGAGAGGTCGAGGCCGGGGATCTCGAGGTCGCGGCCACCCGATTCAGCCACGGGCGACCTCTTCGACGAGGTCGGCCAGCCGGGCCGCGGCATCGGGTCGCGCGAGCGCACGCGCCGCGCCGGACATCTGGGTCAGACGCTCGGGGTCGGCCAGGAGTTCGGCCAGTACGGGGTCGAGTCGCTCCGCGCGACAGTCGGCATCGAGCAGCGTCACCGCGGCGCCGGCATTCTCGAGCGTACGGGCGTTGCGGGTCTGGTGGTCGCTCGGCGCGCCCGGCAGCGGGACGAGTACCGACGGCAATCCGGCCGCCGTCAGCTCGGCCACGGTGCCCGCGCCGGCGCGGCACACCGCCAGGCTCGCCCGCGCAAAGAGTTGGTCCATGTGTTCTTCGTAGCCGACGAGCGTGTATGTGAGCGTGTCGTCCTCGCGCCGGAGGGCGGCGAGACGGGCATCGCACTCGACCAGGTTGCGGTCGCCCACGACGTGATGGATCGCGACGTCGGTGCGGTGCCGCCACCGGTCGTAGAGGTCGAGGGTCGCGGCGTTGATCGACCCGGCCCCGAGGGCGCCTCCGAACGCGGCGACGAGCGCCGGGGTGGCCGGTGCGCGCACGAGCGCCGCGAACTGGGATCGCACCGGGTTTCCGGTCACGATGGCGCCGGGGAATTCGGCTCCCGGGAGCGAGAAAGCGACCCGCGCGCCGAGGCGCGCCGCGATGCGGTTGGCCAGGCCCATGACGGAGTCCTGCTCGTGGACGACGCGCGGCACCCGCCACACCCACGCGGCAACGAGTGTCGGGAGCGACGCGTAGCCACCGAAGCCGACGACAACGCGCGGGCGAAAGCGGCGCACGATGCCGAGCGCGCGCCAGAACGCAGCAATCGTCTGTACGACGACGCCGACGTTCGCGAGTGTCAG
>JANNHK010000091.1:0-4137 GCA_031404355.1 Actinomycetes bacterium
CGGTGCGGGCGAAGTAGTCGCCGCGGGCGAAGCGCGCGAAGTCCTGTCGGGCTCGCTCTTCGCGCCCCAGAGACTCAGGGTCGCCCCGCCGTTCCTCACCTACGAGGAAATCGAACTGGCAGTGGCCCCGTGACCGTCGACCGTCTGCGCAGCTCCTTCGTGTACGCCCTGGTCGTCGTGGTCGGTGTCGTCGCGTTCGGTTGGCCGTTCCTGTTCGACGGGTCCCAGGAACCCGCGACCGCACACGGTTCGGACGCTTGGTTGTGGACCGCGCTTCTCGCCGGCCTGGTGGTGTTCACGTTGGCGCTCGAGATCCGGCGCGGTGTGATGACCAGCGCCCACGTCGCGGTGCTCGGCGTGCTGTCTGCGTTCATCGCGCTGTTGCGCCTGATCGACCTACCGGGCGGCGGCAACGGCCTCTTCTTCCTCGTGGTCCTCGTCGCCGCGGCGTTCGGCGTGCGCTTCGGCGTGCTCCTGGCGCTCGTCGCGATGGCCGCGTCGGCCGTGGTGACCGCGGGTATCGGTCCGTGGCTTCCGTACCAGATGCTCGCGCTGACGGCGCTCGCCGCACTTGCCGGCGCGGCCGGGCTCGCGACCCAGCACTTGTCGACGCGTGTCGAGGTCGTCGTGCTCGCCGCGGTCGCGTGGGTATGCGCGTTCGTGTACGGCGGTCTCATGAATCTCTGGTCGTGGCCGTTGATCCAAGACGGTGGTGCGCTGTCGTACGACAGCGCGCTCACGCTGTCCGAAACGCTGCAGCACTACTGGTCGTACTACGTCGCCACGTCGTTCGCGTGGGACGCGGCCGGCGCGACGGTCAATGTCGTCCTCGTCCTCGTGCTCGGTACCGCAGTGCTGCGTGCCCTACGCCGGGTCGCGCACCGGCTCCGCCCCGCGGTGATCTGGGACGACGCCGCCTCGGCGTGAACCCGGCTACCCTTTCGTCAGTCCGGAGGACGAGGAAATGCAGAACGACCCACCGAGTACCCAGTGCGACTTCACCCGCGGCCCGTCGGTGCGCGCTTTGTCGCGCTGCTGCGCGCGGACCCTTCTGGTGTCCGGGCAGGCTTTGTCGCGCTCCTGATCTCGACTGCGACCGGACTGATCGCCGGTCTGGTCCTCGGTTCGATCACCGGGACCCTCGAGAAGCTTCCCGGTCTCATCATCCTGGTACCGGCCGCGGTCGGGATGCGGGGCAACGTGTTCGGCGCCCTGGGCAGCCGCCTCGGCACCGCAGTGCACGCCGGCACGTACCGGCTCTCGGCCCGGGTCGACACGCTCGTCGGCCAGAACCTCGCGTCCGCGGTCGTCCTGTCGATGTCGATGGCGTTCCTGCTCGCGATCGTCGCCAAGGGGTTCGCGATCGCGTTCGGCGTACACGGCGCGATCTCGATCGCCGACTTCGTCGTCGTCGCCGTCGCCGGTGGCCTCATTCCGATCGTCGTCATCATGGGCATCACCGTGGCCGTCACAACGTTGAGCGTCCGCTACGAGTGGGACCTCGACAACGTCAGCGCCCCGATCGTCACGGCCGCGGCCGACTCCGTCACGCTGCCGAGTCTCGTGATCGCGACGGCGCTCGTGAGTGTCGACGGCGTCACACCCGTCGCCGCCGTGTTGTGCACCGTGGTGTCGATAGCGTGCCTCTTCGCGGGGTGGCGGACGCGCCTCACGCTCCTTCGCCGCATCGTGCGCGAGTCGATCCCGGTGCTCGTCCTCGCCGGCCTCATCAGCATGCTCGCCGGCCTCACGATCCAGGGCCGGCTCGGGTCGTTGCTCGCACTGCCGGCGCTGCTCGTCGTGATCCCCCCGTTGCTGTCGCTCTCGGGTTCGCTCGCGGGCATCCTGGCGTCGCGGTTCTCGACCAAGCTGCACCTCGGACTCGTCGACGCCCGGCGCGGGGTCTGGCGCGGGTTGCTCGACGACGTGCTCCTCGTCTACTTCTTCGCCGCCGTCATCTTCCTCGTGCTCGGCGTGAGTACCGAGGTGCTTTCGGGCTTGCTGTCGATCACCGGCCCGAGTGCTCCCGAACTCATCGGCACCGTGATGCTCGCCGGGCTCCTGGCTACGACGCTGTCGAACTTCGTCGGGTATTTCGGCGCGTTGCTCACCTACCGCTTCGGGCTCGACCCCGACAACTTCGGCATCCCGCTCGTCTCGTCCGCCTCGGATTTTCTGGGCGCAGCATCGCTTATGCTGTCTCTCGTGATCCTCGGGCTCACCTGAGGGAAACACCAATTCCATGGAAGACCGACCCCGAAATCTGAAAGCCATGCTCTCGGAGGCGAAAGACACCTCCGAGTTGATGGTCGACCTCGGCTACGCGGCGCTGTTCTTTGCCGACGAGCGGATGGCCGAGGAGGTCGACAACCTCGAAGATCGGCTCAGCTCGTTGATCCACGAGATGCGCGAGATCTGTGTGCTCGCGGCCCGTTCGAAACACGACGCCGAACAGATGTCGGGTGTGTTGCACGTCGTCTCGGCAATCGAGCGCATGGGCAACGCCGCCGTCGACATCAGCCGCGTCGTCACGCACAAGCTCGGTATCCCGCCCGCGCTCGTCGCCGACCTGGGCGCGGCCGAAGAGGTGTCGCACCGGGTCCGGGTGCGCGAGGATTCCGCGCTCGACGGCCGTAAGCTCGAAGACGTCGAACTCCCGATGGACGTCGGCATGCGCGTGGTTGCGATGCGGCGCGACCGAGACTGGATCTTCGACCCCGACGGCGACGAACTGGTGATCGCCGACGACATCCTCATCATGCGCGGCGCGCGCGAGGGCATTGCCGAACTGCGCGTGTTGGCGGGCGCGCCCGAATGGCGCGCGGCGGCGGTGGAAGAGGACCCGGCAATCACAGACCTCGACCGGGCCGTCGACGTGCTGGTCGAGATGAAGAACCTGTCGGAAGCGGCGGTCGGGCTGGCGTACTCGGCGTTGTTGTTCAACGACCAGGGTCTCGCGGCCGAGGTCGTCAAGCTCGAAGACCGGCTCGACGAAATGCGCGAGCAGTTGGAGTTGTGGGTGCTGCGGGCCAGCGCGGAGACGGTCGACCCGTCGCCACTCCGCGGCTTGTTGCACCTCGGCGCCGCGTCCGAGGAGATCGGCGACGCGGCCCAGCAGCTCGTCTGGCTCGTCGAGCAGGAAGAGGAAATGCACCCGGTGCTCGCGGTCGCGTTGGGCGAAGCCGACGAGGTCGTCGTGCAGTACCCCGTGGCCGCGGGTTCGGCGCTCGACGGCGCGGTCGTGGCCGGTACTCGCCTCGGCGACGACACGGGCTTCCACCTCCTCGGAGTCCGCCGCAACGGGCGCTACCTCTACCGGCCGCGCGGGCGCGTGACGCTCGGCGCCGGTGACGGCGTGCTCGCGGTCGGCCCGGGAGAAGGCCGCGCCAAACTCGCCGAGCAGTGCGGATTCCGCCTCGTCGAAGACGACGACACCGGCGAATTCGAGCTGGTCCCCGCGTTACACCGCTGAGTAACAGATCACGATCGCGATCGCGCCGACGGCTACCGCGCCGGCGATCCCGAGCGCGGCCTGGCCGACGCGCCGCGCTTGCAACATCGCCTCGGCCGCGGCGAGGCCGGCGATCAGGCCGCCGATGTGCCCGCCGATCGACACGTTCGGCAGCACGAAACTCAGCAGCAGGTTGATCGCGACGAGCGGCCCGAAGCCGGTCTGCATGAACGGCACGCCGCGGCGATGCAGGGCGAGGGCGGCCGCGCCGGCAACGCCGAACACTCCTCCCGACGCGCCGCCGGTGAACGCGGTCGGGTCGAGCGTGAGCGCGCCGGCGGCGCCGCCGAGGACCGAGACGACGTAGAGCAGCAGGTACCGCAGGTGACCGGTCGCGGGCTCGAGGACTTGGCCGACCTGGTACAGGATGAACATGTTGAAGAAGAGGTGGATCGGGCCGAAGTGCACGATCGCATTGGTGCCGAGGCGATACCAGTCGCCGAGCGCGACGAACGGCCCGAACAACGCGAGATCGAGTGAGGTGTCTCCCGTGCCGTCGATGCGCCCGTCCATCGCGCTGATCACGATGTACGCGATCACGGTGATCGCAAGGATCGCCTGCGTGACCAGCAGGTCAGTGCTCTTCCACCACCGCTTCAGGCGGACCGTCGTGGGCGGCGCACCGG
>JANNHK010000092.1:0-2054 GCA_031404355.1 Actinomycetes bacterium
TGTCGTTCGTCTGAGCCAGAATGCAGCAATGAGCGCCGCTTCGTCGACAGCCACATATCTCGATCGCATCAACCGGGCCAGGGCGCGCATGCGCGAAGCGGATATCGACGTGCTGCTGGTCTCGGTCGGACGCGATCTGCCGTACCTGACCGGCTACGAGGCGATGCCGCTGGAACGGCTCACGATGTTGGTGCTGCCGCGTGTGGGTGAGGCACGCCTGGTCGTTCCCCGGCTG
This sequence comes from Actinomycetes bacterium, assembly GCA_031404355.1. GTDB lineage: Bacteria > Actinomycetota > Acidimicrobiia > IMCC26256 > PALSA-610 > JANNHK01. The sequence continues at coordinate 236 of JANNHK010000092.1, forward strand.
GAGGCGCCGCGGGTCGAGCCGCAACCCGATGTGTTCGAAGTCGTGTCGTGGGACGAGACCGACGACCCGGTCGCGCTCGTCGCGCGGCTCGCGTTCCGGCCCGGACGAGTTGCCATCGGCGACCATACATGGGCGCGGTTCGTGCTCGACCTGCAGAAAGTCATGTCGGACTCGGCGTTCGTGCGGGCATCCGAAGTGCTCGCCCCGCTGAGGATGGTGAAGGACGCGGCCGAGATCGACGCGTTGCGGCGCGCCGCCGAGGCGGTCGACGCCATCGCGGTCGAGATGCGCGCCCGGCCGTTCGCGGGACGCACCGAACTCGACGTCCACCGCGAACTCGTCGAACGGATGCTGGGGGCGGGTCACGAACGGTCGAACTTCGCGATCGTCGCGGCGGGGGAGCACGCCGCCAGCCCGCATCACGAACCGTCTGCCGTCCGGGTGATCGGGGAGGACGAGATCGTGCTGTGCGACTTCGGTGGGACCATGCGCGGCTATTGCTCGGACATCACGCGCATGTTCCACGTCGGCGAGCCGACTGCGGAAGTGCGCGACGTGTACGCGGTACTGGCCGAGGCGCAAGAGGCCGGCGTGCGGGCGGCGACAGTGGGCACGCCGTGCGAGGAGGTCGACGCCGCGGCCCGGCGCGTGATCGCCGACGCGGGGTACGGCGAGTACTTCGTGCACCGGGTTGGTCACGGCATCGGCCAGGAGGCGCACGAGGACCCGTACATGGTGGCAGGCAACGCTGCGCCGATCGCAGCCGGGCACGCGTTCAGCGTCGAGCCGGGCATCTACCTGCCGGGCCGGTTCGGCATGCGCCTCGAGGACATCGTCGTCGCGACGCCCGACGGTCCCGACCGTCTGAACAACGCGCCGCGCGACGTGGCCGTGGTGGCCTGAACCGGGCATGGAACTCGATCCCGGCACGTTCTTGTTGCAGTGGGCGGCGGGCGGTCTGCTCTTCGGTTGGGTGACGACCCGCCATCGCCTGGTGAGCCTCGGCTACGGCTGGCTCATTCGCATCGTGTTCGGCCTGATGGCACTGGGTGGCGGCGCGGTGCTGCTCGCCGACGGCCACGAACTCGCGGGTGGGCTCGCGCTCGCGACCGGAGCCATGGCCGCGGTCGGGCTCGCGGTGTCGGTTGCGCGTCGGGGCGTGGGCGCACGCGGTCAGGAAGAAGTGCGCGCTCGGCGGAAGGCACGCGTCGCGGCGATGGTCGGAAGCGGTGACGAAGAAGTCGAGGAGACCGGCCCCGAGTTTCCGCCGGTGCTCGACCTGATCGCGGCGTCGATCGGCTTCCTCGGCTTGCTCGTCGCGGCCGAGTTCGCCGGAGGTCCGTACGTCCTCGCGGCGGCGCGTCTCGTCGTCGGTGCCGCGTTCCTCGGCTCCGTGAGCGACGCCATGTTGTTGGGCCATTGGTATCTCGTGCAGCCGGGCTTGCCGCGCGAACCCGTTCGCGAACTCGTGCGCTGGGTCGGCATCATCTGGCCGTTCGAGCTGCTCGTGTTCCTCTGGCCAATCGGCATGGTGCAAGTGTTCAACGGCACCGTGAGCGACGGCTACGACGGCATCCTCGGCTGGATGTGGGCGGTGTGCGCGATCACCACCATCGGCCTGGTCGTGATGACCTGGTACGCGTTGAAGGAAAGGTCGTACTCAGCAGTCATGGCCGCAACCGGCCTGCTGTACCTCGCGATCCTGACCGCCTTCGGCGTAGACCTCGTAGCCAGAGCCGTCCTCACCCCGTGACCCAAAGGGATGCGTGGATATCCAACAGTACACAGGTGGCTTTCGACGCCAACCCGCATTGGGGTG
>JANNHK010000093.1:0-8824 GCA_031404355.1 Actinomycetes bacterium
GCGCCGACGTCGACCACTTCCCCTTGACGATCGGTACCCCGGTGTCGGACGGCGTCCCTTCGGCAGGTGCGGGTCGCATCGGATCATTCGGCGCGCGCGACGTGTACGAGTTCGACGCCGTGCCCGGTCGCAGGTACCGACTCCAGCCCCTGAGCGGCTCGGGAACGCTGTACGTCCGCGACGCGTCCGGCCACGACGTGACCGACCGCCCGTCCAACTACCCGGCGGTCGAGTTCGACACGACCCGATCGGGGCGGTGGACCGTCACTTTCGTTCCGTCGTCGACCTGGACCGGTACCTATGGCTTCACACTGCACGACGTCACCCCCATCAGGCCGGTGCAGCGCTTCGAACTGCCGATGAACTCGGCAGTAACCGAGGGTGCTCCGGGCCCGGGCGCCGGCCGCATCTCCGCGGTGGGCGAAACCGACGTCTACTCGTTTTCGGTTGTCGCCGGGACGTTGCTGCGGCTGGAGCCGAGCACCGGCTCGGGGGATTTGGTCGTGCGCGACGAGTCGGGTCGGCAGATCGCGTCGCGACCGATGAACTATTCGCCGATCTCGATTCCGGTGTCACGTTCGGGTAGGTGGACATTGACGGTCGCGGCCCAACCGTTGTGGGCGGACGCGTACACGTTCTCGCTCTGGGACATGACCGAGACGCGGCAACGGTTCGCTATCACCACCGAGGCGACCGTGAGCGACGGCGTGCCGAGCGCGGGCGCAGGTCGCATCGGAATCGCAGGAGAGCGCGACGTGTTCTCGTTGCCTGTTGTCGCCGGAAAGACGCTGCGCCTCGAGCCGACTGCCGGCTCGGGAACCCTGCTCGTGCTCGAAGCGTCGGGCCGCCAGGTCGCGTCCCGACCGTTGAACTACTCGCCGATCGACGTTCCCGTCGATCGGTCGGGTTGGTGGACTGTGACCGTTGTTCCGGACGGTCGCTGGACGGGCGCGTACGGATTCGTTCTCCGTGACGTGACACCCGTCTACCAACGATTCACGATCCCGGCGACCGCGACCGTGAGCGATGGTGTTCCAGGTTCGGGTGGGGGTCGCGTCGGCGTGATCGGCCAGCGCGATGTGTACTCGTTCCCGGCGGAAGCCGGGCGGCTCGTGCGTATCGAAGGGACCAGTGGTAGCGCGACTGCCTACGTCCGCGACGCGTCGGGTCGCGACATTGCGTCCCGCTCGTTGTCGTATTCCGGAACCACCTTCGTGGTTGACCGAACGGCGACGTGGACCATCACTGTCGTTCCCGACGGAACCTGGACGGGCACGTACGGGTTCCGTCTGTTCACCCAGCAGGCGCCGACGGTGACGCCGCTCACGTTCGGTACGCCGATCAGCGGCCGCACGCCGTCGGCCCTCACGTACGTCACGTACACGTTCGACGGCACGGCCGGCCAGCGCCTCAAGTTCGACGACCTCGCCAACGAGTCGCTGCCGACTTGGTGGGCGCTGCGCGGCGCCGACGGGTTCGTCGTCTTCGTCGATCGCATGGGCAACGCGACCGAGCCGGGCGTCGTAACGCTGGCGCGTACCGGCCGGTACAACCTCACCGTCTGGTCGGACGACTCGCAGCTCGGCGACTACCTGTTCCGGGTCGATCCACAGCTGCCGCCGGACACACCACCGGCGTTGCCGGCGGCGCAGTCGTTCACGATCGACGCGTCGGGGCACACCACGGTGTCGGCCGGTGTTCCCGATGCCGGAGCGGGCGCCCTCGAAGGATCGGGCGCCCTCGACCAATACCACTTCGACGGGGTTGCGGGAACACTGCTCGCATTCACGCAGCAGTCGTGTTCGACCTACGCGACGTGGAACCTGCGCGCGCCGTCCGGACTCGTCGTGTTCGACCGGTCAATGCGTGACTGTCATCCCGGAACGGTCGCGCTCACCGAGTCCGGCCCGTACACACTGAACGTCGGCGGCGCGACCGCGGCGCAGAACTACGGCTTCGACATGTGGAACCTCGGTTCCGCGTCGGTCGTACCCCGGAAGCGCACCTCGACCACGATCGTGTCGAACGCCGACCCCGCCAATAGCGGCGCTCTGGTCACCCTCACCGTGACCGTCAAGAACCTGAACGCCACGACCCCGAAACCGGGCGGGAGTGTCGCGCTCCTCGACGGCGGCAACGAAATCGTTCGCCTGACCCTCAGCTCCCTGGGCGTCGCGAAGCACACGTCCTCGACTCTCGCGGTCGGCGACCACCAGCTCACTGCCGCGTACCTGGGCAACCCCGTCTTCGATCCGTCGATCGGCACGTTCACGCAGCGCGTACGCAGAACCGTGCAATCGGTCACGGCCACCGTGACCCCGGGGACCGTCGTGTACGGCGCCCCGGTGACCCTCACCGCGACCGTCGCGCCGCCGACCGGCGCGCCGGTCCCGACCGGCGTCGTGAACTTCGAAGTCGCCGGAACGGTTACGGCGACGGGTGTGCTCGACGCGACCGGCCGCGCGACTGCGACGGCGACCGCCATCCCCGTCGGTACCGGGCGTCAGGTCACCGCCCTCTATCTCGGCGACACGACCTACGACACCGCGAAGTCGACCAATACGGCCAAGGTCACGATTACGCGCGGTACCGCGACCATGACGCTGGTACCCGATGCGAACCCGGTCGGGAACGACGTCGCGACAACCTGGACCGCGCAGGTTGTTCCGGTCCCGCCCGCGACGGCAACGCCGACGGGCTACGCCACGCTCAAGGTCAACACGAAGAACCCCATAACCGTGCAACTTGTGGCCGGGCGGGCGGTGTTCACCGTGCCGGGCAAGGCGCGTGGGACGTACAGCATGCAAGCGTCGTACGGCGGCGACGCGGGGTACGCCACCATGTCGTCGCCCAAGGTGACGCTGACCGTTACCGCCGGGACGGTCACGACGCTCGCCGTCGATGCCGGACCCAGCCCGCGCTTCGGCGACCCGGTGGCGCTGAACGCGACAGTGAATAGCGAAGGCAACCCGGTCGTCGCCGGAGAGGTCGAGTTCCGCGACGGTACGCGCGTACTCGGCACGGGCACCGTCGACGCGGCGGGTGTTGCATCCTTCGTCGCGACCGATCTCTTGGTTGGCACCCGCTCGCTGCGGGCCGCGTACCTTGGGACACCGAACCACCCCGTCTCGACCTCGGCACCGGCATCGCTCGTTATCGCGGGCCGACCGGTGCAGGTCACGCTCACGTCGTCGATCAACCCCGGCTTCTTCGGTGAAGGCGCGACCTTCACGGCGCGCGTCGTGCCCGACGATCCCGAGTTGCCGTTCGCGAGCGGTTTCGTCACGTTGCGCGACGGCACCACGACCATCGGAACGATCGTGCTCAACCCGCTGGGCATCGGAAGCTTGACGGTGAGCAACCGCAGCGTGGGAACACACCCGATCACAGGTCTGTACGGCGGCGATACGCGCTACGCGACGGGCACGTCGAACCAGGTCGACTACCTGGTCGTGAAATCCTCGGTCTCGGTCGCGGCCGAGGTCGAGTCGCTCACCCTGCCCGACGGCGACCCGTTCCAGATCACGGCCGTCGTGACCGCGGTTGCGCCCGGAGCCGGAACGCCGTCCGGCACCGTGCGGCTCATGGAAGGTGTGACCGAACTCGCCAACGTTCCGCTCGACGCGAGCGGCCGGGCCGCCCTGTCGGTCGCGCTCGCGCTCGGCCCGCACAACCTCTCCCTGAAGTACGACGGCAGCGGGTCGTTCAACCCGCGCACCGCGTCCGGCATCGTCGCCACCGTGCTGCGCACGGTCACCGTGACCGCCACGCCGGCGCCGGGGCCGACCGCGCTTGGCGCCCCCGCCTCGTTCGAGGTGACGGTGCGCCCGGTCGGGTCGCCCACGCCCGTACCGACCGGCACCCTGGTCCTGGTCGAGGGCTCCACCGGCTACGAGCAGATCCCACTCGGGGCCGATGGCAGCGCGACGGTCACCACCAACAAGCTCTCCGGCGGGACGCACACCCTGAAAGCCGTCTACGAGGGCGACGCCCAGTACGCCCGGCGTACGTCGTCGTCGTTCACCCACCAGGTCACGGGCGGCACCCTCACGCTCACCCTCGACGACCACGCCGACATCACCGGTGTGGGCAAGGCCACGACGTTCGTCGCAACGCTGACACCGGTCGCACCCGCGATCACGCGGCCGACCGGCTACGTGACCTTCGAGATCAACGGCCTGAGCTTCGGCACCGTTGCCGTGAACAACTCCGGACAGGCCGCGATCACCACGACCGTGCTCGGGCTCGGCGACCACGAGGCCGTCGCTCACTTCGGCGGCGACGCCAGCTACGCGGCCGCGGACTCGAACGAGATCGAACACCAAGTCGAACACGCGCTCGACATCACGATGAGTGCGTCGGAGACGCTCGTTGTCGCGGGGACGACGGTCGACTTCACGTCCACCGTCACCGGGCCCGGCCCTGCCACCGTCCGATTCGAGTTCGGCCCCGGGCTGAGCGTCGACGGCGCGACGGCCTCGCACACGTTCGACGACCCGGGCGTGTACACGGTAGCCGCGGTCGCGACGTCGGCGACGCAGATGACGTTCACGACGATGCAGATCCGAGTCGTCGAAGACGCGCCGCTCGAGGCGATCGCGGGCGACGACCGAGTGCTGCTCGTCAACGCCACCGACACCTTCGACGGCCGCGACTCCAAGCCTGCGTTCGGGATTGGCACCTACACCTGGAACTGGGGTGACGGGACCACTTCCACCGGTGGTCGCGTCACCCACAAGTGGAGCACGGCCGGCGAGTACGACGTCACGTTGACGGTGACGCCGCTCTTCGGCAACGAGGAACCGACCGCCGACACGCTTGTGGTGACCGTGAAGGAAGCGCCCCGGCCCGATCAGCGGGTGGGCGTGACGGTCAAGAACGCGTCTGGCAACCCGCTCATCGGTGCGACCGTGCTCGTCGTCGACGAGCAGGACGGCCGCTACCGCGCTGTCACCGGCTCCGACGGCGTCGCGTACCTCGAAGGGCTCGACGACGGCGACTACACGGCCTACGCCGTCGCCACCGGGTTTCTTCCCGGCAACGGCTCCGTGCGGGTGCGCGACAAGACCGCGAGCGCGTCCATCACCTTGACCGCCGGTGACATCGGCGTCGCCAAGCTCGAACACCGGCGCATGACGCCGCTCGAGATCTCGCAGGCGGGGATCGACCTGCGCGCCGACGAGAACTTCATCATCTACAAGTTCGAGATCTGGCTCGCGTTCCCCGATCCTGTCACCGTGTACGCGCGGCCTGACGGGACATTCGCAACCGGCCCCGGTACTCCGTGCGAGGAAACCCGCTGCGACTTCGACCACCCGGATCAGCACACGACGATCTCGCCGATCCCCGTCGAGGCGAACAAGCCTCCGGCGCTCCAGTTCCTCGTGATCCCCGGTGAAGCGCGCTACCTCAAGGAATTCTTCGAGGTCAAGCTGATCGTCACGAACAACGCGCCGGCGGAGTATGCGTTCGTCAACGGTCGCGGAACGCTGAACCTGCCGCCGGAACTCTCCTTCGCAGACATGCTGCAGGCGCCGCAGCAGAACCCGGCCGCGATGGACGACATTCCCGGCGGCGCAACCGTCGAGCACATCTGGTACGTGCGCGGCGACAAAGAAGGTGAGCACCGGCTGACCGCCGACTACGACGCGGCGCTGTTCCCGTTCGGTACTCCAGTCAACCTGCATGCGGTCGCGAGCGAGCCACTGAAGGTGTGGGGTGCGAGCGCGACGAAGATGATCGTCGACGCCGACGACCTCGCGATCCGCGGCAGCCCGTACCACGTGCGCGTCGGACTCCAGAACGTCTCCGACATTCCCGTGTACAACGCGCAGTTCGAGTTCTACAAGGAAGGCAAGCTCAACTACATCTACCAACCGCGTCAGCAGCTGCGGTACACGAACCGCGAGATCGCGCCCGGCGAGACTTGGTGGACCGACCTCACATTGGTCCCGCTGATCAGCGGCGAACTGGTGCTGGACGAGTCGTTCGTTCAGTGGGTCGGTGGAAACGCCGAGCTCGAACACGAGATCATCGAACACCCGGCAATCCCCGACGCAGAACGCAAACACCTCGTGATGGACGAGGACGCGGAGAACGTCTATCTCCAGTGGGACGCCGTCCCGGGCGCAGCCGCGTACCAGGTGTATGTGAGCAACGGTCCGCGCACCGACTTCCCGCACGCGTACGTCTATCAAGTGCCACCGGACACGACCGCGATCGCGTTGGCGAAGAGCGAGACTCCGCGCGGGTTCTTCGCGGTCAGCACCATCACCGACAACCCGGAACGCGGCCAGATGCTGCATAACGCGGTCGGCGGCAATGCCATCGTCCCGCGGACGTTCGGGCTCGACTCCTATGGCGACATTGTCGCCAACGTGCACATCGCGTCGGGAAACTTCGTCTGGACCGCGACCGACGCGCAGGTCGAGGGCGTCGGACCCGAACTCCAGATCGAGCGCGTGTACAACAGCTACGACGTACGCGTCGGCCTGTTCGGAACGGGCTGGAGCTCGTTGCTCGACATGCGCGCCGACCGGGAGCCCACGTCGGGCGAAGTGACGATCATCTACCCCGACGGTCGCCGCGAGACCCACAAGCCGAAGGCCGGCGGGGGATTCGAAGCCCCAGACAGCTATCCGACCACGCTCACCGACCTGTTCGGGGGCGCGTACAGGCTCGAGACCAAGGACAAGAGCGTCGCGCACGTCTTCCACTCCGACGGGCGGTTGCTCGAGATCCGCGACGCGCACGGGCGCGGCGTGCAACTCGTCTACGACGAGACCACTCGTCTACTCACCCGGCTCACGGACACGGCGTCGCAACGGTCGCTACACGTCACGGTGGCCGATGGGCGCATCACGTCGATCAAGACCGACCAGCCCGATGCTCAGACCGCGGAACTCGTCTGGAACTACGCCTACGACGGAACGTTGTTGCGGGCCGCGTGCGACCCACGCAACCCCGACGTGGTCAACGGTTCGTGCGAGCGATACTCGTACACGGGACAGCAGCTCGAGCGCATCACGCGGCCGAAGGGCAACACCGCGATCTTCGTGAAGTACGACCCTGAGGGTCGGGTCGAGTTCACCGAGAACGGTGAAGGCGACAGGACGGGGTTCGTCTTCAACGGCGGCGAGACCGTCGTGGAGGACGGCAGGGGCTTCGAGTCGACCTACAGCTATGACCAGCAGTATCGAACGACGTCGATCGTCGACCCGAAGGGCGGGACGACGCTGTACGAGTACGACGCCAACGGCTTCCGGTGGAAGGTCACGGACCCGAACAATAACGTCGGGATGTTCGAGTTCGACGAGAAGGGCAACGTCAAGTCGGAAACAGACGGCACAGGGCACCGCACCTACCACGACTACAACTCCGACAACCGGCGCATCGCGACACGCGACGCGCGTTCGGTGGGGGCGGAGGACGACAACTACCGAACGACGTACGAGTACAACCCACAGGGTGATGTGATCGCGGAGACGTCACCCACGACAGACGAACACCCGGCGGGCCTGCGAAAGTCGGCGACGTACACCGCCGCCGGCGAAGACCACGGCTTCGGCGCTGTTCCGCCGGGGTTGCGACGGACGGGGAACGTCGGCCGCGGCCCGGACACGCTCTACGACTACGACTCGCAGGGCAACCTGCGCCGCCAGACCGACCCCTCCGGCCTCGTGACACTGTCGGAGTACGACGCACTCGGGCGCGTGACCAAACAGACGACGGTGTGGGGCCCCGGTGGCGACCAGCGTTCCGCTACCGACATGACGTACACCCGGCGCGGTCAGGTCGAGACGGTCACCGGCCCACCGGTTGCTGCCGGCGAAGGCGCACCGAACACGCGCCCCAGCAGGTAATTGATCGACTGGTAACTCCCATCTCGAAGCTGCAACGAGATCGCCAGCGTCTCCATCATCTGCACCGTCAGCGACGTGCCAGTCGAAAACTTGAAAGTGAAGTCGCTGGCACTGCCATTCGAGACTTCGCCTTGAGTGTTCGTCTTGACCGTTGCGAGGAACGACACGTAGCGCTGCAGCTCGGCGCGAATGGCAGGGTCGGTCCACTGCGCTTGCGTGAGTTCCAACAGTACGGTGTCGACGCCGGACCCGCCGGTGTAGACGTCTTTGGCGCCGCCCAGGTTTTCGCTCAGGTTGTAGATGAGCGTGTCGTTGCCCGAGCCCGCGTTGACCGCATCGCTGCCCGCACCGCCGTCCACCTGGTCGTTGCCGCTGCCGGCACTGATCTTGTCGTTGCCCAGGCCGCCATCGATGATGTCAGCGCCGCTGCCTCCATTGAGGTTGTCGCTGCCGCTGGTGCCGGTGATGTCGCTCATTGCTAGTCCTGTGTCGGTTTTGAAGTGAGAAGCGGGGTGCATTGATTCGCCACGGACGAGCTTGTAACGCGTTGATACACTGCAACCCAGACCGCATTCCGGGTGGAACCCGGATCAGGGGGGCGCGCAATTCGTGCAATCGATCACGCGCTGCACACTGCGCAGGCCGCCTTGCACAAAAGCACCCCGCAACTGCGGTGTCGAGCGGCGCGACCCGCCGCCGAAAACGCTCAGACGGGTTGCTGCAGCAATCGCAAAATCAGTTCGACCCGCGCCTGGACCGCGGTCAATGCACCGGCACCGGGCAGCTCGGCATCGTCGCCGCCGATCACCGCGCCGTTGGCGCAGCGGCTCGCGCGCACCACCCGCACACCCGTGGCGTTCGCATTGCACAGCGCCGCGTGCAGACCCGCGCCCACCGTGCCGTTGCCGGTGCCAGCGACCACAACGCCGGCAATGCCTTGTGCCACCATGGCATCGACCACC
>JANNHK010000094.1:0-5297 GCA_031404355.1 Actinomycetes bacterium
CGTGCGGACGCAGGGCGTTGCCCACTTGCCGAAGGCCCCGACGCGGCGACCGAGGGAGCCATAGTGCTCGTGCGGACGCAGGGCGTTGCCCACTTGCCGAAGGCCCCGACGCGGCGACCGAGGGAGCCATAGTGATCGTGCGGACGCAGGGCGTTGCCCACTTGCCGAAGGCCCCGACGCGGCGACCGAGGGAGCCATAGTGATCGCCGTCATCGACTATGGGATAGGGAATCTGCGCTCAGCTGAAAAGGCGCTGCAACACCTCGGGGCCGACGCGCGCCTCACATCGGATGCGGGGGAGATCGCGCGGGCCGACAAGGTCGTGCTGCCCGGTGTCGGGGCGTTCGGCGCGTGCATGAACGGGCTCCGGAACTCGGGGTTGGAGCCGGCGGCGAAGGAAGCCGCGACCGACGGGCGCCCGTTCCTCGGCGTGTGCATCGGAATGCAGATGCTGTTCGAATCGAGCGACGAATCGCCCGAGGTGGCGGGGCTCGGTGTCTTCGCGGGCCGGGTCACGAGTCTTCCGGCCACGGTCCGGCTCCCGCAGATGGGCTGGAACACGCTGGAGGTTGTTCCGGGGAGTCGCCTCGCGGCCGGTCTGCCCGACCCCGCGTGGTTGTACTTCGTGCACACGTTCGCACCCAGTCCCGACGACGGTGCCGTCGTCGCCGCGTGGTGCGAGTACGGTCGCCGGTTCGCGGCGGCGGTGGAACAGGGGCCGGTGTGGGCGACGCAGTTCCACCCGGAGAAGAGCGGCACGACCGGACTCCGGCTCCTCCAGAACTTCGTCGACGCCGCGTGATGGACCTCTACCCGGCTATCGACCTTCGCGGCGGGCGCGTCGTGCGGCTACAACAAGGCGACTACGACCGCGAGACGCAGTACAGCGACGACCCGGTCGCGGTCGCGCAGCGGTTCGAGGCCGCGGGCGCTCGGTGGATCCATGTCGTCGACCTCGACGCCGCGCGTTCGGGCATCGCCACGAACCGCGACGCGATCAGATCGATCTGCGATCACCTCACGAGCAATGTCCAATCGGGTGGCGGCGTTCGTGACGCGGCCCGGGCTGAAGCGCTCCTCGAAGCCGGCGTCGAGCGCGTCGTCGTCGGCACGGCCGCGGTCGAGCATCCCGAACTCGTCGACGAGCTCGCGCTGCGGTTTCCCGGGCGCGTCGCCGTTGGGCTCGACGCCCGGGGGCGCGATGTCGCGACCCACGGCTGGGAAACGGCGACCGGCGCGGATCTCGTCGATCTCGCCCGGCGTTTCGACCGCCCCGGTGTCGGCGCGCTGGTAGTCACCGAGATCGGCCGCGACGGCATGTTGGCCGGACCCGATGTCGAGCAACTCGCGACGGTGCTGGCCGCGGTGCGGGTACCGGTCATTGCGAGCGGCGGCGTTGCCACCGAGGACGACCTCCGTGTACTCGCCGGACTCGAGGTCGAGGGCCGCCACCTCGCGGGCGTCATCGCCGGGCGCGCGATCTACGAAGGCCGCTTCACGGTCGAGGAAGGGGTCGCGGCGTGCTCGCCGTCCGGGTGATCCCGTGTCTCGACGTCGACGCCGGGCGCGTCGTCAAGGGCGTGCGCTTCGTCGAGATCCGCGACGCGGGCGACCCGGTCCAACTCGCCGCCCGGTACGACACCGAGGGTGCCGACGAACTCGTGTTCCTCGACATCACCGCGTCGTCCGACGACCGCGACACGATGCTGCACATGGTCGAGCGGGTCGCCGAGCAGGTGTTCATCCCGTTCACTGTCGGCGGCGGCATCCGTAGCGTCGAAGACGCGCGCCGCATGTTGCGCGCCGGAGCCGACAAGGTGTCGTTCAACACTGCGGCGGTGGCCGAGCCCGACTTGCTCGCCGCGAGCGCCGACGAGTTCGGTGACCAGTGCATCGTCCTTGCCATCGACGCCCGCCGGCGCAACGCCGACGACCCGGGCGCCGGGTGGGAGGTCGTCACCCACGGCGGGCGGCGGGAAACTGGACTCGACGCGGTCGAGTGGGCCGTCCACGGCTGCGACTTGGGCGCGGGAGAGATACTGCTCACGTCGATGGACCGCGACGGCACCCACGCCGGCTACGACTGCGACCTCCTCGACGAGATCGGCGCCGCGGTGAACGTGCCGATCATCGCGAGTGGGGGCGTGGGGACGCTGGAGCACCTGCACGAAGGGGCGGCCCACGGCGCGTCGGGCCTGCTCGCGGCGTCGATCTTCCACTTCGGGCAGCATTCCGTCGCGGAGGCGAAAGACTTTCTCACCCAAAGAGGTGTGACCATCCGACCCTGACCTCGTCACGGGATCGTCACATACCTACGGTCCCGGGTCCCGGATTGCCGAGGTACGTTGGACAGATCCGGTTGTACCGGCCGAGGCCGGCCGAACGAGGGGGTGCCGATGCCCGAAGCGCACTTCTCGGCGAACGGTGGCGTGGACGATCATTTCTTCCTGCGCTACCGCGAGCTACTCGACGCGGAAGACAACGCGTTCGACGAGCTCGAGCACGCCTACGAGGACGGCGATCGCAAGCACTTCGAGATGGACATGGTCGCCTGGCGCGACGCGTTCATCAAGCGCGTGAGCTTCCTCGAGCGTCACGGTATGGCACCGTCACCGCTCGCCATCTAGCGCGACTTCAGGAACTCAGCTTCGCGAGGAACCCGGCGGTCGCTCCGACCACACGGTCGGTGCGGCCGACGAAGAAATGACTCGCGCCGGGAATCACCTCGGTCGTGGTTGCCGGCCAGCCGGCGGTGTCCGCCTCGATCTCGGTTGGTGGCCGGAACTCGTCGTGGGCGCCGAGCACGAGATGCTTGGGCCGCGGGTCGGTGGCCGCGCCGAACGTGGCGCGGAATCGCAGCGGCGGTGCGATCCCAACCCACGCCGACACGCGTTCGTCGGTGACCGAGAGGGCCATATCGCCGCCGAACGACCAGCCGACGAGCGCCACCGGTGTGCCCGGCGCGATCTCGACTGCGAGCGCGTCGATCGCGGCGACGATGTCGAGCGGCTCGTCGCGCCCCTCGGCCCACCCGCCCTCGCTGCCCTCGACGCCGCGGAAGTTGAATCGCAGGCACGCATAGCCGAGCCGCGGGAGGGCATCGAACAGCTCGGACGTGACGAGGCTGCGCATCGTGCCTCCGTACTGCGGATGCGGATGGCACAACACGACGCCCACCGACGCGGCATCGTCGGGCGCGCAGTACTCGGCTTCGAGTCGTAGGCCGTCAGTCGTCGTCAGCAGACGTGACTTCACAATCCGGCGATGCTACCGACGGGAGCCGGCGCCGCCACCACGCACCGACCGGCGCCACGAGCACGAGGATTGCCAGGCTCTGCACTGTGATGAACGCGCCGAGCCGCATCCCCGGCGGTTCGAACCACACATGGACGTCGTGCTGACCACTCGGAACCGGGATTCCGAGCACGAGGCCGTTCGCGCGTACGACCTCGACCTCGTTGCCGTCGACCGATGCCTTCCAACCCGGTTGCCACGCGTACGCGAGCACGAGGAGTGCGTCGCGGTCGGCGACGACTTCGACATCGCCCGTGTCGAGCACGTCCGAGTCGAGCACGGTACCGGCCGGGCCCGGATGGTCCAGGATCCCGGCGCTGTCTTCGAGGTATCCCTCGACGTACGCGCGCTCGTCGAAGTCGGCGTCCGAGTCGAGGAGTCGTTCGCGGATCGCGGGCAGGTCGATCGACTCGACCGCTCCGACGAGGTATGCCTCGGGAAGGCGCGGCTCACGGTTCCAAATGATGAACCGGTTTCCGGGCAGGGCGTCGGTGAGCCGCCAGTCGTCGCCCTCGGGCGAGTTGCTGTCGCCCAGCACGAGCGTGGTGATACGCAGCACGTCGGGGAGCCAGTTGTCCTGCCAGACGTCGTTTCGGGTGGCGAACCCGTCGTAGGTCATGCCCCCGACGGTCTCGGTGAACTCCTTGGGCGCGAGGGGATCGAACGCCGTGATCCCGTACAAATCCTTGATGAGCGACTCCATACGAAACGAGTACGTCTCCGTGTACCAGCGGTCGATCCCGCCCGGCGCGTCGTACACCTCGTCGAAGATCGGCGGCTCGTCTTCGTCGTAGAAGGCTTTCGCCGCGTCGGGCGAGAAGCTGCGCGCGTTCCACGTGGCAACACTCGCGAAGAACATCACTTCGACGGCGCACACGGCCACGACCGCACCCATGCCGACCCGCCGGTAGAGCGGGACGAGCGCGACGGCGACGGCGAGCACGAGGACGGCGGCGATGGGAAGCGCGCGTGCCGCTGCGCTGAACGACTCCGTCGCCAGGTAGGTGCGCATCGAACCGATGTGCGGGAGCGCAACGGCGAGGGCGGTCAGCGCGACGCCCGCGCCCGCGAACCAGGCGACGGCGGTCCGGCGCGCCAGGGAGAGTTGCTGCACCCCGGCACCGGCCAGCATGGCAAGGGCGATGTTCGGCAGGAGCGACGCGCGCGCCCACACCCGGAACCGGTCGGCGAGCGGAAGGAAGTTGTAGATCGGGTCTCCGAGTGGGGTGGCATCCGCAAGCATGATCAGGATGCCCACCAGCCCGACTGCGAAGAGGGCGCGCACGGCGGGAACGCGCCAGAGTCGGGTCAGCGCGTAGATCGCGAGCACGACGATCGTCGCGCCGGCGAACTGGCCGACCTCTTCGTACTGGAGGCCTCCGGTCCATGGCGCGTGAAACGCGTCGCCGTCAGCCGCGCCGAACAGGTGCGGGAACGGGAACGTCAGCAGGTGTCTACGCTCGGCGGAGAGGTCGAACGCCTGGTCGGTCGTCAGCTGGGTGCGGACGCTGATGCTCGAGAACCGAAGCAGGGGCAGCAGCTGGACGGCCGCGAGTCCGAGGCCGAGGCTCAGCGCGCCTGCGACGCGCCCCACCCATCGTCGCGATCCGGGTTTGAATATCGCGGTCACGACGACATAGGTCGCGAGCCCGAGGCCGGAGTAGTACAGCATCTGCGGGTGACCCGCGAGGGCCACGAGTGCGAGCGGCACGGCGACGGTCGCCGCCCGCGGCGTTGTCCATCGCTCTCGCACCAGGTCGATTCCGAGGAACACCAGCGGCAACCACGCCGCCACGATCAGGAACGGTGTGAACTTGAGGTGCAATATGAAGAAGCCGCTCAGCGCGTACGCACTACCGGCAACGATTGCCGCAGGGTTCGACGCCCAACGATGACGGGCCCAGGCGAACATGGTGCCTGACGCCAACCAGAGGTGCGACATGAACCACCAGCGGTGCGCGGTCGTCGCGTCGAAGAAGCCGTAGATCGCGTGCAACGGGTAG
>JANNHK010000095.1:0-3223 GCA_031404355.1 Actinomycetes bacterium
GTTATCGACATGGTCTTGCCGGTTTTTTGGCCCCCCAATCCCGGCGGTGGGGCGCGCGTGGGGCGCGCCCCACCCCGGGCCCAACGAAGTGGCGTGCTCAGTCCGGACAGTCGACCGTCGAGTTCGCGTACGTGTTGCCGCTCGTGATGATGTTGCTGCTCGTGCTCGTGCAGGGGGCGCTGGTCATCCGTGACCACGTGCTGACGGTCAACGCGGCGCGCGAGGCGGCCCGGGAGGCGAGCGTCGGCGGCGACGACGAGCGGGTGGGCGCGGCGGCGAACCGCGTACTCGACGGAGCCGAGGTCGAGATCCGCCGGCGGGGCAAGGTCGGCGACCCCGTCGTCGTGTACGTGCACTACACGGTGAAAACCGACGTCCCGCTCATCGGTGTGTTGTTGCCCGACATCGAACTCGAGGCGCATTCGACGATGCGGGCCGAGCGGTGACGAGTCCGGGCCGCGAGGCCGGCAACGTGAGTGTGTTCGCGATCGGCATGTTGGCGCTGATTGCCGCGTGTTGCCTCGGGCTCGGCCGCTTGGGTGCCGCCGTGCTCGTGCAAGCTCGGGCGGAGGCCGCGGCCGACGCGGCGGCGTTGGCCGCGGCCGACCAACTCGCGCTCGGCCGCGGCGGCCGCGCCGCGCATGACGCCGCGGCTGCGACCGCGCGCATGAACGGTGCCGAGTTGGTGCGCTGCGACTGCGAGGGTCTTGCTGCCGAGGTCGAAGTCGAGATCGAGGCGGGCGCCGGACTTGGCGAACCCGGGCGGGCCCGGGCGCGCGCCGAGGTCGACTTCAGCGCAGCGGAGTCGGCGCCAGTTCGCGGGCCATGAGCCCGAGCAACACGATCGCGCCGCGTTTGTCGAGGTACTCGTTCCAGTTGCCGCACTTGGGCGACTGCACGCACGACGGGCAGCCGTCTTCGCACGGGCACGACGCCACGAGGTCGAGCGTCGCCGCCGCGTGCCGGGCCGCGGCCTCGTATGCGAGTTCGGCGATGCCGGCGCCACCGGGGTAGCCGTCGTACACGAAGATGGTCGGCTCGCCCGTCTGCGGGCTCATGGCCATCGAGACGCCGCCCACGTCCCACCGGTCGCAGATCGTGAACAGCGGCAGCATCCCGATCAGTCCGTGTTCCGCCGCGTGTACGGTGCCGAGCAACTGCGAAGGCTCGATACCGGCGGCGGCGACCGTCTCGACGGGGACCGTGTACCAGCACGCGCGTGTCACGAGCGAGCGTTCGGGGAGTTGGAGTTCGACGACTTCGATGACCGAGTTCGTCGAGATCTGCTTGCGTTGGTACGCGATGACCTGGTTGCTGACCTCGACCGTGCCCAGGTGCACCACCGTTTCGCCGAGCGGAGTGGACTGGTCCTCGGCGATGATCGTGATGTCGGTCTCGGTGCGCGGCTGCGTGTACTCGTCGGCGTCGTCGCACTCCTCGAGAAACGCGACGTGGTCGGTCGTGTCGAGACGCTCGACCCGGTACTGGCGACCTTGGTGCAGGTAGATCGCTCCGGGGTGCGCGACGGCGAACGCGCGAGCGTCGTCGACGGTTCCGATGGTGCGCCAGTCGGTGTTGTCGACGAGCCGGTACTCGACCGACGAACCGGTACGCAGCCCGACTTCGGGCGCCGGGGCGCGTTCGCCGGCCCAGTACATGCGTCCGCCGCGTGGCCGCAGCTTGTCGGCGTGTACGAGGTCGCGCACCGCGTCGTCGATGCCTTCGCCGAACCAGCGTTCGTCGTCGGGCGCGAGGGGGAGTTCGTGGGCCGCGCACGCGACCTGGGCGCGCAGTACGTACGGGTTTTGTGGGTTGACCACGGCCCGTTCCGGTGCCCGGTGGACGAGTTCGTCGGGGTGCGCGGCGTACCACTGGTCGAGCTGGTCGTCGCCCGCGACGAGCACCGCGGCCGAGCGGCGTCCCGTGCGCCCGGCCCGCCCCGCCTGTTGCCACATCGACGCGAGCGTTCCCGGGAATCCGTTGAGGATGACCGCGTCGAGCCCACCGACGTCGATGCCGAGTTCGAGCGCAGTGGTGGCGGCGACACCGAGCAGCGTGCCCGACGTGAGGTCGTGTTCGAGCGCGCGGCGCTCGTCGGCGAGGTATCCGGCGCGGTACGCGGCGACCCGTTGCCCGAGCCCCGGTTCGGCGTGTTCGAGGCGACGGCGGGCCTGTTGGGCGACGAGTTCGGCGCCCCGCCGGCTCCGGGTGAACGCGAGGGTCGGGTGTCCCGCACGCACGAAGTGCGCCAAGAGCTGCGCGGTCTCGACGTTGGCCGACGCGCGCGCACCGGAGTGGGCGTCGAGCAGCGGTCGCTGCCAGCAGCCCAACACCTTCTCGGCGCGGGGTGAACCGTCGTCGTCGATCTGCTCGACGGGAAGGCCGCACAGGGCCGTGGCCAGTTCGGCGGGGTTGCCGATGGTCGCGCTGGCGAAGCAGAACGTCGGTGACGCGCCGTAGTGCTCACACATGCGCCGCAACCGCCGCAGCACGTGCGCGGTGTGACTGCCGAAGATGCCGCGCAACGTGTGCAGTTCGTCGACGACGACGTACCGCAGGCGCATGAGAAACGTCGCCCACCGCTTGTGCGACGGGAGGATCCCGACGTGCAGCATCTCGGGGTTGGTGAGTACGACGTTCGCGTTCTTGCGGGCCCACGTGCGCGCGTCGGTGTCGGTGTCGCCGTCGTACGTGACCGCGCGCAACCCGGGCACGAGCCACGACCGCAGCGCGCGGAGTTGATCTTGGGCCAGCGCTTTGGTCGGGAAGATCAGCAGGGCGGTGTCGCGGCGGTCGGTGAGGACCGATTCGACGATCGGAATCTGGTAGCAGAGCGACTTGCCCGAAGCGGTGCCCGTCGCGACAACGGTGCTCGTCCCGGCGCGCAGCGCGTCGACCGCGCGCGCCTGGTGCACGTACAACTCGTCGATTCCCCGCGCCGCGAGCCGTTCGGTGATTTCGGGGTGCACCGGCTGCCGGGTACCCGAGTAGCGCACGGCCCGCTCGGGCAACACCTCGCGGTGCACCAGCCGCCCCGCGAACTCAGGGTCGGCCGCCAGCTCGTCGAGCGTGTCGCACGCATCCATCAAGCCATCACGGTACTGACCCCACCCAGCCGAAATTGCGAAATGGCACGCCGTTTTTCGACGTCCTATTTCGCAATTTCGGATCGTTAGTGGGTTTGCAACGTTGCGTCGTCGGCGAAGTCGGCGAAGAGGCCGGA
>JANNHK010000096.1:0-46802 GCA_031404355.1 Actinomycetes bacterium
GTAGTTCTCCGCGGCTGCTTGCATTTCTTGGAAGATCTCCGCGATGTTCGAGCGCGCCGCGCACTTCGTCAGGGCGGCGACGTAGTCCGGATTCTGCATCGCCGGGTTGTTGGGATCTCTGGGGTCGCCTTCGAGCTCATAGCCGTCGTCGGCGAGACAGTCGCGGAACGTCGTGAACGCCTCGAACATCCGCGCTTCGACGGGCCGGTCGTCTTCGTTCTGCGGAACCGTGGCCCCGGTGGCGTCGGCGGCCGCGCCCGCTTCGTCAGAGTTGGCGACCGCCTCGCGCATCTCCGCGACTTCGTCGGGGCTCATCACACGCACGTCGTCGGGGTTGCGCACGACGACGGTCTGCTCGCCGCTGCCGCTGCTGCTGCACGCCGCGAACGCGGGCAGCGCGACGGCCAGGGCAAGCGCGACGACATTTCGGTTCAGAATCATGGCCCGCCTGCTCCCCCGTGGCTGCGCGCAAAGTACCAGAACCCATTTCGGAATGTCCTTCACCCCCCGGCCCCGGCTCGGTCGCACTCCTGCTCGGGACTCTGCTAGGACGACGCCTGTGGGAGGCACCCCGGAGAGTTTCGTAGCTTTCGAGGAAATGCTCGGGACCGTGCGCGAGGTCGGGGAACGGTTCGCGGGTAGCGAATGGGGCCTCAACGCGCCCGACGACGTCGCGGGGGCGTTGCGGGTGGTTGCCAACCTGCTCGAGGGTGGCCTCGTCGGCCACTTCGACGACGATCCTGCGCAACCCGTCTTCCGCCAGATCGTCACCTCGACGCGCAAGAGCTTGGGTGACAACGCCGACGCGATCTACTTCGACGCATCTGTCTCGCCCGAGCACACCTACCGGGTGCGGGGCCGCACGGCCGGCGCGGTATACGTCTCGTTCACGGTAGAAGCCGGCGGGATTCCGGGCGGGTTTCCCGAGCGGACGGCCGGGGTGCTCAACGACACCGACTTCGACATCGACCGTGAAGGCCGCTTCGACATCGTGCTCGGCGGCGCACCACGCAACCGCAACTGGATCGGCCTCGACGCCGACGCGATGCGCGTCACGACGCGCCACTACTGGGAGCAGGAGCGGTCGCCCGCGATCCCGCCGTGTCCCGACGTCGCGCTCGACATCGAAGTGCTCGACGGCCCCGGTCCGCTTCCGCCGCCGACCGACGCGGTGATCGCGGCCGGGTTCCGGCGGGTCACGAACTACATACGGACGCGCACACTGGAACAGACGCGACCGGGCGAGGGTGACCAACCGGCGTTCGTATCGCGTGAGCCGAACCGGTTCCCGCCGCCCGTGAAACCAGGCGACCACGCCCTCGCCGCGGCCGACGCGGCGTACAGCATGGCGCCGTTCGTGCTCGGTCCCGAGGAGGCGCTCGTGATCACGGGGCGCTGGCCCGAGTGCCGCTGCGCCAACGTCACGCTGTGGAACCGCCACCTCCAGACGTTCGACTACGTGCACCGCCGCGTGTCGTTCAACCGGGCCCAAACGAAGCTGGAATCCGACGGCACGTTCCGGATCGTTCTCGCGCACCGCGATCCGGGCGGGGCGAACTGGCTCGACACCGAAGGCCGATCGTTCGGCATGGTGTTCTGGCGCTACTTCCTCCCCGAGGGCGACATCTCGACGCCGCAGGCCGAGGTCGTCGGCTACTCCTCACTGATGCCGTAGTGGGCGACGTAGGTTGCGAATGTGGCGCGTACGTGGGCGTCGTCGAGTCCGAGATCCGCGTACGAATACTTGTGCTCGCCATGTTTCGCCTTTGGCTTCGACTCGAGGTACCCGGTGACTACGCGATCGTGACCGGCGGGCCAAGCAAGGGCAAGACCTTCGTAGAGTTTGCGTAACGCGGCGACGGGATCTTGCATCAAGTCGACGAAATGACTGTCGACGATCTGATCGTTCGGTATCTCCCCGCTCTCGCGTTGCGCAATCGTTCCGTCCAGGAACATTTGGTACGTCACTTCCATCAGCGGCCCGAGTGCGACCGGATCGACTGCGTCGCTGCGCATGAACCGCACCGCGGAGAGGATGCTCACGAGCGACGCGATGAACTTGCGCGGGTCACGG
This sequence comes from Actinomycetes bacterium, assembly GCA_031404355.1. Lineage (GTDB taxonomy): Bacteria > Actinomycetota > Acidimicrobiia > IMCC26256 > PALSA-610 > JANNHK01. Next base: position 2,075 of record JANNHK010000096.1, read on the forward strand.
TGCGTGTGGATCACGCGGGCATCCGGATACTCGGCGAAGAGCGCGGGCAGGGTCGCAACGTGGTACGGCGACTTCAACAACCAGCGCCTTGGTGCACTCCCGCTTTGAAACGTCTGGAGCATCCGCCGGTGCAAGCGGTATACGCGGCCGAGCGTCTCGAGGTGTTCGAGCTGCCACCCGGTGAAGCTCGGCGTGTCGTACAGCATCGAGAAGTACGGGCCCGCGAAGTCGTAGGCGAGAAAGTTCACGCACTCGCACGGCAGGTCGCTCGCGAGTTCGTGCATGCTCATGAACGCAGGGTGGATGTCGGCCCAGAACTCCTGCTCGGCTTCGGAGAGTTCGAGGCGGCGTTCGGGTGGCGCGTCGTCGAGCGGGTGCAGCGCCTCCCACGCGAGCGGCGCTCGCAGCTGCGGGTCGAGGGCGAGGAGTTCGAGCAGGATCGTGGTGCCGGTGCGGGGCGGGCCGACCACGAACAAGGGTGCCTCGATGGGTTCGGCCGCGATCGCGGGCACGGTCTGCCACACGTCTTGGAGGCGCAGCCAGGTGCGCAGGATGCGCAGCACTTCCGCTCGGGTGAGGACGCGGCCGAGCAGATGAAGGTTCGACTCCTCGTTGATCGACGTGACGCAACGCCGGAACGTCTCCTCCCAGCCCTCCCAGTCAGTGTCGGCGGCGTCACCCAGGTTGGTGAGGCCCGTGTCGGCGCGCGCGGTGGCGAGCAGGTCGTCGACGTCGAGGCCGACGACATGGCGCGGGTCGCCCGCGATGTCACCGAGGTAGTTGAAGCGGCGAACCCAGTCGGGATGCGCGAGTTGTGTCACGGGCGCGTACGTTACGCGCCGGCGACTACGCCGGCATCTGCTCGGCGAACCCGGGCTTGATGACCTCGTTGATGAGGTGGAGGCGCTCGTCGAACGGCAGGAAGGCGCTCTTCATACCGTTGATCGTCGTCCAGCGGATCTCTTCCCAGCCCCAGTCGAACGCCTCGACCAGCTTGGCGTACTCCTCCGACACCGTGATCGCGCTCATCAACCGGTTGTCGGTGTTCACCGTGACACGGAAACGGAGCTTGGCGAGCATGCCGATCGGGTGTTCCGCGATACTGCGCGACGCGCCCGAGTGGACGTTCGAGGTCGGGCACATCTCCAGCGGGACACGAACGTCGCGCACGTAACTCGCGAGCCGGCCGAGTTTCGGTGGCCGGTTGCCGTCGGGGATGATGTCGTCGACGATGCGTACGCCGTGCCCGAGCCGTTCGGCGCCGCAAAACTGGAGCGCCTCCCAGATCGACGGCACACCGAACGCCTCGCCGGCGTGGATCGTGATGTGGAAGTTCTCGCGCATCACATACTGGAACGCGTCGAGGTGACGGGTGGGCGGGTAGCCCGCCTCGGCCCCGGCGATGTCGAAGCCGCAGACGCCCTGGTCGCGCCAGCGGACCGCAAGTTCGGCGATCTCGACCGACCGGGCGGCCGTGCGCATCGCGGTACACAGGGTGCGCACGACGATGTTGCGTCCCTCGCTCCCCTGGCGGAACCCTTCGAGCACCGCTTCGACGACGTCGTCGAGAGTCAGGCCGCCCTTCAAGTGGAGTTCGGGCGCGAACCGCACCTCGGCGTACACGACACCGTCGGCGGCGAGATCCTCGGCGCATTCGCGCGCGACGCGGACGAGCGCGTCGCGCGACTGCATGACACCGACGGTGTGCTCGAACGTCTCGAGGTACAGCACGAGGTCGCTGCGGTTCGCGCCGCGTGTCATCCACGCGGCGAGTTCGCCGGCGTCGTAGGTCGGGAGATCTTCGTAGCCTTCGCTCCGGGCGAGTTCGACGACCGTCTGGGGTCGGAGCCCACCGTCGAGGTGATCGTGCAACAGCACCTTGGGTGCCCGGCGGATCGACTCGAGATCAGGACGCATAACCCATCCTACGGTTGCTCACACACCGATTCGGGCGAGTACGAGCGGCTGCGGTTCGGGCGCGGCCACGCCGATGTCGAACGCGCCCGTGAGCGCGTCGAGCGCGGCGCCGAGGCGCGCGGGGTCGTCGAAGTGCAGTTCGAGCACAACGTCGCCTTCGCGCACCGCGTCGCCGGGCTTGGCCCGACAGATCACGCCCGCCGCAGCCGACACCGGGTCCTCTTTGCGGGCCCGGCCCGCGCCCAACCGCCACGCAGCCACGCCGACGGCCCGGGCGTCGAGGCGCGTGAGCACTCCGGACGCCGGCGCGCGCACGACCTCGATCTCGTTGGCGGCCGGGAGGGGGGCGTCGGGATCACCGCCTTGCACCCGGACGATCTGTTGCCACGCGGGGAACGCCCGCCCCGCGGCAAGGACGTCGGCCGGGTCTTCGGTGTCGAGACCCGCCAACGCCAGCATCGTGCGCGCGAGCTCGACCGTCACCTCGACCAGGTCGGCGGGTCCGCCGCCCTGGAGCGTCTCGACCGATTCGGTTACCTCTACCGCGTTGCCCGCGGCGCGTCCGAGCACCGTCTCCATCGACGTCTGGAGGGCCGCGGTGCGCACACCGTGCGCCTCGCCGAGCCCGACCATCGTCTCGGCCAGGATTCGGCCCTCGCGCGGGTCGGGAAGGAACGCACCCGAACCGAACTTCACGTCGAGGACGAGCGCGTCGGTGCCCTCCGCGATCTTCTTCGACATGATCGACGACGCGATGAGCGGGATCGACTCCACGGTCGCGGTGACGTCGCGGAGCGCGTACAGCTTGTGATCGGCCGGAACGAGCCCGGCGCCCGCGGCCGCGATGACGCCGCCGACCGTTCGCAGCGCCGCGATCATCTCGTCGGGAGCGAGGCTCGCGCGCCAGCCCGGGATCGCTTCCATCTTGTCCAGCGTGCCGCCGGTGTGCCCGAGCCCGCGTCCTGAGAGCTGCGGCACGGCGCCGCCGCACGCAACGACGAGCGGCACGAGCACGAGCGAAACCTTGTCCCCGACTCCGCCCGTCGAGTGCTTGTCGACCGTCGGTCGGCCGACGCCGGAAAGGTCGAGCCGCTCGCCCGAGTCGATCATCGCCGCCGTCCAGGTCGCGAGTTCTCGGGGTGCGAGGCCGCGGAACAAGATGGCCATGCACAACGCGGACGCCTGCTCGTCGGCCACTTCCCCGGCCGTGTACGCGGCCATGAACCAGCGGATCTGTTCGTCGGTCAGTTCGCCGCCGTCGCGTTTGGTCCGGATGACGTCGACGGCGTCCACGAACTACTCGGGAACGTCGTCGGGGCCGAACGCGATCGGCAACAGGTCCGAGAGCGGGACCCGGCCGTCGACCGTCGCGACGAGGAGGTCGTTGCCGCCGAACTCGAAGAGGAGCTGGCGGCAGCGGCCGCAGGGTACGAGCGGGCTCCCGTCGCCGTCGACGACGACGGTCGCTACGAGTCGTCCCCCACCCGATGCCGCCAACGCGGCGACGACACCGCACTCGGCGCACAACGTGAGGCCGAACGAGGCGTTCTCGACGTTGCAGCCGGTCACGATGCGCCCGTCGTCGACCTGCGCGGCCGCGCCGACGTGCAGCTTCGAGTACGGCGCGTACGCGCGTTGCGCGACGTCGAGCGCCGCCGTGCGTAGCTCGTCCCACCTGATGTCGGTCACGAGCACGCTTCGTTCATCGGGATCTCTCGTAAGGTTGACCGTCGGCGGCGGGCGGGATCGCCCGGCCGATCGCACCGGCGACGACGACGATCGTCACGACGTACGGGAGCGACTGCCAGAACTCGCTCGGAATCGAGAAGTCGCCGACCTCGACGTCGAGGATCTGGAGCCGGGTACCGAGCGCGCGGGTGAACCCGAACAACATCGCGCCGGCGAACGCGGGCCACGGGCGCCATCGGCCGAAGATCAGCGCGGCGAGCGCGATGAACCCGGCGCCACCCGTCATTCCTTCCTGGAAGCCTCCCGTCGACTCCATCGAGAACCATGCGCCCGCGAGGCCCGCGATGAGGCCGCCGAGGATCACGGCCTGATAGCGGATCTTGATGACGTTGATCCCCAGCGTTTCCACCGCGTGCGGGTTCTCCCCGCATGACCGGACTCGTAGCCCCCACGGCGTGAAGAACAACACGAGCCACGTCAATGTCACGACCGCGAACATCCCGAAGAAGATCGGCTTGTTCGTGAAGAGCTGCTCGCCGACGACGGGTATCTCGGTGAGTGGCCACAGCGAGATGGCCGAGGTGGTTTCACCCGTCCGGATCTCCCGCGGCACGATCACCTGCGATCGCAGGAAGCTGGTGAACCCGAGCGCGAGGAGGTTGATGACGACACCCGAGATGATCTGGTCGACACGGAAGCTCACCGAGACGACGGCGTGCAACAGGCCGACGAGGCCGCCGGTCAGGATTGCGGCTCCGATCGAGAACCACAGCCAGCTGCTTCCGCTCGCGTCGCCGAGCACCGCGTAGACCGTGAAACCGACGCCGGCCGCGGCGAGCATCATGCCCTCGATGCCGATGTTGACGACGCCGGATCGTTCGCACCACAGGCCGGCGATCGCGCCGAGAGCGATCGGCGTACCGAGGCGGAGCGACTCGACGGTGAGCGCTACGACGTTGGTTCCACCCGTTTCCGACAGCGCGAGGGCGAGCACGACGACGAGCGGTGCGAGCAGGATTGTCGAGACGAGCAGCGCGGCCCGGCTCCAGCGTTCGTAGCGTGGGCCGAGGAGTGAGACGACCGCGGTGAGCACGAAGAAGACGCCGGTCGCGAACACGACCGTGCGCGGGTCGAAGGTCAGCGAGGCCGCGTCGGGTGGTGGTTCGAACGCGAACGACTTGTCGCCCGAATCGAGGTTGGGTGCGACGTACGCGACCAGGAGCCCGCCGAAGAGCCCGTAGAGCAACCCGATGGTCTGGAGCCGCCCGAAGCGCGTCATCGGTCGACGGGTCGCGAGGGTTGCGGTCGTCATACCGGCGCCGCGCCCCACTGGCTACCCATACTTGCCTCGGCCAGCGGGCCCATCTCCGCGTCACGCCGCTTGATCTGAAAGATCGTGCGCACGATCACGTCGGCTGCGACGAACAGCAGCACCAGCGCCTGGATGATGCGTACGATGTCGATCGAGAGACCGGTCTCCTGCTGCATCAGCGGCGCGCCCGCGAGCATGGAGCCCCACAAGATCGCGGCGGGGACGATCCCAAACGGGTTGGCCCGGGCGAGCAGGGCGATGGCGATCGAGTCGAAGCCGACCGCTAGGAAGACACCGGGAAGCAGGAAGCCCGTCGTGCCCGCCACCTCCGACGCGCCGGCGATTCCCGCGAGCGCGCCCGCCGACACCATCACGAGCACGATGACGCGGTTGACCCGGACGCCGGCGTAGCGCGCCGCGTGCGCACTCGCGCCGACCATGCGCACCTCGAAGCCCGTCGTCGTGCGCTGCAACACGAACCAGACGACGAAACACAGGCCGAGCATGAGGAAGAAGCCGAAGTGCAAGGGCTGGCCGCCGGACACGAGTTCGGGCAGTCGGGCCGCGTCGGGAATCGCTTCGGATTGGGGTCTCGAAGCGGTCATGTCGCGCAGGATGACGGGGTCCTGCGAGCCGACCAGCCACCGGACGTACAGCACGGCGATGCTGTTCAGCATGATCGTCACGATCACTTCGTGGGCGCCGGTGCGTGCTTTCAACACGCCGGGAATGGCGCCGTAGAGACCGCCGCCGACGACCCCGGCCAGCAGGATGATCGGGATGAGGACGAGGCCGGGGAAGTCGCTGAGCATCGACCACGTGCCGACCCACGCCGCAACGGTTGCCCCGATCAGGAGCTGGCCTTCGACACCGATGTTGAACAGGCCGGCACGGAATGCGAAGGCGACGGAGAGCGCGGCGCCGATGTACGGCGTCGACCGGCCGAGCGACGCCGCGATCCGGTCCTTGCTCCCGAACATGCCCTTGAGCAGTTCGGCGTACGCCTCGATCGGGTTCTCGCCTACCGCGAGGATCGCGATGCTGCCGATCGCGAACGCCAAACCGATCGCGCAGATGGGGACCAACACCGGTTGCAGGTCGAAGTACCGCCGTACGAACTTGTGAGCTTCGTTGTCCTGGCCGGTTGCGGGCAGGGTCATCCCGTTGCCGCCTGCGGCTCGGTCGTGCCGCACGCCATGAGCAGGCCGATCTCGTCGCGGCTCGCCTGGGCGCGGTCGAACTGGCCGACGAGTTGCCCGCGGTAGAGCACGCCGATGCGGTCCGACAGCGAGAGGACTTCGTCGAGTTCGGCCGACACGAGCAGGACGGCGACGCCCTGGTCGCGTATCTCGACGATGCGCCGGTGGATGAACTCGATCGAACCGACGTCGAGCCCGCGAGTCGGTTGGGCGACGACGAGGACCCGCAGCTCGCGTGAGAGTTCGCGGGCGATGATGACCTTTTGCTGGTTCCCGCCGGAAAGGTGTTCAGCCGGTATCAGGATTCCGGGGGTGCGAATGTCGTAGCGCTCGACGAGGTCGACGGCCTGGTCCTCGACCGCACGCTGCTGGCGCACGAATCCGCGGGCGAACGGTTTGCGGTGGTACGAGTTGAGCACCAGGTTGTCGGCCACGGTGAATGCCCCGATGAGCCCGTGCTTGTTGCGGTCCTCGGGAACGTGGCCGACTCCGTGCGCGCTGATGGCGCGGGGCGTCCCCATCGTGGAGTCGACGCCGTCGATCTCGACGTGACCACCGACAGGAGGGCGCATCCCGGTCAGCGCTTCGACCAGCTCGCGTTGGCCGTTGCCCTCGACGCCGGCGATGCCAAAGATCTCGCCGCCGCGCACCTCGAGGTCGAACTTCGACACCGTCGTCGATCCGCGGTCGTCGAGCACTTCGAGCCCCGAGACGGACAGACGGACGTTGCCCGGGCTCGCGGGCTGCTTGTCGATCTGGAGGATCACGTCGCGACCGACCATCAAGGTCGCCAAGCTCTGCGGTGTGGCCGACTCCGGGTCGGCGCTGCCGACGACGCGGCCGTCGCGCATGACCGTGATGCGATCGGCGACCGCGATCACCTCACGCAGCTTGTGCGTGATGAACACGATCGACTTGCCCTGCGCGACCAGACTCCGCACGACGTCGAAGAACTCGTCGACCTCGCCGGGGGTGAGGACAGCCGTCGGTTCGTCGATGATGAGGATCTCGGCGTCGCGGTACAGCGCCTTGATGAGTTCGACCCGTTGCTGTTCGCCGACCGAGAGGTTCTCGACCTTCTCTCCGGGGTCGATCTCGAGGCCGTACTGGCGGCTGAGTTCCTCGACGCGTACGCGGGCCGAATGGAGGTCGAGGCGCAGCCCCGAGCGGGGTTCGGCACCGAGCACGATGTTCTCGGCCACCGTGAGCACGGGGATGAGTTGGAAGTGCTGGTGCACCATGCCGATGCCGTGTGCGATCGCATCGGATGAGCTCGTGAAGCGCACGCGCTCGCCGCGCACCGCGAGTTCGCCCTCGTCGGGTTGGTACAGGCCGAACAGGATGTTCACGAGCGTGCTCTTGCCCGCCCCGTTCTCTCCGAGCAGGCAATGAATTTCGCCCTGATTCAGCTCGAAGTCGACAGCCTCGTTGGCCAGCACTCCGGGAAATCGCTTGGTGATCCCGTGCGCGGCGAGGACCGGCACCCGGTCCGCGCTCGCGGTCATCGGTCGATGCTCATCGCTGCACCCACGTGGTCGTGGTATCGACAGGCCCGCACGCCGGAGCGTGCGGGCCCGTCTTCACTTCGTCGTGCTACCGGTTAGCTGTTCGGCAAGCCGGTGACCGGGTCGACACCCGTGTCGATCGAACCGTCGGCGAGACCCACCCGGGCCGCTTCGACGGCCGCGGCCACGTCGTCGGGAATGTCGGCGTCGTGGAACGGCGCGTACGTGATGCCGTCGTTGGCCGCGTCCAACTGGTAGATGCCGCCCGCGAACGAACCGTCGAGCGCGGCGACGATGTTCTTGAACACCGCGAGGTCGACGCGCTTCATCGCCGAGGTCGCCAGGTACTCAGAACCCGGTGCGGTCCCGCCGCTGAAGGTCGTGAAGTACTCGTCCTGGTCGACACCGATCCCCCACAGGCCGGCCTCGGCCGCGGCGGCAACTCCGGCGGAACCTGTCGGTCCACCGGCGCCGAAGATCACGTCGGCGCCTTCGCCAATGAACTGCTGCGCGTCGGATGCACCCTTGTTCGGGTCGTTGAACGACTCGTTGTACACCGAGAGCACGACGATGTCGGGGTTGACCGACTTCGCGCCCTGCTCGTACGCGTTCACGAACCGCACGACCGGAGGAACGTCTTCGCGCCCGCCGACCACGCCGATGACGCCGCTCTCGGAGAGCGAGGCCGCCATGACGCCGGCAAGGTACCCGCCCTGGTCCTCACGGAAGAGCACGCCGATGTAGTTGTCGGGGTACGCCTCCTGGAACTGGTCGATGCCGATGACGTTGACGTCGGGGTTGGCCTCGGCCGCGGCCAGCGTGTCCGTCGAGATCAGGAACCCATTCGTGATGAGCATGTCGGGCCCGCCCTCGAGCGCGGTCGCGATGTTCGCCGCGTAGTCGGCTTCGGACGCGGTCTCGATGTAACTCGTCTCGAACCCGAAGCATTCGCTCGCCGCGACCATTGCGTCGTACGAGTACTGGTTGAACGTGCCGTCGTCGACCTTGCCGATGTCGGTGACGAGACGAACCGTGAAGCCCTCGGGAGCCGTGACACCGGCGGCCGTGGCTTCCTCGCACACGTCGTCGAGCGTGACGGCCGCAGCGGCATCGTCGCCGGTGTCGTCTCCCTCGGCTGTCGTGTCGTCCGTTGCTTCGGTGTCGTCCGTGGAGACGTCGTCGTCATCGTCATCGTCGCCGCCACAGGCACCTAGTGCCAACGACAGCGCGGCGACGACCACGAAGGTCTGCTTCCAACCGCGGATCTTCAAGATGTGTCTCCTCCCCCGCGCCCAACCGGACGCACCCAGCACAACGAGCGTGACTGTATCGGTGTCGCGTGCGGTTCGCGGGGCGCGTTGGTCCTGCTAGAAACCGACCAAGACCCTTGCTACCTGGGCGGCGATGCGCGCGTTCTGTTCCGCGAGCGCGAGGTTGGCCGTCACGGTCTGTCCTTCGGTCGCGACCGCGACCGCGGCGAGCATGCGGGGCGTCGCGCTGGGTCCGACCAGGTCTTCCGTCGGTATCCCCGCGATGGCGGCTTCGATCACTTCGGGGGCAATTGCGTCGGCTGCGGCGATCGGCACTGCGAGAAGGACACCGCGCGTGAGATCGAGGTCGCGCAAGGCGCGCAGCGTCGCCGCGACCTGGCTGACGCTTTCGACCCGGCGGATGGCGTGCCCGCTGGTACGGCACCAAAACATCGGAAAAAGTTCGGTCTGCCAGCCGAGCACTGGTACGCCGAGCGTCTCGAGCAGTTCGAGCGTCCGGGCGATGTCGAGGATGGCCTTGGCGCCGGCCGAGACCGTGACCAGCGGATGACGGGCCAGCGCGCCGAGGTCGGCGCTCACGTCGCCGGTACGTTCGACGCCGCGGTGGACTCCTCCGATCCCGCCGGTCGCGAAGACCTCGATGCCCACCCGGGCCGCGAGCGCGAGCGCGGCGGAAACAGTCGTCACGCCGACGGGCTCGTTCGTCGCCAGCGCAACGGGAAGGTCGCGCTCTCCAAGCTTTACCCCGCCGTTCAGGATCCGTTCATGCTCGACGTCTTCGAGGCCGACCCGCGCCCGTCCGTCGAGGACGGCCGTGAGCGCGGGCACCGCGCCACCGGCGCGCACCGCGGCCAGGCACCGGGCGAGGGCCTCGGCGTTGGCCGGGGCAGGAAGTCCGAACGGCGAGAAGATCGTCGACTCCAGCGCCACAACGGGCCGTTTCTCGGCGAGCGCGCTGCGCACTTCGTCGGCGACGATCACGACGTCCATGCGTCTGCTCCCCGGCCGCGTACGACGCGGGCGGCGGCCGCGTGGCCGGCTTCCGCGGCCTTGATCGGGTCGGCGCCCCGCACGGTCGCGGCGAGAAAGCCGCCCGCGAACGCGTCGCCGGCCCCGGTCGTGTCGATCGCGACGACCGCCGCCGAGGGCACGCTCGCACTCACCGATCCGCGCAACAGCGTCGGCCTGGGCCCGCGTTTGACGACCACCAACGTTGCGCCGGGAAGCCCGTCGCCGTCGACCCCGAGGGCCGCGGCTTCGTCCTCGTTGCACAGCACGATGTCGGGTTGGAGATTCGCGACGAGTTCGGCGAAGCGCGCGTCGATCAGTGTCACGGACGACGGGTCGAGCGACACGACGATTCCCTGCCGGCGGGCCGCGGCCAGTAGCGCGCGGGCGACGCGGGCGAGGGGCTCGGTCTGCAACGAGTAGTACGGCACGTGCAGCGCGCCCACGCCGTCGAGCCACGCTTCGTCGCACTGGTCGACCTCGGCCGCGGATCGGCGGTCACTGAACATCGTGCGTTCGCCGCCCGGTTCGACGACGACCACGACCGTTCCGCTGCGTCCGCGGCGCGGGCCGGGGCAGTCGACGCCGAGCGCCTCGAGTTCGGCCGCGAGCCGATGACCGACCGGGTCGGCGCCGACCACGCCGACGAATCGGGCCGGGACTCCGCAGCGAGCGGCGACCGCGGCGACGTTGGCGGCACTGCCGCCCCGATGATGCGAGACCAGGGCGGGCACGTCGGCGTCGCGCGCCAACGGCAGCGTCGTCTGGACGATCACGTCCTCGACGAGGTCGCCGAGCGTGCAGACGAACTTCGGGGTCACACCCGACGTTGTAGCCTCCGCGCCCGTCATGCCGCTCACCGTCGTCGACCACCCCTTGGTCCAGGATCGCGTCGCCATCCTGCGCGACGAGACCACGGACCGGGCCGCGTTCCGGCGCGCCACGCGCGATCTCGGCGCGTTCTTGGTCTACGAGGCGACACGCGACCTCGCGACGGTCGTCGGCAGCGTGCGGACGCCGCTCGATCTCGACGCCCCCGTCCGGCGCATCGCCCACCCCGGGCCCGTCGTCGTGCCGATCCTGCGGGCCGGCCTCGGTCTCCTGGAGGGTGTCCTCTCCGCCCTGCCCGAGGCGGAGGTCGGGGTCATCGGCCTCGCGCGCGACGAGGAGACATTTCGACCGGTTGCGTACTGCGAGCGACTGCGCGACGACCTGGCCGGACGCGACGCGTTCGTCCTCGACCCGATGCTCGCGACGGGCGGCTCGCTCGTCGCGGCGTGCGCCATGCTCGCCGAACGCGGCGCGGGGCAGATCACAGCCATCACCGTCCTCGCCGCGCCCGAAGGCGTGCAGCGCGTCGCTGACGCCCTACCCGACGTCCGCATCGTGACCGCGGCGCTCGACGAACGGCTGAACGACCACGCGTACATCGTCCCGGGCCTGGGCGACGCGGGCGATCGGTTGTTCGGTCCCCCGGGATAGTCGGGTTCCGGGGGTAGGGGGAGTACGACCGGCAGAACGCGGGGCAACGCGTCCTGCCGGCCGTCGGGGCTAGCCGATCAATTCCCCCAGGAGCGTGTTGATGACCACGAAGCCCGGGTCGCCGGGCGCGGGTTGGGCGTCGCACACCCAGCCGTTGCTTCGGCTCTCGCTGAAGCCGTCCGGCCACCGGTAGGACCGCGTGTCCGTCCCGCACGCGCCGGGACGAGCGATCTGGACGATCGCAGTCCAGATGTTGACCTGCGCGCCGAGCGTGCTCGTCGCCTGGGCGATGATGTCCTCGCCGATCGGCACACCCGCCGACATGTCGAAGAAGTTCCGCAGCACGCGGTCTGCCTCGTACACGGCGTTGAGACTGTTCGGCTGCTGAATCCAGTCGCCGGACGCGTTGCACACGGCGTCGCGAACGGTACGGCTGCGGTTCACCTGGTCGACGTACAGGCCGGGGTCGCCCAGCGGGTTGACGAAGATGCCCGCCAGGATCGTGTTGTGGTTCACGGCTCGGCCCATCTTGTACTTGGCGATGTCGTCGTACTCCTGGGGGCGCCCAATGCCACCCTTGATGTCGTCGATGTCGCCGGCCGGGTCCGAGATTTGAATGCGGTGCCGGACGTACTCCGAGCCCGGGATCGTCGCGGGGTTGCACCGCTCCGTCATGGTTTCCGCGAGGAGGTACGAGAACGTCACCGAGTTCTGGGTCTGGTCCGATTGGCCGGGGCCGACGACCTGGCAGAACGTGCGGATACCCGCGGCCTCACTCGGGTTCATGACCTCCGACCAGCGGATGCCCTGCGGGTTCAACGGAACGCACACGGCGTACTGGAGTACCTCGCGGGCCCACGCGGGGTCCCACTTCTCGACCGGCTTGAATCTTCCGACGGCCGGGCGCCCGAGCATCGACATGTAGTGGCGCAGTTCGTCGCAGTTGGGTTGGCGCTTGAAGTACTTCGAGAACACGTACCGCACGTACTGGGTCCGTGCTCGGGAGACCGACTCCCACACCAGGTCGACCGACTGGGAGAGGCCGGCTGCATTGAGGTTGGCCTTGCCCAAGTTTTCCCAGACGTCGCGGCACGTGCCGCTGAAGCGCGTGATCTGGGCCTTTTTCCCGCCCTCGGCCAGAGAAACCAGGTCCGAGATGAAGCTGGCCGTCGTGAACGCGCTGTAGATGCGTATGAGCGGCAACAGCGCCGGGAAGAACACGGAAATCGCCGTTGTGATCGTGGCACCGCCGGCCAGCTGCGCGAGGATTGCGCCCGGGTCGGGCCGGTCCGGCGGTGGCTTGATCTTGCCGAACTTCAACAAGTGCGTTCCCGTGCCGTCGACGTTGTTCGGGATGTCGCCGGGGTTCAGCGCCACCGCCGGGCGGGCCGAATCGCGTTGTGTCTCGCGTTGTGTCTCGCGTTGTGTCTCGAGCGCCGAAGCGGGCGCGACCGTGCCCGCGAAGAGTGCTGCTGCGATGAGGCCGGCGCCGAGCGCGAGGCTTCGTCGTTTCGATCGTTTGTGCATTGGGCGGAACCTTTCCTGAGTCGTGCGGACCGGTTGTGTCCCCGCCCGCAGTCTGCCCATAAAGGACAAGCCACCTATTCCACGTTTAGCGCACGCAATACCCCTATATGGGCAAAAATGGAGTTGTACATGCGGAAATCTGGCGGAGCGTATTTGGGAAAATCTGGCTACCCGCCTCGCCGCGAGGTCGGGCGACCGAGCCAACGGTCGGGCGAGGGCGCGGTTCGGAACCGCGTACGCTCGCCGTCGTGACGCGCCTGCCCCGGTACCGCACCGGCGATCCGGAGATCGACGAGCAGATCGCCGACCTCATCGCGAAGTTGGGCGACGTCCGCGACAGCGATCTGCTGTTCGAGTTGGTGGTCTCGGCCGTGCGCCTGGCGCGAGACCGGGCGTCTCGGGGCGACCTCAAGATGGCAAACGCCGCGCTCAAGGAGATGCGGTACGCGTTCGCCGTGTTCGAGCCCTACCGTTCGGCCCGCAAGGCGGCGATCTTCGGTTCGGCGCGAACGACCCACGACGACCCGCTGTACGACCAGACCGCGCGCCTGGCCCGGCGGCTGGCCGAGTCGGACTGGATGGTCATCACCGGCGCCGGGCCGGGGATCATGGAAGCCGGCATCGAGGGGGCCGGCGCCGCCAACTCGTTCGGGGTGAGCATTCGCCTCCCCTTCGAAGCGGCAACGACGCAGTTCCTCGCCGACGACCCGAAACTCGTCAACTTCCGTTACTTCTTCACCCGCAAGGTCACCTTCGTCAAGGAGGCACACGCGTTCGTGCTGCTCCCGGGCGGGTTCGGGACGCTCGACGAGGCGTTCGAGTTGTTGACGCTCGTCCAGACGGGCAAATCGGTACCCGCACCGATCGTGTTGCTCGACGTACCGGGCGGTACCTACTGGCAGACGTGGATGGAGTTCGTCACCCGCGAATTGCAGGACCGCGGCTACATCTCGGCCCACGACCTCAATCTGGTCACCATCACCGACGACGTCGAAGTCGCGCTCGCCGAGGTCCTCGGCTTCTACCGCAACTACCACTCGTTGCGGTTCGTCGAGGGTGACCTCGTCCTGCGCGTGCACGAGGCACCAACCGCCGCCGAACTCGCCGCGATCAACGAGGAGTTCGCGGACATCGTCGTGCGCGGCGCCATTGAGCCGACCGTCGCCAGCAAGGCCGAGGTCGCCGACAACGACGCCCCCGACCTTGCTCGCCTTCGCTTTCGTTTCAACCGTCGTTCGTACGCGCGCCTCCGCGCCCTGATCGACCGGCTGAACTCGCACCCGTAGGGCGAGCGATGTCAGCCCGCGGCGGCGAACAGCGCTCCGATGGCCTCGTGGCCGGCCTCGCCGGCCTGGCACCACGTCCCGTTCTCGAATGTCTCGACACTGTTCGGGTAGTACCAGTTCCGGTTGATCCAGTGCGTGTGGCACCGACCCTCGGTCACCCCGACGAAGGCCTGGAACAGGTTGATGGTCGGTGGCGTGCCGGCACCCACGGCGGTCGAGAGGTTCGCGGTGGCTTGGCCGATGAGATCGGTGCCGATCGGAACGCGCGAGTTGTAGTCGAAGAAGTCGCGGAACACCTTGTCCGACTCGGAGAGCGCATACCAGGCGCCGCCTTCGACCTCCTGGATCCACTTGCGGCCGGTGGCGTTGTTGACGCGAGTGCATACGAAGTCGCGTACTGAACGGGTCGACATGAGCCGGGCGACCTGAGCGGCGTCGTACAGATTGTCTTTCAGGTTCTTCGTGTACGTGTTGAACACGTCCAGGACGGTCTGCTCGTTCACGAGGCGTCCGAGCTTGTACTTCGTGAGATCGGCTTCGTCCTGGGGACGCCCGACCGCCGCCTTGAGGTCGTCGAGTTCGCCGGGAACGTCGGCGACCATGAGCCGGTGGCGGGTCAGTGTGCGGCCGGCGAGGTCGGCGGTCGAGCAGGTCTCGGCGGCCTCGTCGGCGATCCAGAACGCGTAGTCCATCGCCTTCGACGTGGTGCCCTGCGACTTGGCGCAGTAGTCCTGTATCCGCAGCACCTTTGCCGCGTCGCCCTTGCTGTAGGCGACGACCATCGACCACGGCACGCCGTCGGCCCGCTTGCGGTTGCACATGATGTCGTGCATCAGCACCTCGCCACCGTCGATCGACCACGCGTTGTCGCCGATCGGCTGATTGGTCGCCTTGCCCTGAATGCGCACGCCGTCGCGCAACTCGTTGCAGTCGGGAGCCCGGTCGAGGTAGTGGCGGTACAGGTAGCGGACCCACTGCGTTTCGGCGCGGGTCGTGGATTCCCAGATGAAGTCCGCCGAGACCGACGCGAAGGAACTTCGGATCCGGACTTTCGAGTACAGCTCCCATGTGTCGGAGCACTGCCCGCTGTAACGCTCCATCATGCCGCGGGTCCCGCCGTTGGCGGCCCCGATGGCATCGGCGATGAAGAGCGCCCCGGTCACGGCGCTGTAGATCCAGCCGACATAGGGGATGATCGAGCCGAGGAGCTGCTCGAGCACCTGGCGGATCACGTAGTTCTGGGCGAAACCGACGATGATTCCGGCGACGTCGATACCGGTGGCGGGCAGACGCTTCTGCTTGCCGCGCCACAGCAGGTGCATCTGGTCGCAGTCAACGTTCTTGGGATTGTTCCACTGGCGCGCGTCCGTGAAGCACCCGGGCGCGACCGCGGTGTGCACGGCGGTGACCGCCGCGGTTGCCGGCGCGGAACGCGGAGCGGCGGCCGCGGTATCGGCGACGGGCCCCGCGGCCAACGCGGATGCGGTGAGTACCGCAACGAACATGAGCTTCATTCGGGTCCGACGACGCGTTGGTTCCATGGCGCTGGGCATCCTTTTCCGGAGGCCACCGCGTCCCCTTTACCGGCAAGAGCGAGCGTGGTGAGCACTTGTCCCGTATTGGCACTAAGCGACCCATTGGGGAGTTTCTTCCCAAGATCGCCGATTGTCAATCTGGGAAAGACAGGCTGCTCGTTCGTGGCACGCTCGCGTCAGGTGCTCAACGCGCCGATCGCCTTGGCGATGGCCCGGCGGGCCTGCAGGACGCGCTTCTCTTCGGCTGCTGCCGCGATGCCTTCGTCGCTGTCGGGGGCGCGTGCCGCTTCCGCGAGACGTTCGTAGGCGAGGTCGCGCAGTTCTTCTTCGATGGACGCCAGGCGCTCGGCGATTGCGTCGTAGTCACCCATCCGTTTCGAGTACCTCCGCGATCAGGTCCGCCGGGTGGCGGACGTCGACACCGGCGGCGCGCAGGTGCATCGTGCAGCCGGGGTTGGCCGACACCACGAGCACCGGGTCCGGACCGGCCGCGCGCTGCAGCGCCGCGACTTTGCGGTCGCGGATGTCGCCCGCCAGTTCGGGCTGGAGCGCGGCGTACGCTCCGCCCGCTCCACAGCACAGGCCGTCGTCGTCGGTCTCGCGCAATGCGTACGCCCCGCTCAACACGGACCGCACGGGTGCATGCGCGCGTTGCACGTGTCGAAGATGGCAGGGGTCCTGCACGACGACTGATCGCCCAGTAGTCCGTGTCGTCAGCGGCGGCTGGGCCGCGAGCCACTCGCTGAAGTCGCGCACGCGTGCCGAGAACTCGGCAGCGTCGTCGGTGCCGAGGAGGCGGCCGTAGTCCTTCATGGCCGCGCCGCACCCCGCGCTGTTGACCACGACCGGCGCCGTGCCCGGCATCGACGCGATCGTGCGCGCAGCCAATCGGCGCGCGTCGTCGACGCGCCCCGCGTGCACGTGGAGCGCACCGCAGCAGTCGCCGCCCCGGTCCGGGCAGGCGATGTCGGCGCCGGCGGCGCGCATCACCGTTGCGGTCGACCGGTGGGTGTCGCGCATCCACGCATCCATCACACAACCCGTGAACAGCCAGGCGGCGGGCGTACCTCCCGCCCGGACCGCGAGGGGGCGAAGCCCGCCTCGGGTCAACCGCGGCAGCCCGAGCTTCCGGGGTACGAGGCGCAGGCGCTGCGCGACCAGCAGCACCCACGTGAACGCCAGCAACAGCGCATGACGCGGGAGCACGACGCGATAGCCCGCCCACTCGATCGCGCGCCGCACCGGCGACCCGCGCGGCGGCAGGGCGGCGCGCGTGTCTTCCATCAGGTGACCGAATTGCACGCCCGACGGACACGCCGCCTCACAGCCGCGGCACTGGACGCATTCGTCCATGGCGCGCAGGAAGGTGGCGTCGATCGGGGCTGCGCCCGTCTCGACTGCCCGCATCGCCGCGATGCGGCCGCGCGGCGACGCGATCTCGAGCCCGGTGACGCGGTACGTCGGGCAGTGCGGGAGGCACAGCCCGCAGCTGACGCACGCGACCAGCTCGGCGTCGTCGAGGTGCAACACACTCACAGCGGCAACCGCCCGGGCGCGAGTTTTCCCGTGGGGTCGAACGCGGTCTTGATGCGCCGCATCAGCGCGAGGTTCGGGAGCGGGCGGCCGTAGCCGTCGATGTCGTCGCCGCCCGCCTCCCGGAGAAGCCAACCATCGTGCGCGTCGGCGATGGCGCGCGCCGCGGCGAGGTCGGCGCTCTCGTCGCACGCGACATGCACGGTGCCGACGCCGAGTTCGGCGAGCCACCGCACTCCGGCAGTCTGAGCCAGGGCAGTGCCGACGGCGGCGACGCGACCCGGCGCGACGGAGATACGACCCCGGTGCGCGCCGGTCAGGTATGCCGGCGGATCGCATTCGTGCATGCCTTCGGCCTGGACTCGGACGTCGGCTGCCGCGCCTTCCAGCAGCACGCACGTGGTCGTCCCGTCCGAGAGCACGGCGGACGGCCGGAACCCCGGATGCGCACCGTCGGCAACGCGAAACCACCGCGCGGTCGCGGGCCGGGGCCGGCACCGCAACGTCACGTGCCCGAGTACGCCGAGGGTGCCGAACGAACCGACGAACAGACGCGGCAGGTCGTAGCCGGTCACGTTCTTCACGGTCGGTCCCCCGCCTTTGACGACCCGGCCGTCGGCGTCGACCACGCGCACTTCGAGGAGATGGTCGCGCACCGGGCCGTGCCGCAGGCGCCGGCGTCCCGAGAGGCCGGTCGCGAGGATGCCGCCGATCGTGGCGTTCCCGTCGACGGGGTCGAGCGCGCACTCTTGCCCGTGTTGGCCGAGCACCGCGTCGAGTTCGCGAAACGACGTGCCCGCGCCGACCGTCACGGTCATGTCCGCCGGTTCGTAGCGCACGACACCCGCGGGTGCGCTGACGGAGGTGCCGGTCGGGGGCGGACCGCCGACCTCCCACTGCGTGCGCGCGCCGACCGGCGCGACCGCCGTCGCAGCCGTCACGGCGCCCACGAGTTCGTCGAGCGCACTGAGATCACTCAGATCCATGTGCCCTCCGGCACCCGCTGCAACTCGCCGCACCGGCTTCCGCGCGGGAGCACCTTGAGTGGATTGGCGGCACCGTCCGGGTCGAACGCGTCGCGTAGGCGGGCCTGCGCGTCGAGGTCGTCGGGCGAGAACTGCAGCGCCATGAGGTCGCGCTTCTCGATGCCGACACCGTGTTCGCCGGTCAGCACACCACCCGCCGCGATGCACGTCTCGAGAATCTCGGTTCCCGCGTCGTGGACGCGTTCCCAGATGCCCGGCTCGCGGCGGTCGAACACGATCAACGGGTGCAGGTTCCCGTCGCCGGCGTGGAAGACGTTCATCATGGTCAGCCGCTGTTCGTCGGCGACTTCGTACACGCGCCGCAACACGTCGACGAGCTTGGTGCGCGGCACCACCGCGTCGTGGAGGTAGTAATCGGGCGCAATGCGCGCGATAGCGCCGAATGCCGACTTGCGTCCCTTCCACAGCAGGGCCCGTTCCGTCTCGTCGGCCGCAATGCGGACGGTGCGAGCGCCGTGCCCGCGGGCGACATCGCTGATCGCGGCAACCTGTTCGGCGACGCCGTCGGCCAGCCCGTCGACTTCGATGAGGAGTACGGCCTCGGCGTCGCGCGGGAACCCGGCCCCGACGAAGTCTTCGACGGCGCGAGTAATCCGTGCGTCCATCATCTCCAGGGCCGCCGGGAGCACACCGGCCGCGATCGTGCCGCTCACGGCGGCCGCGGCCGCTTCGATGGAGGTGAAGTCGCAGAGCATGGTCGCGACCGCAGGCGGGTTGGGTGTGAGGCGGACCGCCACGCGACTGGCGATGCCCATCGTTCCCTCCGACCCGACGAAGCAGCCGCGCAGGTCGTAGCCGGGCGCGTCGGGTTCGAGACCGCCGAGTTGCGCGACTTCGCCGTCGGGCAGCACCACCTCGACGGCGAGCACGTGCGCGCTCGTGACGCCGGACGCGAGGCAGTGCGGACCGCCCGCATTCGTGGCGACGTTGCCGCCGATGGTGCACGCCTGCTGCGACGACGGATCGGGCGCGTAGTGCAGTCCGAGATGGCTGACGGCGCGCGAAAGGTCGAGATTGAGCACACCCGGCTCGACCCAGGCGACGCGCGCCTGCGGGTCGACGTCGAGCACCCGGTTCATGCGGGTGGTGACGATGACCACCGGGTCGCCCAGGGGCGTCGCGCCCCCCGCGAGCCCGGTGCCGCTGCCCCGGGCGACGAACGGCCGGCCGTGACTGCGGGCGACGCGGACGGCCGCGGCCAGCTCGGCCCCGCTCTCGGGCCAGCACACGGCTACCGCTTCGCCTTCGGCTACGCCGGCGTCGCGCGCGTACAGCGCGAGCTCGAGCGGCTCGGCGCTGGCGCGCTGCGGGCCGAGCGCGTCGCGGAGATCGGCGAGGAGCGCATCGTGTGTACCGGTACGGGCGGCGATTGGCGCAGCCTACCGACACGCCCGAAGTACGCTCACGGCCATGACACGCCCTACTCGTGAGTGGGTCACGATCCCGATCCCGGGCAAGGAACCGAAGCAGTGGCAGATCGACGTGACGTTCCTCATGTCGTCGTGGCGCTGCATCTTCGGTCAGGGTTGCCAGGGTGTCCTGACCGAGCCCGCCTCGGATCTCGTGCAGGGGTGCTGCTCGTACGGCGCGCACGCCGACGGCAAGAAGGACAAGGAGAAGATCGACAAGATCGCGAAGCGCCTGACCGACGAAGAGTGGCAGTTCCGCTCGGTCGGAATGAAGAAGGGTGTGTGGGCCAAGACCGGTAAGGAGTGGCGCACGCGGCTGGTCGACGACGCGTGCATGTTCCTCAACCGTCCAGGTTTCGAGGCCGGACCGGGCTGCGCGCTGCACCTGCACGCGCTGAACACCGGGAAGCACTTCAGCGAGACGAAGCCGACGGTGTGCTGGCAGCTGCCGCTGCGGGCCGAGGACCGCGACGAAGAAGACGGTTCTGTCACCTCGGTGCTGAGCGAGTTCGGCCGCGACGGGTGGGGTGAAGGCGGCGACGAGTTCGCGTGGTGGTGCACCGAGGCGCCCGAAGCGTTCACCGCGGCCGAGCCCGTCTACAAGACCATGGAATCGGAACTCCGGCTCACGGTCGGCGACGCGGTGTACGAGGAACTCGCGAAGTATCTCGATGCGCGCGTTGCCGCGGGAACGCCGTCCATCCCGCACCCCGCCGAAGTACCCGTCTCGCTCGGTCGCACGCGGTTGCGCAAGCCGTGACCCTTGCCGGCCTCGACGAGCTCGAGGCCGAACAGCGGAGCGTGCAGGACCTTGTCCGCTCGATCGGCGCCGACGACTGGCTGGCGCCCACGCCGGCCTGGGGTTGGGACGTGCGCGACACGATCGCGCACCTGGCCGACACCGACGAAGTTGCGGCCGACACCATGACCGGTGGTCCGGGGTCGTTGAGCGCGCGCGGCGAGCTCGGGGCTTCGACGGCGGATGTGACGTACCGCGGTGTGCTGCGCGGCCGCTGCCTCGACGGTGCCGCGGTGCTCGCGTGGTGGGAAGCCGCCGCGGCCCGCGAGCGAGACCTGTTCACGACGCTCGATCCCGACACGCGCGTTCCTTGGGGGCTCGGCATGAAGCCCCGGTCGTTCGTGAGCGCCCGGCTCATGGAGACGTGGGCGCATGGTCTCGACGTCTACGCCGCCCTCGGTGTCGAGCCGGTCGACACCGATCGCTTGGCCCACGTCGCGTGGCTCGCGACGAAGGCCCTGCCCTACGCGTACTCGGTCGCGGGCCGCCCCCAACCGCCCGAGCCGCTGCGGGTCGAGTTGACATTGCCCTCCGGTGCACCCTGGATCGACGGTCCCGAAGGCGCCGAGAATCTGATCACGGGCCCGGCGGGTCAGTATTGCCGCGTGTTCGTACACCGACTGCCGATGAGTAAGGCGACCGATATCGAAGTGCGGGGCAAGGCGGCGCTCGCAGCCACAGAAGTTGCCCGCGCGTTCCTCTGACGACAAGGGGTAGGAAATGCCGAGGTTCTCGTTCGAAGAACTGAGTCCGCGCATCGACGCGAACGCGTTCATCGCGCCGACCGCAACGATCGTCGGTGACGTGATCGTCGAGGCGGGCGCGTCGATTTGGTACGGAGCCGTGATCAGGGCCGACTACGCGCCCGTCATCATCCGCCGCGGCGCGAACGTGCAGGACAACGCCGTGATCCACGGCCCGCCCGGGCTCACGACCGACATCGGGCCGGGCGTGACCATCGCGCACAACTGCGTCATCCACGGCGCGGTCATCGAAGAGGAGTGCATCATTGCCAACGGGGCGATCGTGCTCGACGGCGCGAGCATCGGCCCCCGTTGCCTCGTCGCCGCGGGTTCGGTCGTCGCGTCGGGTGCGAAGTTCCCGGCGGGCATGCTGCTCGCCGGTTCCCCGGCCGCGATCAAACGTCCCGTGGCCGGCAGCGGCGCCGAGGTGTGGGTCCAGGCCAACCCGACTGCGTACGCGGAACTCGCCGGCCGGCACAAGGTCGGTATCGAGTATCTCGGCGACTAGCCCCCGGCCTGCACGCGGGGTGACGGTGGCGCTATGCCTCGCTGCGGTCGAACCCACACCCAGCACTCCCTCCGCAAGACATAGCGCCACCGCCCTTTCACGGTCACCGCTCCACTAAAGGGAAGAGGCTTTCCTCGCGTGCGGCGTGGTCCGTCGGTGCCGGTCTCCGCGTGCGCGGGCAACTGTCTCGGGGTCGGTCGCACGGGGAGCCCGGCGAAGACGGCGCGAGGCCACACACTGCCAAGCTCCTTTTCTCTCTCTTATGATGCGTGATGACCGCGGATGTCGGTGGGCCGTGTCTTACGGAGGGCGTGCTGGGTGTCGTTTCGTCCCGGAGTAAGGCACGGCCCACCGTCACTAACCGTGCAGGCCAGGGCAACGACTAGCTCGCGCCGACTCGGGGAACAGCACCCGTTGTGATTCGCCGTACCGTCAAGATCGTCGCCCCGGCCGTCGTCGCGTTCGGTTGGCGCCACCGCGACGAGGTCCTCGACTGGGCCGGGTTCGCGCTGCGCGCCGCGGTTGCCGCGGTTCCCGGCGGCGAGACCCTCGACGACGTGAAGATCGAAGCGCGGCTGCGGTTCGCGTTGGCGCGCGACCGGCGTATCCGCAACGCCGACGGGTTGCGGGTCGACGTCCGCGATGGGGTCGCCCGGATCTGGGGCGTCGTGACACCCGAGGTGCAATACATCGCCCGGGCGCTCGCCGAAAGCGTGGAGGGCGTGGTCGCGGTCGAGGACCGGATGAAGGTGACGATCAGTCGCTTCAGCCGCGGACGCTGACGCCCGCCCCGCCGTCGATCACCATCACCTCGCCGGTGACCCACGACGCCGCGTCGGAGAGCAGGAACAACGTCGCGCTCGCGATGTCGTCGGGTTCGCCCAGGCGGCCGAGGGCGTGGGCCTTGGCCATGCCCGCCTCGTTCGGCTCCCACAGGGCCCGGGCCATGTCGGTCTTCACGAGCGCGGGGGCGACGGCGTTGACGCGCACGCCCGGCGCGAGCTCCTGTGCGAGCTGACGCGTGAGATGGATCAGCGCCGCCTTCGACACGTTGTACGCGCCGATGAACGGACCGGGCCGGATGCCGCCCACGGACACCACGTTCACGATATTGCCGCCGTGTTCCTTCATCCACTGGTGCCACGCGGCCCGCGCGAACCGCAGCGGTCCCGCGATGTTCGCGTCGAACACCTTGGCGACGGCGCCCATGTCCGCGTCCATGAGCGGCCCGAACACGGGGTTGATCGCGGCGTTGTTCACGACGGCGTCGCAGCCGCCCAGTTCGGCGATGGTGGTAGCGACCGCCTGCTCGGCGACGTCGGGGTCGCCGACGGAACCGGCGATCGTGGCGACGGGCGCGCCGATGGCGGCGATCGCCCCGGCAGTCTCTTCGAGTTCGGCCGGCTTGCGGGCGACGACGGCGATACCCGCCCCGGCCGCGGCACACGCCTCGGCGATGGCCCGGCCGATACCGCGGGTCCCGCCCGTCACGAGCACGACCTTCCCGTCGAGGCGCAGGGCGCAGGCCGGGTCGATCACGGGTTGATCACGGGTTGATCACAGGTAGAGGCCGGTCTGGCCCTGCGCCCGCGGTGAGGCGATCGCGTGCACGTCGCGCTCGCGCAGGATCAGGTACTCCTCGCCCCGGATCTCGACTTCGAACCCGGAGTCGGGCGAGAACAACACCTGGTCGCCGGCCTCGATCGTGCGCACGGTCGGGCCCGCGGCCACGACCTCGGCCCACACGAGGCGCCGGTTCACGTTGGCCGTCGCGGGGATGAGGATGCCGGCCCGGGATTTGCGTTCTCCGGCCTCGTCGGACGGCGCCACCAGCAGCCGGTCGGCCAGCATCCGAATCGACTGTTTCTCGTCCTTGGGCTCGGCCGCCATGCGGGCGCACTGTACCGGCCGCGATTCCCGGTTCTCCGGGCCGGCCTGAGTAGCCTCGCCATGCCGGCTGGGAGAGGCCGTCTCGGGAGAGGAACACTCATGCGCCCATCGCGCCTCGTGGTCGCCGGTTCGTTGCTCGCGGCGGCTGTGCTCGTCCTCACGGGCTGTGGCGGCGGCGGCGGTGGCGGCGGGGGAACGGCCGAAGTCACCAACGGCAAGGTCGACGTCGCCGGCAACGAGTACTCATTCGACCCGAAGCGCATCGAAACCACGGCCGGGTCGCTCGAGATCACGCTCGAGGAGGACGGCGACGAGGAGCACACGCTGCTCATCGAGGGCGTCGACGACTTCAAGCTGACGGTAAACAGCAGCACCAAGACCGAAACGGGCACCGCCGAACTCGAAGCCGGCGAATACGCGTTTTACTGCGACATCGGCAACCATCGCGGCAATGGGATGGAAGGGGTCATCGTCGTCGAGTGACGTAGCCTCGACCACCACGCTCATGCTCCAGTCCGCCCTCCACCCCGAATCCGAACGGCGCCCAGCCCGGGCGACGGCAGCCGCGTACATCCGCCTGACGAAGCCGCGCGTCATCGAGTTGTTGCTCGTGACGGCGGTGCCGCCGATGTTCCTCGCGTACGGCGGGGTGCCGCCCCTGCGGCTCGTCCTCGCCGTGGTGGTGGGTGGCGCGATGGCGGCCGGCGGGGCCAACACCATCAACTGCTGGATCGAACGCGACCGCGACCAGCTCATGCGCCGCACCCAAGGGCGGCCGTTGCCGCAGCACGAAATCAATCCGGCGCACGCGCTCACGTTCGGGATCGTGCTCAATGTGCTCGCCTTCGCATTGCTCGCGACCGCGACCAACCTGCTGTCAGCGGTGCTCACGCTGTCGGCGACATTGTTCTACGTGTTCGTGTACACGATTTGGTTGAAGCCCCGCACCGTGCAGAACATCGTCATCGGCGGTGCCGCGGGTGCGGTGCCTGCCCTCGTCGGGTGGGCTGCGGTCACGGGTGAACTCGCCGCGCCCGCGTGGATCCTGTTCGCGGTCGTGTTCACGTGGACACCGGCCCACTTCTGGGCCCTCGCGATGAAGTACCGCGACGACTACGCGGCGGCGGGCATTCCGATGATGCCGGTGGTACGCGGTGCCCACGAGACGACACGCCAGATCGCGGGCTACGCGATGCTCACCGTCGCCCTCACGTTCGCGCTCACGCTCACCGGCGACGTCGGCCGGTTCTACGCGGTGGCGGTGGCGGTGTGCGGCGCCGTGTTCGTAGCGCAGGCGCTGGTCCTCGGGCGCGATCCGACGCCGAAGCGGGCCATCAAGTTCTTCGCGTTCTCGAACGTGTACTTGCTGCTGGTCTTCGCGGCCGTTGCCGTCGACGCCGTCATCTCCTGACGAACCGCGCCGCCCGTCGCGGCGTGCGCTCGTCGTGCTCGCGGTCGTCGCGATCGCCGTGCCTCTCGTCGGTCTCGCGGTCGTGCTCACGACCCGTGACGACGACGAGTTCGCGTCCGGCTCCGAGTCGACCGAGGCGTGCGAGGTCGCCACGGGCGGCGACGACGGTGTCGACATCGGCGACGTGGCCCCCGAGTTCACGCTCACCACGCTCGATGGTGGGTGTTTCAGTCTCGGGGCCGCACGCGGGCGGGCAGTCGTCCTCACGTTCTTCGCGTCGTGGTGCCATCCGTGCGAGGAAGAGATGCCGCTCCTCGAAGACGCGTCGGATGAGTACGGGGACGATCTCCAGGTCGTCGCCGTCTCGTACGAGGACCTGCGCCGCGATTCCGAAGCCTTCGTCGAACGGCTCGGCGTGACCTTCCCCGCTGCGTTCGACACCGACGGCGACGTCGCCGAGAGCTACGGCGTGCGCGGCATCCCGCAGACGTTCTTCATCGACGCCGACGGCGTGGTGCAGGACCGCGTCTTCGGCATCACGAGCAAGCGCGCCCTCGACGAACCCCTCGACGCGCTGCTCGGACCCGCCTCGTCCTAGTCATTCTTCCCAGCGGAAGAAGCGGGCCGCGACGAGTGGCGCGGCGATCGCCCACGCGACGAGGACGACGAGCGCGTCGACGGGGAACGTCTCGTCGGTTAACACGGCCCGGACGGTTTCCGACAGGGCGGCCGCGGGCAAGAGTTTGGCGAACGCTTCGATCGGGCCCGGGAGGTCGTCGAGCGGGTAGGCCATGCCGCCGAGGAACAGGAGCACGAGGAACAGTCCGTTCACCAGCGCGAGGTTGGCTTCCGCCCGCAACGTGCCCGCCATCAACATTCCGATACCTGCGAACGCGACGGTGCCGAGCAAGAGCAGGGCGACCGCGGCGAACACGCCGCCGTCGGCTTCCCAGCCGAGCGCGATGCCGGTCAGGGTGATCACGACGATCTGGAGCGACACGAGCACGAGGACCGTCGCGGTCTTGGCCGCGAGCAGTCCGCTGCGCGCGAGCGGTGTGGAGCCGAGCCGCTTGAGCACGCCGTAGCGGCGCTCGAAGCCGGTCGAGATGCCGAGCGAAACCATCGCCGACGCCATCACCGCAAGCGCGAGCACGCCGGGGAGGAGGAACTCGATCGGGTTGTCGAACGAGGTGGGAACCTCATCGACCTTCGAGAAGAACACGAGTACGCCCACCGGGATCACGAGCATGACGAGGACGTTCTCGCCCCGGCGCAGCTGCAGGAGCAGTTCCGTGCGCGCTTGGGCCTTCACCGCCCGCCGCATCACAGCTGCGACTCCGCCGTGATCTGGAGGAACACAGCTTCGAGTGAACGCCGTCCGGCCCGCAACGACGACAGCATCACGTCGCGGTCGCGCAGGAACGCAGTGAGGTCGGCGACGATGCTTGCCGTCGCGGGCGCGCGGATCAGGTACTCCCCCGGCCGTTCCTCGACGATGCACGTTGCGGCAAGCGAGAGGGCGCGGGCCAGGTCTTCGGTGTCGAGTCCCGGTACGGCCGCGAACCAGACGTCCGAAGCCGTGGCCGACCGCGTCAACTCGGCCGGGGTTCCGAGCGCGGCGAGGCGGCCGCCGGCCATGATCGCCACCCGGTCGCACAGGTGCTCGGCTTCATCCATCGCGTGCGTCGTGAGCAGCACGGTCGTGCCCCGTGCCGCGAGATCGCGCACCAACCCCCACGTCGCGGTGCGTGCGTGCGGGTCCATGCCCGCGGTCGGTTCGTCGAGGAATACGACATCGGGGCGGCCGACGATCGCGCACGCCAGCGAGAGGCGCTGCGCCTGCCCACCCGAGAGGCGGCGCACCGGCGTACCGGCCGCGTCGGTGAGGCCCACGGTGTCGAGGAGCGTGTCGGCGTCTTCGGGATCGTCGTAGTACGTCGCGAACAACCGGAGCAGTTCTCGGGCGCGCAGGGCCGGGTAGAGGCCGCCTTCCTGGAGCATGACGCCCACGCGCGATCGCAACGACGCGTCGCGTTGGGGGTCGCAGTCGAGGACGCGCACGGTGCCCGCGTCGGGCCGGCGGTAGCCCTCGAGGATCTCGACGGTCGTGGTCTTGCCCGCGCCGTTCGGTCCGAGCAGCCCGAACACCTCGCCCGCGGCGACCGTGAACGACACACCGTCGACGGCGCGGGTCGTCCCGTAGTGCTTCTCCAGTCCGCTGACCGAGATCGCGCTTGGCACGGGAGGGAACGTGGTTAGTGGTCGCGCCAGGCGACGTAGTCGGCGAGTTCGGTGAGGCGTTCCCGAGCGATCGGGGCGAGGGGCGCGGCCGCCAGCGCGGTGTGCGCCTCGCTCTCGAGCTCGTCGATGCGGCGCTCGACTTCCTTGACCGCGCCGCTGCGGACGAGGACGTCTTGCAGCGCGGCGACGTCGGCCTGCGAGAAGTTCGGGGCGCCGAGGCGCTGCAACACTCGGCGGTCGGCGTCGTCGCCGCGCTCGGTCGCGAAAGCCACAAGCGGTGTGGTCTTGCCCTCGCGGAGGTCGTCGCCGACGGGTTTGCCGGTGACGTCGGCATCGCCGAACGCGCCGAGGAGGTCGTCGCGGAGTTGGAATGCGGCACCGAGGGGAAGTCCGATCGCCGACAGCGGAGCGGCGAGCTCGGCGAGCTTGCCCGCCAGTGCCGCACCGAGATGGAGCGGACCTTCGACCGTGTACTTCGCCGACTTGTAGGTCGCGATGCGGTTCGCGGTCGCCGTGTCGGTCGTGCCGCGCGCCGTGCTCACCAGGTCGAGCGACTGGCCGACACACAACTCGATGCGCAGCGCGTCGAACACGTCGAGGGCGCGGGCCGGGGCTCCGCGCATCAACACGTCGGCGTAGACGAAGGCGAAGTCGCCGATAAGGATCGCCATGCCGTCGCCGAAGCGGCGGGGTTCGGCCCGCCACGACGCGGCCGCGTGCTCGTCGGCGAAGCGCCGGTGCACCGCGGGGCGGCCCCGCCGCGAGTCGGAACCGTCCATCACGTCGTCGTGCACCAGCGCGAACGTGTGGACGAGTTCGAGCGCGGCCGCCGCGTCGATGACCTCGGGCGCGTCGGGGTCTCCCCCGGCGCCGACGAACGCACAGTGGCAGAACGCCGGGCGCAGCCGCTTGCCGCCCCCGACGACGAAGGCGCGGAGTTCGGAGAACGGGTCGGCGAGCACCGGATCGACCGCGGACCATCGCCGGGCCTCCTCGTCGAGGAGGGACACGATGCGGTGCTCGACCCGTTCGGCGATCGCGACGAGCGACGCCGGAAAGTTCGTTTCCCGGCGTTCGACCGGTGCCATGACGGGCCAGGGTATGCCCGAACGGGTCCGTCATCCGAAGCGTCGCTACCGTCAGGAGATGATCTTCCTGAGCGACGAGTGGGTTGCCGCGATGGACACCGCCGCGCGGACCCTCGTCGTCGGCACGGCGATGACGATCGACCAGGTCGTCACGGCCGTACCGGGGCGCGGCGAGGTGCGCTACCGCCTCGTGTTCGATCCGGCCGGGTCGCGGGTCGAGGTCGAGTGCACCGGAACACCGGACATCAGCCTGACGACCGACTACGCGACGGCGGTCGGCCTGGCCCGCGGTGCCGTCAACGCGCAGGATGCGCTCGCCCGGGGCCGGCTACGGGTCGGGGGCAACACCAACGCGCTCGTAGCCCGCTCCGACGCGTTGGCGTCGATCGGCGACGCGTTCGTCTCGCTACGGGATCGAACCGAATACCCCGAGGCCGAGCCCGGCGAATAGCCTCGCCCGATGATCTCCGTTGACGATTTTGCCAAGCGTGCGCACGACTTCCTGACCGAGCACGCGGAACCACGCGGCGAGGAGAAGTTCGCGTGGGGCCAGGGCTCCGACCGGATGGGCATCCTCGACGAGAAGTCGCCCGAGGAGGAACAGCGCGAACTCGACGCCGGGAAGGCGTGGAGGGCGAAGTTGTTCGACGCGGGGTACGCGTGGATCAGCGGTCCCGAGGAGTACGGCGGCCAGGGTCTGAGCGCGGCGCACGAGCGTGCGTACCGCGAAGTCGAGTCCGAGTACCGCACGCCGAGTCAGGCGCCGTTCGGGATCGGCCTCGGGATGGTCGCGCCGACGATCCTCGCCCACGGGATCGACGAAATGAAGGACGCGTACCTGCGGCGGATGTGGCGCGGCGA
The DNA here is from genome assembly GCA_031404355.1 of Actinomycetes bacterium. Taxonomy (GTDB): domain Bacteria; phylum Actinomycetota; class Acidimicrobiia; order IMCC26256; family PALSA-610; genus JANNHK01. The sequence continues at coordinate 31,335 of JANNHK010000096.1, forward strand.
ACTCGTCGGCTGCCAGTTGTTCTCCGAGCCGGTCGCGGGCTCCGACCTCGCGGGAATCCAGACCAAGGCCGAACGCGACGGCGAGGAATGGATCATCACGGGCCAGAAGGTCTGGACGTCGGGCGCCCAGTACAGCGACATCGGCGAGATCATCACGCGCACGTCGACCGAGAAGCCGAAGCACAAGGGCCTCACCATGTTCGTCATGGACATGCGGGCACCGGGAGTCGAGGTACGGCCGCTGCGCCAGATGACGGGCGGCGCGTCGTTCAACGAGGTGTTCATCAACGAGCTGCGGGTGCCCGACTCGCACCGCCTCGGCGACGTCGACGAGGGATGGAGCGTCGCACTCACGACACTCATGAACGAACGGGCGTCGATCGGAACCGGGGCGGTGGGCGGGTCGAGCACGGGTGCGAGCCGGTTGATCGAGACCGCGCGCCGGATGGGCGTGACCGACGACGCGGTCGTGCGCGACCGGCTCGCCGACCTCTACGTGCACTCGAGCGTGGCGCGCTACAACAACCTACGGGCGATGTCGAAGATCCGCGCCGGCCAACTGCCCGGACCGGAAATGTCGATCGCGAAGCTCTCCCTCACGATGAACATGCGCCGCACTTCCGAGGTCATCGCCGAGATCCTCGGTCCGCGCCTGGTCGCCGACACCGGCGAGTGGGGCACGTACGCGTGGGCCGAGTTCATTCTGGGCGTCCCCGGCATGCGGGTCGCAGGCGGCACCGACGAGGTCATGCGCAACATCATCGGGGAACGCGTGCTGGGGCTGCCGAAAGAACCGCAGGTGAAGTGACCCGATGTGGGGTGACGTGACACCGGCCGAACGGCTGCGCGCGATCACGCGCCGGAGCGTCTCCGACGACGACCTGGCCGTCGAGGCGGCCGACGCGCTCGCCGGTTTCGCGGTCGAGCCCGCGCACCTCGTCGTCGCGTGCCGGCGCGTCCTCGCGCATCATCGTCAGCACGGAACGCTGTGGTGGGTGTGTGCGCGCATCCTCGCCGCGCCCGACCCGGTGGCTGCGGCGCGCGAGGCCACCGCGATGCTGGGCGCCGATCGCACCGCGTCGCGCATCGCCGCGACGCTTCCGTTGCTCGACGAAGACGAGGTGGTCGCCGTCGTCGGCTGGCCGCCCGCCGTCGACGAAGCGCTCGCCGAACGTCAAGACGTCGCGGCGGTGTCGGTACGCGTCGACGGCGTCGACCCGACATCGGCGCTGCGGTACAGGCGCAGCGAGCGCGCGGTCCGGATCGTCGACCAGTGGGATCCGATCCTCGAACGCATCCGCGTGCTGTTCGTCGCGGCCGACGCCGTCGGCCCCGACCACGCGGTCGTCCCCGAGGGCACCGGTGCGGTCATCGACGCGTTCGGACGAGTCGCCCGCGAGACGTGGCTCGTCGGCGGCGTGGGGCGCGTGTTGCCCGGTCGTCTCTTCGAAGCGTTGACCGTCGCCGCGCCCGACGCCGAGACGCTCTCGCTGCAACGCGTCGACCGCCTGGCCGGTACGCGCGGCGTCGAACCCCCGACCGAAGCGGCGAAGCGCGCCGACTGCCCGGTCGCCCCGGAATTGCTCCGCGCACTTGAATAGGCCGCGCTGTAAGCGACGGCAAACACAGAGCAAGTGACAGCGGCAGGGCCGTCGGATTGCGCCGCGCGAAGCGGCGACCGGAGCGACGGAGGAGCGCAGGAAGCTCGCCGGAGTGCTGACAACCCGAGCGCGGCGCAGCCGCCGCCTGGGCGGAAGCCGACAAAGCTAGATGTCAATCACGTCGTCGGGGCCGTCGTAGCGCGGCGGGCCGCCCATCTGGCGGAACGAGATGAACGTGAAGCGCCGTTTGATGAACACCCGGAAGACGGCACGGGTCGGCGGGAAGAGCAACAGGATGCCGAGGAAGTCGCTGATGAAACCGGGCACCAGCAGCATGAGCCCGCCCGCGAAGATGAGCGCACCGTCGATGAGATGGTTGGTGGGAACCTCACCCCGTGCCGACTGCTCGCGAACGCGGGTGATGACACCGGCGCCTTCGTGTTTCGCGAGCCACGCGCCGACGAGCGAGATGATGATCATCAGCCCGATCGTGTTGAGCGCGCCGATTGCCGAGCCGACCTGGATGATCACGTACAACTCGACGAGCGGTACGACGATGAACAGGACCGCGAGCAGCGCGAACACGAGTCGATGCTACCCAGCCTCCCCCAGTGCGTAGACGTAGCCGGCGCGGGTGCCGACGTAGATGCGGCCGTTCCACACCGCCGGTGTGGCCTCGATGCAGCCGCCCAGTTCGACCGACCACAGTTCGGGTGGCGTACGGGTCGTGTCGCTCACGTCGTACGCGTGTAGTACCCCGTTGCAGTCGCCCTGAAGCCAGACACCGTCGACGACGACGGGCGACCCCATGAGTGGCGCGGGCAGTTCGACCTCCCACCGCACCGCGCCGGTGGCTCGGTCGATGCCGAAGACAGTCCCGGGGCGCGTCGGCCAGATGACGAGGTCGTCGACCACCGCGGCGGTCGACCACGTGCCCGACTCGGAACTTCCTTCGTCGTGCACCGACCACACCACGGGCGCGTCGGGCTTCGTCGGGTCGAGCTTCAGGAGCTGACCGATCTCCTCGGAACGTGCGGTGCCGCGTTCGTGTTCGACGCCCACGTAGAGGAAGCCGTCGGCGTCGACGACGATCGACGCGTCGGAGTCGTCGCCTAACCAGTACCGGAACGTGCGGCTCGGCTCACCCGACCCGGTGCGCAGCGACGAGAGGTCCCACGATTGGAGCAATCCACCGGAGTTCGCGAACCACGCGGTGTCGCCCGACAGCGCGACCGACTGCTCGATCGACACGGTGCGGTCGCCGATGTCGCCCAGCAGCTCCTCGTCCCAGCCGGCCGCGTGGAACGTCAGTTCGGGCGCGGCCGTGACGAGCCCGTCGGGACCGTACGCGCGGTTGAGGCGCACGATGTGGAAGCGGCTGTTCTCGCCCCCCTCGACCAGGTAGCCGTTCACGACGAGGGGTGACCCGTCCCAGTCGTCGTTCCACAGGGTCGGGCCGACGTCGTCGGCGTTGAGCTTCCACAACTCGGTCGGTTCGGGCCGGTCGAACGCGATCGCCCGCAGGTAGTTGTCACGTGAACCGGTGTAGACGATCGGGAAGCCGTCGGGGTCGATCGTGACCGAGCCCTTGATGATGTCGCCCGTGGCGAAGTCGGGGATGATCCGTGCACCCGTGTTCGCGTCGAGGAAGTGCACGTTGTAGTCGTACGCACCGAACACGAGCCACGTGCGCCCCCCTCGCTCGAAGACCGACGGTTGTCCCGTCCACCCGGTACCGCACCACTGACGCGATTCGCCGCCTTCGCTCGACGCGCCGCACATCGCGGCGTCGGGGAACCGCCACGCGATCTGGGGCGCAGTGGGGACCGGCCCGCGTCCGTGATAGCTGCGGGTCGGGTTGCCGCGGAACGTGATCAGTCCGTCGACCTCGGTCCCCCACGGCTCGCCGAACGAAGCGGGGTCGACGAGCACGTCGGTGCGCACCGGACGCGTGGTCGTCGCGGTCGTCTCGGGTGCATCGGCGGGCGCCTCGGTCGCGTCGGAACTCTCGGCTGCGGGCGCCCCGCCCGATCCGTCGCCGCCATCGCCGCCGTCGTCGGCGTCGATCGAGAACAGAAGCGCGACTGCGCCGATCAGCGCCACACCCACGATGACGGCGAGCGCGCGCGTTCGCAAGGATCCCGAACGTACACTCTGCGCGCATGCCGCCGTTCGATCTCGGTCCCCGCTCGAACGGCGAGTACCTGCCGCACCCGCAGACCCCCAAAGTGCGGGAAGCGATCCGGCGCACCCTGGCCCACAGTGACGACGCCGCCCGGCGCCTCGGTATGAGCCGGCGGAACTTCCTCCACTCCCTCGGCGGGGCCGCCACCATGCTGTTCTTCCTCGCCGCGTGCGACAGCGAGGAATCGGCATCGCGCGACGAGTCGCCGGGCGGCACCTTCGCCGTGTCGACGACGTCTACGACCGAGCTCGCGGCGGCGGCCGAGGAACTCACCGGCGACGAGTTCATCTTCGACGTCCAGACCCACCTGCTCGACTTCGATCTCTCGACCGGCGCGGTCGGCGGTGGCTTCGCGTCGAGTTTCCCGCAGGCGAACTGCGGCGAGGACGACTGGCGATCCTGTTTCGGTCAGGACTACTGGTTCGAACAGTTGTTCATGCAGTCGGACACGACGATGGCCGTCATCTCGGCGGTACCGATCCTCGTACTGCCGAATCCGTTGTCGATGGACGTCATGGCGGCCGCTCGGGCGGCGGCCGGGCGTGCGTGCGGCGACGACGGACGTGTCTTCTTGCACGGACAGGTGAATCCCAACGTGGGCGAGTTCGCCACCGCGGCCGACGGCATGCGCGCGTTGCGAGAGGAGTTCCCGATCGGTGCGTGGAAGGTGTACACACACGTGCCCCAAGCACAAGGCTGGTGGCTCGACGACCACGACGCCGACGCGGTGCAGTGCGGAAACGCGTTCCTCGACGTCGTGCGCGAGATCGGGCCGCGAGTTGTGTGCGTCCACAAGGGCTTCGGCGGGGGGAGCGAGTATTCGTCGCCCGTCGACATCGGACCCGCGGCCGCCGCCAACCCGGACATCACCTTCGTCGTCTACCACTCGGGATACGAAGGACCCGACGAGGGTCTCTATGCGCCCGAGGCCGGCAGCGTTGGCGTCAACCGCCTCCTATCGTCGCTCGACGCGGCCGGGATCGAGCCCGGCGCGAACGTCTACGCCGAGCTGGGATCGACATGGTGGAACGCGATGCGCGACCCCGGCATTGCGGCGCACGTACTCGGCAAGTTGCTGGCCCGCGTCGGGGAGGACCGCGTCCTCTGGGGTACCGACTCGATCTGGTACGGCAGCCCGCAGGACCAGATTCAGGCGTTCCGCACGTTCGAGATATCGGAACAGTTCCAAGAGGAGTACGGCTATCCCGCGCTGACCGACGAGGTGAAGCGCAAGGTGTTCGGCCTCAACGCGGCCGAGATCTACGACGCCGAACCGGTGACGGCGCGCTGTCCGGCCGACCAAGCTGCGCTCGAAGAACTCCGAGCCGCGCTCCCCGCCCGCATCTCCTACGGCCCCAGCACCGCGGCCGAAGCAAGAGTCCTCATGCGCGCCCACGGCCTCAACGTCTAAAAGGGGCCGCCTTCTACTCCGATGCGTTGGGCGTTGACGTAACTCGCCGCGTCGGACACGACGAAGCGGACGACGTCGGCGACTTCTTCGGGGGTGCACACGTGGCCGAAGGCGGCGCGTGCGTCGATCGAGCGGATGTCTTCGACGCCCATCGAACCCACCAGGCGGCGGCCCATCTCGGTGTCGACGAGACCGGGGGCGACCACGTTCACGTGGATGCCGTGGCTGCGTTCCTCCTTGGCGAGCGTCCACGCGAGCGCTTCGAGCGCGGCTTTGGCCATGTTGTACGGCGCCGAGTTCGGGCCCATCTGCACGGTGGCGGCACTCGAGATCATCACGATGTCGCCGCGCGGCCGGGTACGCATCGACGGCAGCACCAGCTTCGCCATCGCCCACGCGCCGTACGCGTGCGTCTTCCACAAGCGGTCGGGTTCGGCGGGGTCGGTGTCGGCCACGGTCCGGCCGCGCGACGCGACGCCGGCGTTGTTGACGAGGATGTCGACGTGCCCGAAGTCGTCGAGCACTGCGGCGGCCATGCGTTCACAGTCCGCGTAGTCGGCCACTGACGCCACGTACGCCTTGGCCCGGCGGCCGAGCTTCTCGATCTCGGCCACGGTCTCGTTGGCGGCGTCTTCGTCGCGCCGGTAGTTGACCGCGACGTCGGCGCCGTCCGCGGCGAGGCCGAGCGCGATCGCCTTGCCGATCCCCCGTCCGCTGCCCGTGACGAGCGCGACGCGTCCTGCGAGTGACATCGATCCCCCTACCGTCTGATTAGGTGTCGGTGAAGTTGGGCGGCCGCTTCTCGCCGAAGGCGGCCATGGCTTCCGTCAGGTCGCCGGTGAAGCTCGCCAGCACCTGGGTGCGGTTCTCGAGGTCGATGCCGGCGGTCAGGCTCCCGATCTCGAGCTGGCTCCACATGACCTCTTTCGTCATGCGGACGCCGAACGGACTGTTGGCCGCGATCAACCGGGCCGTCTCGACCGCCGAAGCGACGACGTCGGCATCGGGTACGACGCGGGTGACGAGGCCGATGCGGTCGGCCTCGGTCGCGTCGATCAGGCGCCCGGTCAGCAGCAACTCTAACGCACGGGACGCTCCGATCAGCCGAGGCAGCATCCACGACACGCCGATGTCGCAGCCCGACAGGCCGACGCGGATGAACGCGACGTTGCACCGTGCACTCTGTGCCGCGATGCGTACGTCGCTCGCCAGCGCGAGCGCAAGCCCACCACCCGACGCGGCGCCGTTGACGGCGGCGATGATCGGTTGTGGCGTCGAGCGCATCTTGGGCACGAGCCCCGCAATCATCTTCTGCACGGTCATCCCTGCGCGGGCCCGGCCCATGCCCTTCGTCTCGGGCGGACTCGCACCTTCGGTGAGGTCGAGCCCGGCGCAGAACCCCCGGCCCGCGCCCGTGAGGACGACCACCCGGCACGCGGTGTCGGCCCCGACCTCGTCGAGCGCGTCGTACAACCCGGACACCAGCGCGTAGTTCATCGCGTTCAGCCGGTCGGGCCGGTTCAGCGTGATCTGCGTGATGCCCGGTTCGATCGTCTCGACCAGCACGGCATCCGGCAACATTTATCTCCTGGTTCGGGCGAGCTTCTCGGCGCGGTCAGCGAGTCTGGGTGATCCGAACCGTTCGCACCAACTCGCGAACGCCGGTGAAGGCCCTTTCCAGCCCCAGTCGTCGACGTACCCGACTTGGGCGTCGACGCGGAGCGTCGCGAGATCCTTGAACAGGTCGGCGACCTGGCGCCCGGCCTTCAGCGTCGCCGCGAGCTTCGGGGCCCGCGCACCGAGGCTGGGAACGTCCCACGTGGTGGCGTCGTCGGGTATCCCCTCGATGTGCCCGTAGCGCGCCAGCAACGCCGCAACCGACTTGGCTCCGAAGCCGGGGAGGCCCGGAAAACCGTCGGCGCTGTCGCCGACCAGCGCGAGGTAGTCGGGAATCGACTCGGGCGGGACACCGAACTTCTCCTCGACCCCGGCCGCGTCGAGGAGCTTGTCGGCCCGGCGGTCGAGCTGTACCACCTTCCCGCCCACGCACTGCCCGAGGTCTTTGTCCGGCGTGCAGATGATTGCCTGTTCGACGCGAGGATTCGCCCGGGCCACTGCGGCGGCGCTGGCGAGGGCGTCGTCGGCCTCGTACTCGACCATCGGCCACACCGCGACTCCGAGGGCCTCGAGCGCGTCCTCCAACATGCGGAATTGTGCGAACAGCGCGGGGTCGATGCCCTCGCCTGTCTTGTAACCGGGCCACAGGTCGTTCCGGAACGACTCGACGACGTGGTCGGTCGCGACCCCGATGTGGGTCGCCCCCTCCTCGAGCAGGGCGACCGTCGATATGACCGCGCCCCGCGTGGCGCCGACCTCGATACCGTCGGAATCCACGTGGCCGGGGCGCGGCGCATAGAACTGGCGGAACAGCTCGTAGGTACCGTCGATGAGGTGGACGATCACGACCCGGAGCCTGGCACAGACTCCCCCGCGGCGCTGTGTCGTGCGTCACCAGGACTCCATCTCCCACGAGGCGGGGTCGACATCGAAGAGAGATGGCGACGAGGACCAGACCGGAGCGAGCAGCACTGGCGTTCAGCGCGCTCACCGCGACTGACGCCGAACGCATCGCGAAGAGCCTCTCCTATGTCGAGCGCTCGAACCTACGCGAAACGTTGACGGAAGTCCGAGATGCATCCGACGACGAGCGCCAGGACGCGCTACGCGCCCTCGTCGAAGCCGTCAAGGCACCCATTGCGTTTCCGCACCCCGCGCCGCACGACGAGACAGTCTGCGTGTTCCGCGCCATCGAACAGTTTTTCCCGAAGCATGTCGCGGCCCAACTCGGGCGCCTCGCCGGGTCCGACCGCGTGATCGTTGCCGTCGCCCTCTGCCACTTCACGCCGGAGTACCGCGACGAGGTGTGGGAAGCACTCCCCACCGCGACACGCGCGACGACGCTCGGCCTGTTGGCGACCGTCCCGACGATCACCGAAATCCGCACCCGGCGGTACGCGCGGGAGCTCGGGGAGCGCGTAGGGTTGGGTTCCCGCGCGATCAGGTAGCGACGGCTGCGTCGGACCGCGCCGTGTCGGCATGCGGTGTCGGGTCGATGAGCGTCGTGGCCGCGGGAGCGGTGAGGACGAACTGCAGCCACTGCACGGTGCCGAATACGAGGACGGCGCCGACGACGTGGATCGCGACGAGTACCTCGGGTACGGCGTTGAAGTACTGCACATATCCGAGGATTCCCTGCGCGGTCATCGCACCGAGGGCGGCCGATGTCGTCAGCAGGACCGGTCGTGGCGCGCGTTCCCGAACCACCAGGAAGACGAGCGCGAGCATCAGCACCACGAGCACGTCGACCGAAACCGAGTGCACGCGGGCGACGTCGCTGATCGTCCACTCCAACCGTTTCGCGTCGATGTCGCCGCCGTGCGGACCGGCCGCGGTCACCAACGTGCCGGCGACGAGGACCCAGACGGTGAGCGCGTAAATCGCGCGGGCAAGCCGACGCACCGCGGGTGACACGACAGGTACGCGCGCGCCCTCGGGTTCGCCGCTGCGGCGGTAGGTGTCGAGCGCGACCCCGACCAGTGCCAGCGCGAGCAGGAAATGGCCCATCACGCTGAACCACGCGAGCTCGACCATCACCGAGATGCCACCGACGACCGCGTTGGCGAAGAAGAGCGCAAGCATCAGCCAGGCTCGGATGATGAGGTCGTTGCGACGGGGTCGTCGCCGGTACGCGCAGAACAACGCGGCGGCGAGCGGAATACCGATCAGTCCCGAGAAGATGCGATTCAGCTGCTCGATCGCCGATTCGCTCGTTTCGAGGCTGACGAAGTTGTCGGCATTGCAGTTCGGCCAGTCGGCGCAGCCGAGCCCCGAATCGGTCAGTCGAACCGCGGCGCCGCTCGCAATGATGACGACGAGCAGCACCACGTTGACCAGGGTCAGGCGCCGGAACGCGCGCGGTGAGATGACCGGAACGCGCACGGGACCAGTCTACGAACCGGTCCCGCCCGTCGACTGATCGGTTCCGTCACTACGCTGCGCCCCGATGTGGACCCGTCGGAGCCTCGCTGCGGGCGCGGTGCTCCTGGCCCTCGTCGCCACCGCGTGCCGCGGCGACGACGACGCTGCTTCCGAGGCGACCGCCCCCGACCCCACGACCACCGTCGCCCCCACCACCACTACCGTTCCGCCGACGACGACCACGACCCGTGGGCCGCGTGGGAGCGGCGCGGCGGTGACCATCGCGTTCGGCGGTGACACCCACTTCGAAGGTGTCGTCGGCCAGAAGCTCGGGAACGACCCGACCGGTATGTTCGCCGCGATCGCGCCCGCGCTCTCGGCCGCCGACCTGACGATGGTGAATCTCGAGACGGCGATCACCGAACGTGGAACCCCGGAGCCCAAGACCTACACGTTCCGCACTCCGGTGAGCGCGCTGCCCGCGCTGGCGGGGGCGGGTGTCGACGTCGTGAGCATGGCGAACAACCACGGCATGGACTTCGGTACGGAGGGTCTCGAAGACTCGCTCGTCGCCAAGGAGACGAGCGGCTTCCCCATCGTCGGGATCGGCCGCAACGCCGCCGACGCGTACGCGCCGCACCGCGTCGACATCAAGGGCCAACGCATCGCGATCATCGGCGCGACTCAGGTGCTCGACGCCTCGCTCGAGTCGCGTTGGACCGCGACCGACACCCAGCCCGGGCTTGCCTCCGCGAAACAGGTCGAGCGGCTGGTCGCGGCGGTGGCAGAAGCGCGCGCGAGCAGCGACACCGTGATCGTGTTCCTGCACTGGGGCATCGAGGAACAGACCTGCCCGAGTGGGGCCCAGCAGGACCTGGCCCAACGACTCGCCGACGCGGGCGCCGACGTGATCGTCGGCGGCCACGCCCACCGGCGCCAGGGCGCAGGCCGGCTCGGCAACGCGTTCGTCGCGTACGGACTAGGAAACTTCATCTGGTACTCGCCGGGCGGCCCCGGCGCCCAGACCGGAATCCTGACGGTGACCGTGACCGGCCGTGAAATCGACGCCTACACATGGCAGCCCGCTGTCATCCGCGATGGCATCCCGGGCCTGCTCGAGGGTCAGGCCGCGACCGACGCGCTCGCGGAGTGGGAAGGGCTCCGCGGTTGCACCGGGCTGACGCCCTGACTTAACTCCCGTCCGTGACTACTACTCCCGCTTACGACGAGTTCGGTCTCTTCCGCGACAACGCGACGGAGTTCGGCATTCCGTGGAACGGGCTGCCGCCGGTGCGTCGCAGCGCCGTTGCCGTCGCACCCGGTCAGCAGATCAGCGCGCTCGTGTGGGGCGACGCGCCGCCGCGCCTCGTGCTCGTGCACGGCGGTGCGCAGAACGCCCACACCTGGGACACGGTCGCGCTCGCGCTCGACCTCCCGCTCCTCGCGCTCGACCTCCCCGGCCACGGGCATTCCTCACACCGCGACGACCACGCGTACTGGCCGCACGAGAACGCGGTCGCAGTCGAAATCGCCATCCGCGACCTCGCACCCGACGCCGAACTCGTCGTCGGGATGTCACTCGGCGGTCTGACGTCGATCGCGTTGGCCGATCGCGCGCCCGACATCGTCCGCCAACTCGCCCTCGTCGACGTCACGCCCGGCGTGAATCGCGAGAAGTCGACTGCGATCGCGAACTTCATCGACGGCCCCGAGTTCTTCGAGAGCTTCGACGAGATCCTCGAACGCACCGTCCTGTTCAATCCGACGCGCACCGAGTCGTCGTTGCGGCGCGGCATACTCCACAACGCGATCGAGCTCCCCGACGGGAAGTGGCGCTGGCGGTACGACCTCCCGCGCCGCGGGAGCGGAGACGGCGCAGACGGCCAGATGCTGCCCGGTCTCGACGACCTGTGGGACGCGGTCGGCCGGCTCAAGATGCCGTGCACGCTCTACCGAGGCAGTCTGTCGCCTGTGGTCGACGACGCCGACGTCGCCGAGCTGCAACGGCGCAACCCGAGTGCCGATGTCGTCGTGGTCGACGATGCGGGGCACAGCATCCAGGGTGACAAGCCGCTGGAACTGGCCGCGCTACTCCGCGGCCTCCTCGACCCGCCGGGCCGCGCGTAGGCGCGCCGTTCGTGCTTCACGAGCTCCCCTCGACGTTCGGTCGCACTCGCGTCGCGCTGCACGCGGTGGCCGAGCACGTGCTCGCCGCCGCCCGCTACCGAGCCGAGGGCCGGATCGGGCTGCGCCCCACGGCGGGTGGGTTCGGCACGCCCGCGTTCGGAGACGACGAAGTACTACGAATCGACGGCGACGAACTCGTGCACGAACGCGCGGGTGCCGTCCGGCGGGCGCCGCTCACGACCCTCGCTGCCGCGGCGGCGTTCGCGGGCGTCCCGTTGGGTGCGCCGCCCGTGTACACCCCCCTGACGCCGGGCGACCCCGAAACGCCGCTCCTCGTCGACCTCGCCGCGGCCGGGATCCTCGCCGAGTGGTACGCACTGGGTGCTGCGGTGCTCGACGATCTCGTGGCCGGGCACCCCGGTGCCGCCGAACTCACGCTCTGGCCCGAGCACCTCGATCTCGCCACGTCGTTTGCGGCCGCCAACTTCGGCGCCTCGCCGGGCGACGGCGCCATTGCCGAGCCGTACCTGTACGCCGGCCCGTGGGACGAGACCCGCCGTACCGGCCAGTTCGCCCGGCGACCGTGGGGCGACGCCCTGACCTACGGCGAGCTGCTGGGCGCGACCGATCCGAGGGCGGCCGCCGCCGAATTCTTCCGGACCGCAGCCGCGGCGCTGGCCCCCTGAGGCGCATTGAGCGCGATACTTGGGAAATGGCGCAGACCTTCACCCGTATGGACGAGTCGACGGCCGAGCAGTGGGCGGTGATCGGCCGGGCGACCGCGGAGAACCAGCCCCGGGTCGCGGAACGCACACTCGAGTTGCTCCGCTCGCTCGGCGAGATCACCGACGGCTTCGCCGTCGACCAGCTCACCCACTGCTTGCAGACGGCTTCGCTCGCGGAACGGGCCGGCGCCGACGACGAGCTGATCTTCGCGAGCCTCCTGCACGACATCGGCAAGGCGGTCAGCGTCCCGAACCACCCGGAGATCGCGGCCGCGATCATCAAGCCGTACGTGCGCTCCGAGGTGTACCACGCGATCCGAGTGCACCAGGACTTCCAGGGCCGGCACTACTACGCACACTTCGGCGGCGACCCGAACGCACGCGAGCCGTACCGGGGCGAGCCGTGGTTCGACCTGGCGGCGCAGTTCGCCGACGAGTGGGACCAGACCGCGTTCGACCCCGACTACGACACGCCGCCGCTCGAGCACTACGAGCCGTTGGTCCGTGCCCTCATGAAGTCGGGCCGGATCGTTTCCGCGTCGACTTAACGCTTCGCTCGGCGCGAATGCGGTGTGGCTTCCGGCCGCGGTTCCATCTCCTGCATCTCGCGGTATCGCGTCGCGGCCTTCAGGGTCCGCAGCGGCAGCGGCCGTTGGTCGACCGGCAGTCCCTCGCGGGGGAACACGACGGGCTCGGCGGTGACTGTGCGCGGCGGGGCGTTCGGCGGCCGGTTGACGTCGGGACGCGCCGAAACGGACCGCTGTCCCGCTTGTGGGTCGCTTGCGGCGACAGTGACGCCGCTCAACCCCCGTGATCCGACTGGCTGCACTCCGGCAACGTGCATGGCACCCCTGGCCGCCCACCCCATGAGAACTACGACCCCGGCCCCGGCCAACTTGAATGAGGGAGCCCGGGTCGACGGGACCGCGGGCCGGGTGGCACCCTGCGCGCCAGGCGAACCCAGGGGGATCCGGTGGAACTCGACGGAAAAGTGGCAATCGTCTCAGGGGTGGGTCCGGGCCTGGGTCGGGCCAACGCCGTGGCTCTGGCCCGCCGGGGCGCGGCGGTCGTGCTGGCCGCCCGCAACGAGGACAACCTCCGTGACGTCGCGTCCGAGATCGAGGCGGCCGGGGGCCGGGCGCTGGCCGTGCCGACGAACATCGTCGACCCCGACCACGTCGCGCGCCTGGTCTCGACCACCATCGACGCGTTCGGGCGCGTCGACGTGCTCGTCAACAACGCGTTCCGCATGGACCGCTTCCAACCGTTCGAGACGGTCGACCTCGCGTACTGGCGCAAGATCTACGAGGTGAACGTCTGGGGCACGCTCGCGCTGACCCAGGCGTGTGTCCCGCACCTGAAGAAGGCCGCGGCCGACGGCGGCGACGCGTCGATCGTGTTCATTCTCTCGATGTCGATGCGCAAGGTCCGGCCCCTCGAAGGCGCGTACTCCTCTTCGAAGGCGGCGCTGCACACTGCCATGCAGACGCTGGCGCTCGAACTCGGGCCCGCACGCGTGCGCGTCAACGCGGTCGCGCCCGGGTGGATCGACGGGCCGAACGTCGCGGTGTTCGTCGACATGGAGTCGCAGGCGCGGGGCATCGCGCCCGAAGCGGTACGCACCGAGATCGAGGAGCGCATCCCGCTGCGCCGCATCCCGCCGACCGACGAGATTGCGAACGCGGTCGTGTTCTTCGCGTCGCCGTGGTCGAGCGTCATCACCGGCCAGACCCTCGACGTCAACGGCGGCGAGTTCTTTGGGTGAACCGCGCGTCGCGATCGTCACCGGCGCATCGGCCGGTATCGGCCGCGCGATCGCCGTCGCGTTCGGCGGCCTGGGCTGGTCGGTCGCGCTCGGAGCGCGCCGGGCGAGTGAGCTCGATGAGACCGCGCAACTCGTCGTCGACGCCGGTGGGAATGCGTGCGCGCACCCCCTCGACGTGTGCTCGTCCGCTTCGATCGACGCGTTCCTCGCGGCCGTCGACGGTGCGTTCGGGCCCGCGTCGATCCTCGTGAACAACGCGGGCATCGCGTGGGTCGGATCGATCCACGAGATGAGCGACGACGACCATCGGCACATCGTCGAGACGAACCTGCTCGGCCCCATCCTCCTGTCGAAGCGCGTGGTCGAAGGGTGGCGCGAACGCGCTGCACCCGGCGACATCGTGTTCATGTCGTCGGACACGACCGCGCATCCCCGGCCGTACCTCGCCACCTACGGGGCGTCGAAAGCGGGGCTCGAAGCGTTCGCCGCGACGCTTGCCCTCGAGTGCGAAGGGACGGCAATCCGCCCGGCGGTCGTGCGCGTCGGCCCGACCGCGTCGGGGTTCGCCGACGACTGGGACCCGGACGTCTTCGAAGATCTCATGCCGTACTGGCAGCGCTTCGGGATCCAGCGCCACTTCAACACGATGGTCCCCGACGACGTCGCCCGTAGTGTGGTGCAGGTCGTCACCGCGCCCGCACACATGCGCGTGCCGCTCGTCGAAGTGCAACCCCAGGCCCCGACGACCTGACCCGACAAGCTGACCCGACAACCGAAGGGAGTCACTATGGCGATTGCCGTGCGTATCTCGTGCATGGAGTGCGAGGGCGAGGCCGTGCTTCTCCAGATCCCCGACCCCGAGGACGTGATCGAAGCGGGCGACATCCTGGCCTACCGCTGCCAGGAATGCGGCGAGCGGTGGGATGTCGTCGTCGACGAAGCCGACCTAGCCGAGGACGAGCGCCCGTACTGAAAAGCGTACTGCGGCCTCTTGGCCTGCTCCGGGGGGTGACGGCGGCGCAGTGCCTTGCTCCGGCGAACCCACACGATCCGACGTGCGACTCCTTTCTTCTCTCTCTGTGGTGCGTTTCAGCAGTCGGATGTCGGTGGGCCGTGTCTTGCGGAGGGCGTGCTGGGTGTCGTTTCGTCCCGGAGTAAGGCACGGCCCACCGACACCAACCGTGCAGGCCAGGGCAACGACTTAGGCGACGTTGGTCACCGGTTCCATTTCGACGCGCCGGATCTCGACGATACGACTCGTTCGGAACGACGCGACCCGAACCGCGAACGCGGACGCGAGCCGACCGGCGCCACCGGCGCGATCGAAGAACGTCGTGAGCGGTCCCTCCTGTTCGTACGCGTCGGCACCGCGCACCAACGTCGTCGCGTCGTTGTCGAAGTGCACCACGAATCCCATGCGTTCACCATACGACGCGCGCGCTGTGGACGACTAGTGGGTTCTTCGGTGGTCAACCTGTGGAACGAGCTGTGGAAACCGGAAACGCGATGTACTCGTCGATCAACAGTGCACCGAGCGCACCATTACGCGCAACGTTGCGATCGTCGACGCGTTCGCGTTCGCACAAGTCGTCGACGAGGCGATCGAGGATCACATCGAGGGTGAGATCGTCGTCGTGTTCGCGCCATGTGTCGCGCTCGTGATCGTCGCGGAAGCA
>JANNHK010000097.1:0-12264 GCA_031404355.1 Actinomycetes bacterium
CCTATCGAAATAATCTTCTGGCGAATCTGGAACTTCCGACCTTCGTTGCCGGTGTCATTGCTTAATAAACCCATGCCCGACTCCCCCCGCGCGCGGCGGCGGGCAACGCCTGTGGTGTTGTTCTACAGGCGTTGCCCGGCAACGAGCTATTTGTTCTTGGTCGTGACGGTGAAGTTTTTGAACGTGCCGGTTGCTCCCTGGCCGAACAGCCGCTCGGAGATCGGGATCGACACGCTGAGGTCGGGCCGGTCCGGGTGCTGGTAGGGGAAGGCGTCCAGCAGGCTGAACAGACCGTGCCCAATCTGGAACGAGTCGAGGTCGAGCTGCTCACCGGCGCCCAACGACGGCGCGTAACCGGTGAACGGCACGCCCTGCACGTCGAGCGGGACACCGACGTTGTCGACGTGGGTGAACAGCTTGCCGTCGAGGTAGTAGTCGACGCTCGACTCCCCGCCGCCGCGCGTGTACCGAATCGAGAGTGAGTGCTTCCCACTCGAGACGGGGGCTTCCTTGATGATCTGCGTGTACGCCTTGTCGAGGCCGACGCCGGGACTTCCTGTGACGGTCGTCGGGAGCCGTTCGATCAACGCGAACACGGTGCCTCCGGACACGAACCAGTCGAACAACTGGCCCGTCTCGAAGTTGATCATGTTGAGGACCACACCCGCCTGTTGTCCTTCGATCGTGCTCTGCGCGTACGGCTGGGCGCACGGATCGCCGGTCTGCCATCCCGGTGGCCCGTAGCAGCCGTTGATGACGCGACCGGGGTCGGTGCCCGGTGTCTCTGCGGTGATATCGACGGAGAACTCGAGCGAGCCGGACTCCGGCACCGCGAACGACGACGTGCTGATGCGAATGCGCTTCAGGTGGTCGAAGACACTGAAGTCGGCCGAGGTCGTGAACGGCGTGGCGTCCAACGTGACGGCATGGTTCGTGACGGTCTCGGTGCCCTCTCCCGGCCCGTACGGCGCAGCCCACTTCGCGTTGTAGCCGGCGGCGTCCTTCCAGTTGTTGTGGACGACGGTGGTCGTCGGCGGCGGTTTCGCGTCCGCAACTCCTGCGTTGGCAACGACCGTGGACAGCAACAAGACCGCAGCTACCCCGGCTACCTTCCGATGCGTCTTCATACAACCCCCATCCGTGTTGTGGCACAGTGCACCTCGCCGACGGACGCTAACCCACGTGGCCTCACTACGCGAGCTGTCCGCTGCTCGGTGTCACGTTCGCGAGCCGTAGTCGCCGAAGGGATCATCGCGCTCCCGGACGGCCTGGCGGAACCCGACCTCGACCGAACGGGCGACGAAGTCCTGACCTTCCTGGGTGTGGCGGGCGACACCGTCGAACAGGGTGCCGAGCAGCCGTGACGTGTCGGGGGCGTACATCTGGCGCGCGGTCTCGCCCAAGGCCCACTTGATCATCTGGAGCTGTTCGAGGGGCAGGAGCGCGATCCGTTTCGCCAACGCCAACGCGTGATCGGCCAGCTCCTCGTCGGGCACGCACTCCAGCACGAGCCCGAGTTCGGCAGCCTCCTGGCCGCTGATCTCGTCGCCCGTGAACAGGTAACGCTTCGCTCGTTCGAGGCCGAGGCGCGCGATCCACACCCACGGCGCTTCGGGGATCCCCCACACCCGCATGGGCGGGTAGCCGAACTTCGCGGACTGCGAGCAGACGATGAGGTCGGCGTGCAGCACCATGTTGGTGCCGCCCGCGATGCACCAACCCTGCACGGCCGCAATCGTCGGCTTCGACAGTGTGTGCAGCTTCGCCCACGTCGACGCGTACCGGCCGATCATCTGGACGTCGCCGGCGGAGTCCCAGACGCGCGGGCTCACCGACTCGGCCGCGGCCTGACCCGATGTCGCCCAGTCGAGCTGGTAGCCGGCACAGAACGCGGGACCCTCGGCTCGGAGCAGCACCGCGCGCACGCCGCGGTCGGCTTCGGCGTCGTCGAGGGCACCCGAGAGCGCGTCGCGAAGGGCGGGGTTGATGGTGTTGTACTCGTCGGCCCGAGCGAGCGTGAGCACGCGGACGTGGTCGAGGGTTTCGCTCCGCAGCGGATCGGTCACGACCCGACGATACCTATGGGTCGGCTTGCGCTGCGCCTGCCATCGCCCGGGCGACGAATGCGGTTCTGTCCGGCTCCGCTGACGCCTCCCTATGACGAGCAACGGGTAACGTCGGCGGCTTGCGGCAGGACGACGGGGGCAAACGGATGCGCGGGAAGTTGTTGGCGGCGGTCGTTGCGATCGCGCTCATCGGATCTTCGTGCTCCGGCGATGACGACGACGATTCCGGCGGCAACTCCGCGAGCGGGGCCGGTACCGAGGTCGCGACCACGGACGTCGTCGCCGACTTCACTGCGGCCGGGAGCATCAACGCCGCGTACGTGCTCGACGCCGAGCCCGGCAGCGAACTCGTCCTCGCCGACATCGAGAACACCGAAGTCGCGACCGCGACCGTCGACGACCTCGGCAGCGCCGTGTTCTACGACATCGAGCCCGGCGCCGGTTACCGCGTGGTGCACGAAGGCACCGACGAGACCGCGAGTTCGGAGTCGTTCGCCGTGCTCAGCGCCGACGACGAACCCGACCCCACGCTGTACGAGCAGGAGATGACCGAAGGTCTCAACTACGTGCGCATGCGCGACGGCGTCGAACTCGCGATGACCGTGCGCCTGCCCGCGGGCGCGACGATCGACGCGGGCCCGTTCCCCACGGTGATCGAACACTCCGGCTACCAGGTCGCGGCGCCGAAGGACCTCTTCCAAGACGTCGTCGCCCGCCTCGCCGACCCCGCGCTACCGCCCGACCCGCTGGTGCCGTCGACGTCGACCGCCGTCGGGTCCCTTATCACTCCGGTGCTCGGGTACGCGACGGTGAGCGTGCAGATGCGCGGCACCGGTTGCTCGGGCGGCGCGTTCGACCTGTTCGACCTGCCGACCACGTACGACGGCTACGACATGGTCGAAACCGTCGCCGCCCAAGACTGGGTCAAGGGCAACAAGGTCGGCATGGTCGGTATCTCGTTCTCCGGGTTCAGCCAGCTCTTTGCCGCGGGGACGAACCCGCCGTCGCTCGCGGGCGTCGCGCCGATGTCGGTCACCGACGACTTCTACCGCACCGCGGGATTCCCGGGCGGCATCTACAACGACGGGTTCGCGCAGTCGTGGCTCGAGGAGCGCGCCGAAGACGCGAAGCCGGCACCCGAAGGCGGCCAGGCCTGGGCCAAGGAACTGGTCGCCCAGGGCGACGAGCACTGCATCGCCAACCAGAAACTGCACGGCCAGGCGCGCGACGTGTTCTCGATCCTGGCCGACAACCCCGACCGCGTGCCCGAGCTGAACGACAAACGCGAACCCGCACGATGGGCGGCGCAGATCGAAGCACCGATCTTCATCGCGGGCGCGTTCCACGACGAGCAGATTTTCGGAGTGGGTCCCGGCCTCGTGGAAGGGCTCGCCGACAACCCCGACGCGTACGTGACGTTGATGAACGGCACCCACGTGGACCCGCTCGGCCCGGCAGTGATCACGCGCTGGGCCGAGTTCCTGTCCTTGTATGTCGCCGACGCCGTCCCGGAGCTCCCGCAGTCGGTGCTCGACCTGAGCGGCGCGCTCTACGCGCAGATCGCGAGCGCGCCCGCGGCACCGGTCCAGCAGTCGCGCTTTGCCGGGCGGACCGACCTCGAAGCCGTGCGCGAGGAGTACCGGCGCGACCCGCGCGTCCGCGTGATCATGGATATCGGCGGCGGCCCGGCCGGGCCGGGCGCGCTCGAAGCGGTGTGGGAGATGGCCTTCGACGCCTGGCCTCCCACTGACGTCGCGGCCACGCCGTACTACCTCGGGCCCGAAGGCACGCTGGTCTCGTCCGAGCCCGGCACGGAGGGTTCCGACACGTACACCTCCGACGCGAGCGCCCGAGCCCGGACGAACCTCCCCGAGGGCGACCCGTGGCACGGCGTGCCCGGCTACGTGTGGGAACCGGTCTCCGACGGCAACGGCCTCGGTTTCGTGACCGAACCGTTGACCGAAGACGTCGTCATCGCGGGGCCGGCGAGCGCGGATGTGTACGTCTCGTCGACCGCGGCCGACACCGACCTCCAAGTAACCATTTCCGAGCTGCGCGCGGACGGTACCGAGAACTACGTGCAGTTCGGTGTGCTGCGCGCGTCGTACCGCGCCCTCGCCGACGACGCGACCGATCTCGAAGCCCGGCACCCGTACGACGCCCGGGAAGATCTCGTTGCCGGGGAACCCACGCTCGTGCGCGTACCCATCTTCCCGGTCGCGTACGCGTTCCGAGCGGGTTCGCGCATCCGGCTCACCATTCAGGCGCCGGGCGGCGAACGGCCCCGCTGGACGTTCGCCACCACCGAGGACGGCTCCACGGAAAACACGATCGGCTCCGGCGGCGCGACGCCGTCGGCGTTGATGCTGCCCGTGGTTCCCGGTCAGGCCGCCGGTGGCCCGCTCCCCCCGTGCGGCGCGCTACGCGGCACCGCGTGTCGCGCCTACACCCCCGCGGCCAACGGCGGCTAGCAACTGACCTGAAATTGCGAAATGCGGCGCCGGAATTCGACGTCGAATTTCGCAATTTCGTCTCGGTGGTGCAGCATCCCCTCCATGATCGAACCCGCTCTCGCCCGCAGGACCTGGCGGCGGCTCGAACCGGTGCACGGGATGATCTACTTCGCGCCCGAGGCGGGCGAGCAGTACTCCGCCGTCGGCATCACGCACCAGCGTATGCAGTACTTCTCGTCGCGCTCGGCGCCGATGGGGGCCGTACCCGCCGAGGTGGTCATCGCCACGTTCTTCAACTTCAACCCGGCGCTGATCCGCCGCGCCATTCCGGCCGCGTGGGCGATCGCCTCCCCGGAAACGATCCTCGCAGCGCGCCTGGCCGGTGTCGACGCGGCGCTGCGGCGCGCGCTCGGCGACACGATCGGGTCGCCCGAGATGAAGGAGGCCGCGGGCCTCGCCCGCATCGCGGCCGAAGGTGCGTCCGAGTTCGTCGCGGGCCGGCCGTTGTTCGCCGGTCACGCGCACCTCCCGTGGCCCGACGAACCGCACCTCGCGTTGTGGCACGCGCAGAGCCTGTTGCGCGAGTTTCGCGGCGACGGTCACATCGGCGCCTTGCTCGTCGAAGGCCTCACGGGCGTACAGGCACTCGTCATCCACGGCGCAACGGGCGAGGTTCCGCCCGCCGCGTTGCAACAGAGCCGCGCGTGGGAAGACGACGACTGGAACACGGCGGTCGACCAGCTACGCGGCCGCGGACTCGTCGAGCCGAATGGTGAGCTCACGTTGACCGAGGCCGGTCGCGCCCATCGCCAGTGGGTCGAGGACCGCACCGACGCACTGTCGGTACCCGCGTACGACGCGCTCGGCGAGGAAGGGACCGCGCGCCTGGGCGAGATCGGCCGCCACTTCAGCCGCGCCGTGATCGACAGCGGGTTGCTGCCGGTCGGCGTGCCGAGCCGGGCCAAGTACGAGCGCGACGAAGCCTCCGGGCCCGGCTGAGGCCACGGCCGATGGACGACGCGGCTCACACCGTCTACGAGGTGCGCGCCAACAACACGGCGACCGCGTCGACCAACAAGATCCACGACGACGCAGTCGCGCGACAGTACGGCTTCTCGGGCGGTCTCGTCCCGGGCGTCGACGTGTACGCGTACATGACGCATCCTGTCGTCGCGCGCTTCGGACGCGCGTTCCTCGAACGGGGGCGCATGCACGCGCGCTTCCGTCGCCCTGTGTACGACGGGCGGCTCGTCACGGTCGACACCACGGGCGCCGACGCGCTCGCACTGGTTGTCCGTGACGACACGGGCGAGGAGTGCGCGACCGGAAACGCGAGCAGCAACCACGACGGGCCGACGCCGTCACTCGACCAGTACCCACGCGCCGCGCTTCCGAACCCGGTCCCGGAGGCCACGGCCGAGGCGCTCCGCTCCGCCGCGCCGCTCGGCACCGTAGACACCGTGTTCGACGCGGAACGCGCGGGCGAGTACCTCGACGCGATCCGCGAGAGCGACCCGCGGTACCGGCTCGAACGCATCGCGCACCCGGGCTGGTTGCTCCGGCGAGCGAACCGGATCCTCGCCCGCAACGTCGCCCTCGGACCGTGGATCCACGTCGAGAGCGAAGTCCTCCACTTCGGCATTGTTCGCGACGGCAGCAAGGTCACGACGCTCGGCCACGTCACCGACCTCTTCGAGCGAGGCGGCCACGAGTTCGTCACGCTCGACGTCCTGGTCGTCGCCAACGACAACGAACCGGTATTGCGCGTCGAGCACACCGCGATCTACCGGCCCCGCACGGTGTTGGCGTCCTAGGACGACTGTTTCGGTCGCCGTACGACGCCAACACCTTCAACCGCTGCGGACCTTATTCGGCGGCGTCGCCGGCGAGCAGGGCCAGCAGCAGGATCGCGTTCGCGGTATACGTGATGGTCGGCTCCGACGTCACGTAGTTCTCGACCGAGTCCTCGTACGCGGCTTCCTCGGAGTCGTACGGTCCGTCGACCGCGAACCCCTCGGCGGCGATCGACTCCATCGGAGCGGGCCCGCCGACCACGGCGCCGACCGGCTGCGCGTCACCGTCACGCGCGGCCCAGTGGTGCGGCTGTTGCGCGGGTTCGGCACCAAAGCCCACGACGAAGCTCGCGCCCCACGGGTTGGCGCCGAACAGGAAATCGCGTGCGCGCGCGGGAATCTCGTGGTCGACGTCGAGTCCGGCGCGTTCGGCCAGGGCGACGACCGCGCCGAACCCGGCGTGCGGCGCGGTGTGGCCCCACCCGAACGGGCCCGGCGTTCCCCACGGCGTGCTGTCCGCGAACTCCTGCGCGAGTCCAGCGGCGCCCGCCAGCGCCGCGCATCCCCCTTCGAGCCCGGCAACATCGGTAACCGGCGGGGAACCGAGCGCGCCGCACATCTCCGCCCCGACGAGCGCGCCGACGTCGTCCCAGCTCGCATCTTCGATGTCGTGCCCGAACAGGAGGTCCATCGCGTCGACCAAGTACCACGGGTGGTTCGTCGCGCGGTGCAGCATCACTGCGGCCAGCGCGAGGTCGTCGTTCCACGTCGTCGCCCGGTAGAAGCCGCCGGGAAGTTCC
Organism: Actinomycetes bacterium; assembly: GCA_031404355.1. Taxonomy (GTDB): domain Bacteria; phylum Actinomycetota; class Acidimicrobiia; order IMCC26256; family PALSA-610; genus JANNHK01. The sequence goes on from JANNHK010000097.1 coordinate 7,113, forward strand.
GGGCCGGCACTGTCGGACGCCAGTCCCGCCGCGTACCACTCCTCGGCTGCGACCATCAGCACATCGCGTTCTTCGACGGGTGCGCGCGCCGCGGCCAATGCCAGGGCGGCCGCCGCCTTGCCCGCGAGGCTCGCGCCATCGGAGCTGTTCGCGACCCGCTGCGCGATGCCGTCGATGCCCGAGCCGTCGTCGTCCTCGGGAGCGCGGAACCCGACATCGTGGTCGACCTCTTCCCCGACTTGGCCGACGAACACGTCGGGCGCGGGATGCGCCTTGCGCAACCAGCGGATCCCGACATCGGCCTCGGCATTGAGCGCGTCCGCGTTCGCGGGGTCGACGCGCGCCGCGAGCTGGAGCACGACCGTCGCGTACGCGGTCGTCTCGGTGAAGTGCAGCATGTCGCCGGCATCCATCCAGCCGCCGGTGAGATCGACCGGTGTCCCGGCGAGCAGGGCGTCGTTGAGATGGGCCGGGCCGTGGAGCGGCGACGGTTCGTTGCCGTCGCGTTGCGCGGCGAAGTACTCGAGCAAGGTCGCAATCGGCTCGCCGGTCGCGTCGGCGCGCACCTCCCACGGTTCGGACTCGACGTCACCGACGCGCAGCCGGTACACGCCGGCGGTCGTGACTTCCGAGAAGTCGGCGCGCGCGACGTAGGCCCACGGCTCCCAGTCGCCGACGCCTTCGAGCGTTCCACTGAACACGACCTCGTCGTCGGCATCGAGGACACCGAACGGTTCGTCCGAATGGTCGTCGGCAGAAGCGACGAGCGCGACCTTGGTGTCGCCCGGGGCACTCGGCCCGCCGACCCGCACGACGGTGTCACCGCCGTCCGCCTCGTCGCTCTCGTCCGTCGCGGGCGCCGGTTCGGCGCTGTCGTCGCCGCCGGAACAGCCCGTCACCAGGCCGAAGACCACGGCCGCCACGAGCACGGTCCGGGAGAGCACGACGTGACACTAACCATCGAGACGGCGAACCACTGAAGGTCCGCCGACCGACATCCGACAACAACACGTGGGCGCATCCGGCCTTGCTGCGGGAGACCCCGGGCTGTTCGGCCCGGACTCGGTGACCTGGCGGGTGCACGCCCACCCGAGCGCGCTCGTCGGCGGGCTGCGGGCACTACTCCTCCAGACCTTTCACCCGCTCGCGATGGCGGGGATCGCCGAGCACTCGAACTACCGGGACGACCCGCTGGGCCGTTTCCGGCGCACGGCCGAGTTCGTGGCCGCCACGACGTACGGCACGACGGAGGAAGCGAACCGGGCGATCGCGATCGTCCGCCGGGTGCATGTCCACGTGCGCGGCGTCGCGCCCGACGGCCGGCCCTACCGCGCCGACGACCCGGCGCTGCTGTCGTGGGTGCACAACGTCGAGGTCGAGAGCATCCTCATCGCATACCAGCGATTCGGCCCGGGGTTGTCGCGCTCCGAGTCCGACCAGTACGTACGCGAGATGGTGCGCGTCGGGAGCGCCGTCGGTGCCGACCAGCTGCCGGACACCGCACGCGAGCTTCGGCAATGGGTCGCGTCAGTGCCGGAACGGAAGGTCACGCCCGCCGCACGGCGCACGGTCCGCTTTCTCCTCTTCCCACCGTTGCCGAGAGTGTTGCTGGGGCCGTACGCGGTGCTGGCCGCGAGTGCGCTGAGCTTGCTCTCGGTGCACGAGCGCCTCACGCTGCACCTCCCTTCGATTCCCCCGGCCGAACCGTTGGTACTCGTGCCCGCGGCCAAGGTGTTCCTCGGCGCGCTCGACATCGTTCTCGGCCCGTCGCCCCCACGCGAAGCCGCGCTCGACCGGGTCGGCGCCTAGCCCACTAGTCGAGTTCGGCGATGAGCTGGTAGCTGAGCTGGTCGAGGACGTGGTGGCCGCTACGGAAGTAGCGGCGCCCACAGTGCACATGACGCTGCGGTTCGAGCGTGAGCTTCGTCCACTCGCCGAGGTGCGGCCACAACAACAGCTCGACCGGGATCGCACGGAACCGACCGGGACTGCGCAGATACCCCCGCATCCGCCACGCGCCGCTCGACTGCGCGCGCGGTTCTTCGAGTACCAGGCGGCTGCCGACTTCGACGCGTTGGTCGCGTGCGCAGCGCCGCCACCACCCGGGCAGGTCGCCGAGGTGCGCAGGCTGTACGCCGATCATGCGACTGAACGTCGAGAGCAGCCGGCCCGAACTCGACACGGCAGGCGGTGTCGTGATCGCGGTCCACGGCGTCTGCGCCCTGACTTCGGTGCTCTCGGCCAGGAGTTCGGCGACGACGGCCACACACTCACGGGCGACGCCGCGCGCGTCGGTCGGGCGCGCGTCCGGCGCCGCAGGTAGGGGCTCGAATGCCACGCCGTCGTCGTAGACCGCGAGAGGTTCGAGCGTCGCGTCGTCGTCGAACTCGGGCGGGTATGAGGATCTCCGGCGCATTGCCGACCTCCTCGTGACCCCTTGATAGTAGGGAGTTCAGCGCACGGGTGGAAGACGCGGCGCAAACCGGTCGAGGGCCATGCTCGGTGCGACATCCTCGACGAGGTCGGCGAGGATCCGGCCGAGCAACGGCCCGAACTTGAACCCGTGACCCGACGTGCCTGCGCCGACCACCACATCGCCGGTGCGGTATACGACGAAGTCCTCGTCGGGGGTGTTGTCGTACACGCAGGTCTCGACCTCGACCGCGACCGGGTCGAAGTCGCGCAGCCAGTCGCGCGCGGCCTGTTCCAACGCGGCGACAGCACGGGAGTCGGGGTCGCGGTCGTGCGTATCCGGGTCGACGACCGCGCCACCGTGGTGCAGCGCGATCTTGTACAACTCGGAGGCCGGCGTCGGTAGCCCGTACACGGCCGGTTCCGCGTGCGCGATGAAGATCGGTGTCGGCCGCGTCACGCGCGGGCGGAGGTACGCGACGGTTTCGAGGGTCGCGGACGACGGACCGATGTCGCGCAGCCGGCCCGTCCACGGCCCCGCACAGATGACGACAACCTTGGCGTTGATCGGGCCGCCGCTGGTGTCGATGCGCACGCCGCGTTCGCGATCACCGACGTGTTCGACCAGTGTGTGCTCGCGCACGTCACAGTCGACCGCGGCGCGCAGCGTGTCGAGCGTGCGTGCGGCATCGATGACAGCCGACGCGGGTTCGAACACCGCGTCACCGCATCCGGCGAACATCGGGAACTGTTCGGCGACGTCGGCGGCCGACAGCTCCAACGCCGGTGCATCCGACGCGCGCAGCGCGGCGAGCACGTCGCCCGCGCCCGGTCCGAACGACAGCTGTCCGGTCTCGTGCAGCAACGTCGCGCCCGTATCACCTTCGAGCGCGCGCCACACCGCGCGGGACTGTTGGGCCATCTGCACGTAGAACGGGTCGGGATACCCGAGCCGGAACGCACGCGAGCGGCCGTGCGACCCGCCGTGCGGGTTGCCCACGGTCTCTCGCTCGAGCACGACCACCTCGCGCCGGCCCCGCAGCGCGTAGGCGGTGGCCAGCCCGAGCAGCCCGCCACCCACGACGACGACGTCGGCCCGCTCTGCCACCACGGGTCGACCATACGCCCGTCAGGTCGCGGTCGGGACCAGCCGATGACCTGAGGATGGAACTGCACCCCAGCGCGCCGAGTTGGCGCATCGCGCTGCTCACCGCCGTCGGAGCCGGTGCGCTCACGGCCGCCGCCGCCGGCGCGATCGTGACCGGCCGGGCCGCGCCGGTGATGTGGTGGCTCATCGCGCTCGCGGCCCTGGCGACGCTCGTACCGGCAATCGGCACACTGACAGCGTCGGTCGAGGTCGACGGCACCGGTCTCACCGTGCTGCGGTTCGGCCGCGCGCAGCAGTTCCGCTGGGACGAGATCACCGACGTCGGTGTCGTCGAACGGCGCGCCGCCGTTCCCGACGGCACCGAGTACCACTGGGTCTGGCCGACGCGCCGCCACGTGGTCGCGGTGCCGTACCTCGAACTCGCCGACGGCACCCGGCGCGAGCTACCCGCGCTCTCCGCTCCCGCCGGCACCGGCCGCGCCGCGGTCGACGTGCACGCGGACCGAATCCGGGCTCAGCGTGCGTACGGCGCGCTGGTCACCATCACCGCCTGATTCACCGTTGCGCACGGAACCCATCGCCCCGGCGTGACACGGCCGCGCCCGGGGGTGCACACTGCACGGGCCTATGACTGCGCAAACGACGACCTCAACCGCGACCGACCACTACACGGTGATCTCGGCCGACACCCCACGCCGGCGCGAGCCACTCGACGTACCGCGAGTACCTCGACCCGAAGTACCTCGCCGACTTCGACGCGTGGCGGGGCAAGTATAAGAACCCGTACAAAGACCTCGGCGACAACCGCCGCTTGCGCAATTGGGACAACGAGATGCGCAACGGTGCCCAGGAGGGCGACGGCGTCGTCGGCGAAGTCGTGTTCCCGAACACGGTGCCGCCGTTCTTCCCGAGCTTCGTGTTGTTCGCGCAGCCGGCCAAGCCCGACGAGTACGAACACCGCCTCGCCGGCATCCGCGCCCACAACCGGTGGCTCAAGGACTGGTGCAACGAGTACGCGCCGCGGCGCGCCGGTGTCGGGCAGATCTTCCTGAACGACGTCGACGACGCGATCGACGACGTGAAATGGATCAAGGAGAACGGGCTGCGCGGCGGCATCTTGCTGCCGAACGTCGCGCCCGACGTGAAGTGGGTGAAGCCGCTCTACGACCCGTACTACGACCCGTTGTGGAGGGTGTGCGAAGACCTCGACGTTCCGGTCAACGTGCACAGCGGCACCGGGAACCCCGACTACGGCAAGTACCCGATCTCGATGATCCTGTACATCAACGAAGTCGCCTTCTACACGCAGCGACCGCTCATGCATCTCATCGTGTCCGGCGTGTTCGAGCGATTCCCGCGCCTCAAGTTCGTGATGACCGAGATCGGCTGCGCGTGGATCCCGGAAATGCTCGGACGACTCGACCTGATGATGGGCCGCATCAGCGGCACGGGCGAGACGGGCGAGATCAAGTACGCCGACGGGTTGCTGCCGCCGCGTTCCGCGACCGAGTACTTCCACCAGAACTGCTACATGGGCGTGAGCGGGCCCGGACCCGCCGACATGGCGGCGCGCCACGAGGTCGGCATCGACCGGTTCATGTGGGGCAGCGACTACCCGCACGACGAGGGCAC
>JANNHK010000098.1:0-13762 GCA_031404355.1 Actinomycetes bacterium
TCCACAATGTGGGATTGAATGCCTCTTTTGGTGACAATGCAGCTGCATTTAGTTTAATGGATCCGAAAAATCACTAAATTGCACTCTGGATGTCAATGAAAATTCGTCGAATCACGTCAAAAATCCGTTGTTATTGTGGGATTTTCTTCATGCGATGGCCCTGGAGGCCTCCCCTACCGTTCCTCTTTTTCACTGGCACGTCGGGCGACGACTCCTTTGCCGCTCAACACGCCTTTTCCGCGACGACCCGATGATCTCGTTCCATGAGTGTCCCTGCCCATCGCGCCGCGGCTGGCGGCGTTCGGCTATTCGCGCTACCGAGCGCACCACGACGGTGACGTCGCGTGCGATCGTCGACCGCGTCGATCGCGCTCGTGATCCTCGTAACTCAGGCGAGCGGGTCGGCGAAGGGGCTCGAGCCGATGGTGGGGTCGCCGAAAGGGTCGTGTTCCTTCGGCATCTCGACGGTGAGTGCGTCGACGCCGACTTCGGCGGCGATGCCTTCGTAGCCGGTCGCTTCGAGGCGGTCGGCCAGTTCGGGACCACCGCTCAACACGACGCGGCCCGCGAGCAACACGTGCACCTTGTCGGGCTTCAGTTCGGAGAGCAGCCGCGCGTAGTGCGTGATGGCGAGCACACCGATGCCGCGTTCGTTCGTGAGCTGTTCGACGCGGCGGGCGACGTCGCGCAATGCGTCGACGTCGAGACCCGAGTCAATTTCGTCGAGTACCGCGAACTTGGGTTCGAGCACGGCCAGTTGCACCGTTTCGGCGCGCTTCTTCTCGCCGCCGGAGAACTCGTCGTTCACACCACGGGCGAGCAGTTCGTCGGGCACGCCGAGCGCGCGGGCTTCGGCGAGCACGCGGCCGTGCAGGTCGTCGACCGCGCCGGAGCGGGCCCGTAGCGCCGCGCCGACCAGTTCTTCGAGCGGGACGCCGGGCACCTCGACCGGGTACTGCATGGCGAGGAACAACCCCGCGTGCGCGCGCTGCCAGGTCGGAAGGCCGAGCAGTTCGGCGCCGTCGATCGTGACCGACCCGCTCGTCACTTCGTAGTCGCCGCGGCCCATGAGCGCGTGCGACAGCGTCGACTTGCCCGAGCCGTTCGGGCCCATCAGCGCGTGCACCTCGCCGGACCGCACTTCGAGGTCGACGCCGCGCAGGATCTCGATGCCGGCCACCTTGGCGTGCAGATCAATAATCTTGAGGACGCTCATTCCGAAATCTCCAAGAAGACGTCGTCGCCCTCGACAGTTACCTCGTAGACGGGCACGGACTGGATTGCGGGCAGCGTCTGCGGTTCGCCGGTACGCAGCGAGAAGGTCGAGCCGTGCTTGGGGCACTCGAGTTCGCACTCGTCTTCCCACACGTCGCCCTCGGAGAGCGAGAAGTCGGCATGCGAGCACGTGTCGCCGATCGCGTAGAAGTCGTCACCGATGCGCACGAGCGCGATGCGATGCCCGTCGACATCGACCCGGCGCGCAGTACCCGGCTTCAGCTCGTCACGACCTGCAACGCGAGCTCTCACACCCGTCTCCTGTGTTCGAGCTTCTCGACGACGGTGCGGCGCAGGCCGCGGGTGAGCGCGCTCACGGGGAGGCGGGCGAAGACGTCGTCGAAGAACCCGAGCACGATGAGCCGCTCGGCCTCTTCGGGCGGGATGCCGCGGCTCTCGAGGTAGTAGAGCTGGTCGTCGTCGATCGGGCCGACCGTCGACGCGTGCGAGCACTTCACGTCGTTGGCTTCGATCTCGAGGTTCGGAATCGACTCCGCACCCGCGCCTTCGGTGAGGACGAGGTTGCGGTTGCTCTGGTTCGCGTTCGACTTCTGCGCCGACTTCCGCAATCGCACCAGCCCGGAGTACACCGAGCGGGCGGTGTCCTCGACCGCACCCTTGAACAGCAGGTCGCTGCGCGTGTACGGCGCGTCGTGATCTTGGAGCGTGCGGAAGTCGAGGATCTGCGCGTCGTCGCCGAAGTACACGGCGAGCGCGTTGCTCTCGGCGTTCTGGCCGGAGAGGAGCGCCTCGCTGCGCAGGCGCGAGTAGTCGCCGCCCAGCGCCACCGCCGACGTGCGCAAGGTCGCGTCGCGGCCCACGTGGGCGCGCTGCAGGCCGAGATGCCAGGTCTTCGGGCCGTGTTCCTGGAGCGAGAGGTACCGCAGGTGCGCGTTGTCGCCGACGAGCAGTTCGACGACGGCGTCGCAGAGGTGCTCGGTGGTCGGCGACCCGAACCGGTCGAGCACGGTCGCCTCGGCACCGTCGCCCAGCACCACCAATGTGTGCGGGAACGAGACCTCGCCGTCGCCTTCGGACCAGTGCAATACCACGATCGGCTGTTCGACGACGACACCCGGCGGCACGTAGATGAACGCGCCGCCGGAGAGGAACGCGTCGTGCAACACCGTGAACGCATCTTCGGAAGCACCCGACGCGGCGCCGAGCGACTCGCGCACGAGGTCGTCCTCGCACGTCGCGAGGTCGCAGACCCGCACGCCCTTGGCTTCGAGGGCGGGGTCGATCTGGTGGCGTACGACGCGGCCGTCGCGTACGACGATCATCGCCGCCCGCTCCCCCGCCTCGGCCGCCCACGGCCCGCCACCGGGCGCGCGCTCGTCGCCGGGCGCGCCCAGTTCGTCGGCGGTCATCGGCCGGAAGCGGTCGAGGTCGAGCTTGTCGATCGGGCTGTAACGCCAGATCTCTTCGGTCGGCGTCGGCCACGAGATGGTCGCGAGCCGTTCGGCCGCGGCGACCCGCCGCTGCACGAGCCAGTCCGGACCGCCGAGGCTGCGCGCCGCGTCGGTAGTGAAGGCTTTCGCCATTACCCGACTGCGCCCTCCATGTTGAGCTCGATCAGACGCGAGAGCTCGACGGCGTATTCCATCGGCAGCGTCTTCACGATCGGCTCGATGAACCCGTTCACGATCATCGCCGTCGCCTGCTGCTCGGTGAGACCGCGGCTCTGGAGGTAGAAGAGCTGGTCGTCGCCGACCTTCGAGACCGTCGCCTCGTGGCCGATGCGCGCGTCCTTCTCCATGATCTCCATGTACGGGTACGTGTCGGAGCGCGAGTCCTCGTCGAGGATCAGTGCGTCGCAGCGCACGTGCGCCTTAACGTTGGTCGCGCCCTCTTCGACGCGCACAAGACCGCGGTAGGTGGTGCGGCCGCCGTCCTTGCTGATCGATTTCGAGTCGATGATCGACGTCGTTTCCGGCGCCGCGTGCGTCATCTTGGCGCCCGCGTCCTGGTGCTGGCCCGGACCTGCGTACGCGACCGACAGCACTTCGCCGTGCGCCTTCGGGCCGGTCATCACCACGGCCGGGTACTTCATCGTGAGCTTCGAACCGAGGTTGCCGTCGATCCACTCGACGGTCGCTTCGGTCTTCGCGATCGCGCGCTTGGTCACGAGGTTGTACACGTTCGGCGACCAGTTCTGGATGGTCGTGTAGCGAATGCGTGCACCGGGTTCGGCGATCAGTTCGACCACGGCCGAGTGCAGCGAGTCGGTCGAGTACACCGGCGCCGAGCAACCCTCGACGTAGTGCACCGAGGCGCCCTCGTCGGCGATGATCAACGTGCGCTCGAACTGGCCCGCGTTCTCCGCGTTGATGCGGAAGTACGCCTGGAGCGGCATGTCGACGTGCACACCCGGCGGCACATAAATAAAACTGCCGCCACTCCACACAGCAGAGTTGAGCGCGGCGAACTTGTTGTCGCCCGGCGGAATGACCTTGCCGAAGTACTTCTGCACGAGCTCCGGGTAGTCGATGAGCGCCTGGTCCATGCTCGTGAAGAGAATGCCCTTGGCCTCCAAGTCGTCCCGGTTGCGGTGGTACACGACTTCGGACTCATATTGCGCCGTGACGCCCGCGAGAAACTTGCGTTCGGCTTCGGGGATGCCGAGCTTCTCGTAGGTTTCCTTGATCTCGGGCGGGAGCATGTCCCAGTCGTCGACCTGCTCACCCGATGTCGGCTTCAAGTAGTAGTAGATGTCATCGAAGTCGATGGTCGGCATGTTCTTCGCGAACCACTCGAGCATGGGCTTGCGCTCGAAGCGCTTGAGCGCGTTGAGGCGGAACTTCGTCATCCACTCCGGCTCGGACTTGCGGTGCGAGATCTCGCGCACGACGTCCTCGTTGACGCCCTTCTTGGGCTCGTAGACGTAGTGCTCGGTGTCGTGCCAGCCGAGCTTGTACTTACCGAGATCGATGCCGGATACCGCCATCGCGAATGGCCTCCTCAGGCGGGAAGGTGGGGGCCCCGCCAGGCAATTAACACTACGGCCATAGTAACAATGCCCTGGAGCGCTACCAAGCCGACCCGAGGAGGCTCACCCTCAGCAGCAGCGGGCCGCAGACTCGGGCGTCGAGGCGCAGCAGAGGGGGTCGCCGCCGGCTGAGAGGTGCTCGGACGACTGGCCGAACTGCTCGGCGTCGGCCACGACCGTGTAGATCTCCCAGGCGCCGTCGGGGCCGTCGACCCAAACCTTGTCCTGGTTGGCGAAGCAACAGGTCCCGTTCTCCTCGACGGGAGCCATGCCCTCGGCGATGAGTCGGGCCTGGTGGGCGGCCACTTCGGCGGTGGAGGAGACCTCGACGCCGACGTGGTTGAGCCGGCTCTCGGCGCCGGGCGCCTCGAAGAGGATCAGTTTCAGGGGCGGGTCGGCAATCTCGAAGTTGGCGTAGCCGGGTCGGACCTTGTTCGGCTCGGTCGCGAACAGCTTCGAATAGAACTCGACGGCGGAGTCGAGCGCCGGGACGTTCAGCGCCAGTTGCACTCGTGACATCGGAGGTGCCTTTCGCTATATTGACGATGGTCGATGTATTGATACTCGCGAATCCATCGACCAATGTCAATATATACGGAGGAACGAGCCGTGGCCACCACGTCGACCAGTCGAGCCAAGACCGCCAACGACGTCGTCGCGTGCTGTGCGCCCCTGCTCGCCGAGCCCATCGCCGACGCCGACGCCGTCGACCTGGCCCGCGTCTTCGCGGCGCTGTCGGACCCCGTGCGCCTGCGCATCCTCAGCCTCATCGCCACCGGCGGCGAAGTGTGCTCGTGCGACCTCGAGGAACCGATCGGGAAGTCGCAGCCGACGATCAGCCACCACACGAAGGCGCTCGCCGAAGCGGGCCTGATCGCGGGCGAGAAGCGCGGTCGCTGGATGTTCTGGACGGTCGTACCCGCGCGCCTCGCGGCGGTGCGGGCGGTGCTCTCCTAGGAGACCGATTCGTCGAGGCTCGCGAGCAACCCACGCACGCGCCGTTCGATCTCGTCGCGAATCGGCCGCGTCGCGTCGACCGAGCGCCCCGCGGGGTCTTCGAGTTCCCAGTCCTCGTAGCGCTTCCCCGGATAGAACGGGCACGCGTCGCCGCATCCCATCGTGATCACGACGTCGGCCGCCTCGACGATCTCGTCGGTCCACCGCTTCGGATACTCGCCGGTGATGTCGATACCGACCTCCGCCATCGCCGCCACCGCCGACGGGTTGACCGCGTCACCCGGCTCACTTCCGCCGGACCATGCGACGGCGCGACCGGCGGCGAGATGGTTGAACCAGCCGAGCGCCATCTGCGATCGGCCCGCGTTGTGGACGCAGAGGAAGAGGACGTTCGGCACGGCTACCTCCGGGGTCATGCGGGGTCCGCATGTTCATGGGGGACGACGATCTCGTCGGCCCGCACGCTCGGGAACAAGAACCACGCCAGCGCAACGGCGAGCAAACCACCGACGAATTGGGCGACGATGAACGCCGGTACCGACGCCGGGCGAATCCCGGCGAAGGTGTCGGTGAGTGAACGCGCGATCGTCACCGCGGGATTCGCGAACGAGGTCGACGACGTGAACCAGTACGCGGCTGCGATGTAGCCGGCGACTGCGTAGGGCGCGGCATCGGCCCGACCGGCGCGCACGACGCCGAGGATCACGAGCACGAGGCCGAACGCGGCGACGACCTCGGCGAACCAGAGCGCACCGGACGAGCGCTCGTGCGTCGACCACGACACCGCCGACAGGTCGAACATCAGGTTGGCCGCGATGGCACCGAGACATCCGCCGACGATCTGCGCGCTCATGTAGAGGCCGGCTTCGCGGTTGCCCATCCCGCCGAACAACCGGTCCGCGAGCGTGACGATCGGATTGAAGTGCGCACCTGACACCGCGCCGAACGCGAGGATCAGCGCGACCAGCCCGGCCGCGGTCGCGGCTGCGTTCTCGAACAGCTGCAACCCGATGTCGCCGGGCGAGAGCCGCTGCGCGTGGATACCCGAGCCGACGACAATCGCGACGAGCATCCCGGTCCCGAGCGCCTCGGCCGTGAGTTTGCGTCCCAGGGTGCGATCCACGAACCCAATATATCGATACTGATCGATACTATGGACGGAACGTCGCGTTCGAGATCGGCGTGGAACTCGTCGTCGTCGAGTCCGCGTCGAGGAGGCGCTGGGCCTCCTCGACGGCCGCGGCCGCTTCTTCGTTCGCCGCCTGGTACCCGGCCAGGTCGCCGGCCGCGAGCGCGCGATCGGCGGCCGCGAACCGGTCGGCGGCCAGCGCGAGCCAGGCGGCGGCAGTCGTCGGGTCGTCCGATCCCGTCGTGTCGGGCGTCGTGTCCGGCGTCGTCGTCGTTGACGACTCGTCGGGTTCGTCGGGCTCGTCGGGCTCGTCGGGGACGTCGACGGGGGGCGGGTCCTCGCCGGTGATGAGCGCGGTCAGCGCCTCACTGACAGAGGTGTACGCCTGCGAGCCGGGATCGGGGTCGAGGTCGGCCAGCACCGCGGAGTCGCCGTACGACAACGCGACGAACCGGACGCGCGCGTACCCGCCTTCGGGCGTGACGTAGATCGGCCGCACGTACACGATCGAGTTGCCGATCGGTATCAGCTGCACTTCGCCGGGGTCCGCGCTCGACCCGGCGCGGTCGAGCAGCGTGAACTGCTCGCTGATGCTGCTCTCGGATCCGATCTGCGTGCCGGCCAGCGACGGCGACGGCGCGACGAGGTTCGCCGGAAGCTCGTACAGGACGAGCTTCCCGTAATTCTTGCCGTCGGAGCGGGCGGCCATGAACGCGGAGAGCTGGTTCGACTTGCCGCGGGGGATGAACGGGCGCGTAAGGACGAACTCCTGGTCCGTCGATCCGGGAAGCTGCATCGTGAGGTAGAGCGGAACGCTCGGACTTCCCCCGGGCGCCAGCGTGGTGTTGCGACCGCCGTCGTTGCCGCGAACGGTCGTCGGGCTCGTGGCACCCGACGCCGAAGCTTCGGGCTTCGGCGCGATGTCCCAGAGCGCCTGCTTGCGGTAGAACTCGTCGGGGTCGGTCATGTGGTACAGCGTGTACTGCTCCGTTTGCGCACGGAACAGGTCTTCGGGGTAACGCCAGTGGTCGCGCAAGCCTTCGGGCATGTCGTCGACGCCCTTGAACAGCTCGGGAAACGCGTTCTGGTACACGTCGATGATCGGATCGTCTTCGTCGATCACGTAAAACGAGACCGTTCCGTCGTACGCGTCGACGGTCGCCTTCACCGAGTTGCGCACGTAGTTGAACGACGCGTCGAGACCGCTCCCCGGCGGCAGGTTGCGCGGGTGCAGCGATTGTGAATACGGGTAGTGGTCGCTGGTCGTGTACGCGTCGATCAGCCACAGCATCTTGCCGCCGATCAGCACGGGGTACGGATCGGAGTCGAAACGCAGGAACGGCGCGGCGGTCTCGACGCGGTCGCGCACATCGCGCTTGTAGAGAATGCGCGAGTCGCCGTCGAGTTGGCCCGACACGAGGAGATTCCAGTCGCCGAAGCGCAACGCGTACGCCGCGCGCCGCACGAGGTTCGACACCTTTACCCCTGCGTCGCCCTCGTACCGGGTCTGCACCGTCTCGGTCCCACCCGCAGCCTGCTGTTCGGGAACTTCGGTGTCGACGACGGCGTAGCCGCCGAAGTCTTCGCCGAAGTAGACGGCGGGTTGTTCGAGCTCGGATGCGAGCTCACCTTCAGTCGGTTCGATGCCTTGCAGCAGGTACGAAGGCTCGCCCGAGTCGGACACGTTCCCCGCTACCGCAACCGCACCGAAGCCATGCGTGTAGACGAGGTGCTGGTTGGTCCATGTGCGGTCGGGGATGTTCTCGGCGTCGAGTTCGCGCGGGGCCAGCAGCGTCGACAGTTTCTGCGTGCCGACCTGGTACCGGTCGACGTCGACGTCGCTGAACTTGTAGAAGGTCTGGATCTCCTCGGTCTGGAGTGCGGGCGCGAGGTAGCCGGGGTCCCACAACCGGATGTTGTCAAGCGTCTCGGCGTTCTTCGCGACGTCGGGAACCTCGAGATCAGCCGCGTAGGTGAAGTCCTTCACTTCGACGTTGTCCTCGTCGACGCCGAACGCCTCGCGTGTTGCCTCAATGTTCCGTTCGATGTACTGCTCTTCACGCGCCGGTTCGTTCGGGCGCACAACGACTTGCTGAATGACGGCGGGGTAGATCGTGCCGACGACGAGCGAGATGAACGCCCACAAGCCGACCGCGATGATCGGGAACACCCAACCGCGGCGCCAGATGTTGAGGATGAACAGCACGGCCGCGGCAATGGAGATCACCATCAGCAAGTTCAGCGCCGGGAGTTGCGCATTGACGTCGGTGTAGCTCGCGCCGTCGACGACGCCGCGGCGAGAGAACACGAGGTCGTAGCGGGCCAGGTAGTACTGCGCGGTCTTGGTGAGCGCCATGAGTGCCAAGATCACCGACAGGTGCGCCTTCACCTGCGGGGTGACCCGCTGCCACGGGCTTTGCAGGCGGATGCCGCCGTTCAAGTAGTGGAACACCGCCGTGACGATGAGCACGACGAGCAGCGCCGCGAACGTCCATCCCACCGCGAACTGGAGGAACGGCAGGCGAAACATGTAGAAGCCGAGGTCTCGGTTGAACTGCGGATCCTTGACACCGAAGTCGACGGAGTTCGAGAACAGGATCCAGCTGCGCCACTCGGCCGACACCCCCCCGCCCATGATGAGGGCGAAGAACCCGGCCACGAGCAGTCGCAACCGCCCCGAGTACGGCGCGACATAGGTGCGGTAGCGCTCGATGATCTCGTCCTCGGGTCCGGCCGACCGGTAGCGCGGCGCGACCCGATCGGCGATCACGAGGTTCACCAGAAGGAAGACGAAGAAGATGCTCGAGAAGATCAGCGCGGGGACGGCCTTGGCCGACAGCAGTCGCCGCCACGTGTCGCCGAACCCGACTTCCTTGAACCACAGGTAGTCGGTGTAGAAGCGAGCGAAGCCACGGAGGCTCAGCAGGAAGATAACGATGAGGATCGCGCCGCCGATAAGCCAGCCGCGAAGGCCGACCGGGCGCCGCGGGAGTTCCGCCGCCTGTACGCGCATTGCGGCGAATGTTAGGTGGCGCCGCGCGACTTATGCGTTCGCGGGTAGCGCGTCGAGAATGTCGGCCGGGGCGAGGAGGCAACGACACCCCGGGTGCGCCGGGGGGAACGGTTGCCCGGTCGGGAATGATGCACCCTTCGCGGTAGGTTCGAGCGCGTTGTCGTCACAATCGGCGCATCGACCCTCCCGCAGCGGAATCCAGTGCAGGAGCGATCCGTCGGCAGAAGCGTCGTACACGCCGCGAGACCACGCGACGACGATTGCGTCGCCGAGCAGGTTCTCGAGCTGCTGGTTCTTCCACTCGCGGTAGCGCGCGCCGATCCGTTCGACGAGACCGGAAGCCTCGGCTTCGTCGCTGTCGTCGATCGCGGCTGATATCCGTTCCCGCACCGGCGCGACGATCACGGTCGCGGCTTCGGTGACGAGATCCTGCGGGGAATCGGCGCCGTCGCCACCGGCGGCCGCCCGTCCCCCTCGGTACGCGTCGTCGATCGAGCCGCCGAGCACCGCAACCCAGGTCGCCACGAGCGATTCCTCGCCGGGGAGCACCTGCGCGGAAGTGGGACGGCCCTTGTGGCGCCGGACGGCGTCAAGGAGTGCGTTCTGGTCGTCTTGGGCGGCGCGCTTGGCCCGCTTGAGCAATGGCGAGATGAGTCCGGCGACGTCGCTTCCGTGGAGCTGCCGCCAGACCTCGGCCGCCGAGTGCGCCGTTTCTGCCGGCTCGCCGGCGGGTAGGTCGGGTGCCGGATCCGGCGACTCCTCGACCGCGACGATGTCGACGGTCGGGTTCTCGCTGTCGTCGTCGTGGCCGGCACGGATGCGCGCGAACAGCGAGTCGACGTCGGCCAGCTCCGTGGCGGGCGCGTCGTCGCCAGTCGCGTTCTCCGACAGGTCGACTGACTCGGCCTCGGCCGCGATCACCGCGTCGATGTCGTCGGTGTCGGCCGACGGAATTAGTTTGCCGGCCGCCGCGCGCGCCTCGACGCCGGCGAGTGCTTCGGTCGCCTCGAGGAACGTGCGCTTCACGGTGCGGTACGCGTCGAGAAGGTGGTCGCGTCCGAGGCGCAGCTCCTCGACCTGTGCCTGGAGCAGACCGCGGCGGCGAGCCAAGTCGGTGAGCACGCGTTCGCGCGCGGCGAGCGCCTCGTCGAGCATCTCGCGACCGTGCTGCCGCGCCGCCTCGACGATGCCTTCACTTTCTTGCTCTGCGTGGAGCCGCTGTGCTTCGGAGGCACGTTGGTTCGCGTCGTCGATCTCGGTCGCGCGGGCTTCGGCCGCGGCGATGATCTCGGCCGCGTGTGCTTCGGCCTCCTGGACGCGCGTCGCCGCGATCTCGGTGGCTTCGGCGCGCCGACGGTCGGCGTCGGACTGCGTCTCCCGGAGCAGGAGCGCGGTGCTGTCCTCGGCTTTCTTGCGAATCTCTTCGGCCGACTCGCGCGCCGCCCGCAGGAGCCGGGAGGTCTCTTCACCGAGCGCGTCGAGAAGTTGCTGCTCGTCGAGCGGGCGGGGTGCCCGGAGCTGCTCCTCGACGTCGTCGACGACAGCCAGCAGTTGCGCCTCGCGCTCGCGCATCGCCGCCAATTCGTCGGACACCCGCCGGAGAAACGAGCGGACCTCGCCTTCCGAGTAGCCACGAACGCCCTTGGCGAACGTCCGATTCGCGACATCCTCGGGCGTCAGGTGCGGGATGCTGCTGATGACGCGCTGTCGCCGGTCGTCCGTCATGCCGGGTAATGGTAGTGGCGACCTAGCTGGAAACGTCTGCCGGTTCGAGAGGATCTCCTCCGGCGTCCTCCAGCGCGGCCAACGCGTCGTCGAGGGTCGCAACCGGCACGATGCGCAGACCTTTTGCCCGGCTGCGTGCGTCGTCGAGATCGGCCTCGCACGTCGGCGAGGAGTCCGGCCCGCATTTCGGAACGAGGAACAGGTCCGCGTCGGCCGCTCGCGCGGCGACGGTCTTGAAACCCAAGCCGCCGATCTCGCCGACGGTTCCGTCGTCGGCGATCGTGCCCGTGATCGCGACGACCTGGTCGCCCGTGAGCTCGCCGGGGGTCAACGTGTCGATGATGGACAGGGTCATCGCGAGCCCGGCCGATGGCCCGCCGATGCTGCTGGTGTCGATGTCGACGTCGATCGGGAAGTCGTAGAGCCGCGCGACATACACGCCGATTACCGGATTGCCGTCGTCGTCGAGTTCGATGCCGACGTTTTCCGTCTGTTCCTTGCCGTCGCGTTCGATGCGTATCGCGACGACGTCGCCGGCAACGTGGCGCCCGATGATCTCGCCGAGGTCGTCGGCTTCGACGATCGACTGCTCGTTGCCCCCGCCGACGTCACCGACCGCGAGCACGACGTCGCCCGCGACCAACGCGTCGGCGGCCGGGCGCGACGGCAGGACTGCGAGCACGACGAGACCCTCACCGGCGACCGGTACCTCGTAACCGGCGGTCTCGAGCGCGAGCTTCTTCGCCGCGAGCTGCGCCAGAGCCATCTCGGCGTCGGCGCCGGTCCGAACTTCCTCCGGAGATTGGCCACCCGTGATTTGTTGTTCCTTGACCAGGTCGATGTCGGAATCGAACGACGCTTGCAGCCATTCCCACGCGTTCACACGCGCCCGCTGCCGGACGAACAACAAGCGGAGTTCACCTTCGGGTGTGAAGGTCTTCGCGCCGTCGATCGCGATCCGCTCGTTGACGTTCACCGAAGAGCCGGGTGACACCGTGTAGTAGGGCAGCTCGACCATGTAACCCACGACCCCGACGACGATCGCGATGCCTGCAACCACGGGGAGACCGACCGACAGCCAACGCGACCGCGGGCGCGGTGCCGCCGGCGGCGACGGTTCGACGGGCCCCGGCAGGACCTGTTCGGACGGGGACGACTGCTGCACAGCTCAGCTCGGCCGGGTGGCGGCCGACGAAATGGACATGAATACGCGCGCGCAGGCCATCGTCGTCGTTCCGGGAGTCAGCGGGCGCCACGTCGGCATAGCTGACCAGAGTGCCACGTCGCGCGGGGTCGTCGGGTCGCGGGGTGAGGTCCTGGCCCGCATCGTCGGGCTCGTGGCGGTCGCGTCAGCCGGGATCGCCGTAACGGGCGCGGTCGTGCTCGCCCTGGCGTATGCCTGCTTGCGCAGCTTCGCTCCATAGCCCCGGCGTCCCAAATCCCCGCAACGGGCCGTCCCGGGTCAGCCGACGAGCTCGGCCCGGACGACGATCCGCTGGCGGGCGCTGCCCTTCGGGTGGCAGGCGAACAGCGTCAGCATGTTCGTGGGGGTCGGATCGACGATCCACATGGCATCGGGGTTGACGACGAACTGTTCGACGACCGAGTACGTCGCCGTCGTCCCGTCGTACATCTCGAACGAGATCTGGTCGCCGGGGTGCAGCTGGTCGAGGTCTCGGAACGGGTGGCTATGCGTCACCCGGTGGCCGCCGACCACGACATTTCCGGTACCGCCCGGGTTCGGCGTTCCGGGCCAGTGACCGGGCCCGACGTCGATGACGGTCAGCGACACACCCTCGTAGATCTCGTGGTCCATCCCGATTGCGGGGATCCACATGTGGCCGGTCCCGACGACGGGAACGTCCTCGCGTGGATTCCCGGGCGGCGCTTCCGGGCCCGTCGGAGCAACGGGATCGAGCGATTCTGCGGGCGGAGCCGGCGCGGGCTCCGGCTCCGGTTCCGGCTCGGCGGCGGGCTCGGGAGCCGGCGGCGGCGCGGGCGCCGTGGTCGTCGTGGTGGTGGTCGAGGTCGTGGTCGAGGTGGTGGTAGTCGTCGTGGACGACGTCGACGTCGTGGTCTCCGGCACGACGGCGACGGTCACGGGCGCAACCGGGGCCGGTGCCCCCCCGTCCTCGGCACCGGCCACAGCCACCGCGCCACCGGCTCCCATGGCCAGCGCTACCGCGACGGCCACGCCTCCCAATACCTGTACCTGCACGGAGAAAGCGATCGGCACGGGTTCTCACGCACTGTAGCCAAAGTCACTCAGAGTCTCACGGAGAGCGCGCGATCTGAGAGTGCGCCCTGAGAGAGTGCGCACAGTACGGTCGAGACCATGTCGGTCGAGCGAGCCGCCGAGATCGCCGCCCAGGGCCATGGTGCGCTTCGACCCGGCGCCATCGCGGCGCTGTCCGAGACGGCCGCGACCGACCCCGACCGCGCCGTCCGCGCGGCCGCGATCGGTGCCCTGGCCCGGGCCGCTCCGGCCGAGGCTGCGCCGGCCTGGCTCGTCGCGGCGGCCGACCCCTTTGCGGTGGGGGGGGGCCGCGCCGCCGTGTTGGCGCCCGCGCTCGGTGCGGACGTCCCCGAGACCGCCGCACTCGCGCTCTTGGCCGACACCGACGCGTGGGTGGCCGAAGCGGGGGCGGTCGCCCGCCGCGCAACCGCCCCCACC
>JANNHK010000099.1:0-29112 GCA_031404355.1 Actinomycetes bacterium
TCGGTGCGTTCGCGCTCGTTGCCGCGTTCACGCGCGGCGGACTCGTCGACTCGCTGTTCGGCATCGAGCAACTGCCGCGGATCGAAGGCTTGTGGGCCGCATCGCTCGTGCTCACGCTGTTGACCTATCCGTACGTGTACCTTCCGGTTGCGGCCCGCCTGGAGTCGCTCCCGCGCTCGCTCGAAGAGAGCGCGCGTGCGTTGGGTCGCCCGCCGCGCGGAGTGTTCCGAACGGTCGTCCTTCCGCAGTGCACCGGTGCGATGTGGGCCGGAACGTTGCTCGTGTTCCTGTACTGCCTCGCCGAGTTCGGCGCGGTGCAGATCCTGCACTACGACACGCTGACGCGCGCGATCTACTCGTCGAAACTGTACGACCGTGACGTTGCGCTGTCACTGAGCCTGATCCTCGCGGTGACCGCGCTCGCAGTCGTGTTCGTCGAGCGGCGCCACGCCCGCCGGAGGGTGCACACCGAGGCGATCGCACCCACGGCCCGCATCGTGCAAAACAACCTCGGCGCGTGGCGCTACCCCGCGCTTGCTTTCGTCATGCTGATCGTCGGCGTCGCGCTGGCCGTCCCCGTCGCGGTGCTCGCCCAATGGACGGCGCGCGGCATCTTCGGTACCGCCGAACTCACGGCTCGAGACGTTGTACGGCCGGCGATCACCAGCGCCGGTCTCGGGTTGGGGACCGCGTTCGTCGCCGTCGCCGTCGTGCTGCCGATCGCGTTCTTGACCGTTCGGTACCGGTCGACCTCCGGAGAGGTCGCGAACGGTGTGATCGTCAGCGGGTTTGCGCTCCCCGGCATCGTCATCGCGATCGCGATCGTGTTCTTCGTGGTGCGGCTCCCGAACTACGAGGAACTCTCGCGGGGCATCGGACTGCTCGTGTTCGCGTACGTCGTGCACTTTGGTGCGCAGTCGCTACGGGCCGGGCAGGTCGCAGTCAGCGGTGTTCCCCGCCGCGTCGAGGACGCGGCCCGGTCGATGGGTGTCGGGCGCGTGCGCCGCCTGGTCACGGTCCAGCTCCCGTTGATGCGAGCGGGGTTGCTCGCCGGCGCCGGCCTCGTGTTGCTGTCGACGATGAAGGAGTTGCCCGCAACGCTGATCCTGGCGCCGATCGGAACCGAGACGCTCGCGACCGAGATCTGGACTGCACAGTCCGAAGGCTTCTTCGCCGAAGCCGGCCTGGCGTCGCTCGTACTCATCGCAGTGTCCGGCGGGTTGACGTGGCTGCTCACCATCCGGCCGAGTCAGGCCCGCCCGTGAGCGCCAAGGTCCTCGTGCTCGTCGGCATCGTCGTTGCGGCCTGGGTCGCACTCGGCATCACCGGGCCCGCATCGCGCGGCGGCCAGTTGACGGCCGACGAACCGCAGTACGTGCTGAGCGCGATCAGTCTCGGCGAAGACCGCGATCTCGACATCGCCGACGAACTCGCCGAAGAGCGATATCGCTTCTTCCATCACGCGAACTTGCCGGTGCAGACGGAAGTGCAGGACGACGGCAGCCAGGTGAGTCCGCACGACCCGCTGCTTCCGGCGCTACTCGCGGCGCCGGTGTTTGTCGGCGGATGGATCGGCGGCAAGCTCGCGCTTGCGCTCATCGCCGGTGTGCTCGCGGCCGCGATGGTGTGGGTCGCCGTGGTTCGGTTCGCGGTTCCCGTACGGGTCGCGGTCATCACGGTGCTGGCATTCTCGATGTCGGCGCCGCTCGTGTTCTACGGGACGATGGTGTACCCCGAGGTTCCCGCCGCGCTCGCGGTCACGTTTGCGATCGCGGCCATCACGGGACCGCTCGACCGGCGCGGGTTGCTCCTCGCGGGCGCCGCGATCGTGGTGCTGCCGTGGTTGTCGGTGAAATTCGTGCCGGTCGCGGCGGCGCTCGCCGTGTGTGTGTTGTTGCGCCGGCGATCGTTTGCGTTTGCAGGCGGGCTCGCGATCGCGGGTGTGCTGTTCGGGGTTGCGCACCTGGCGTGGTACGGCGGGCTCACGCCGTACGCGACCGGCGACCACTTCGTGGGCGGCGAGTTCACCGCGGTCGGGAACAACCCCGACTACCTCGGACGTTCCACCCGGCTCGTCGGACTGTTGCTCGACCGCGATTTCGGTCTTGCGGCCTGGCAGCCCGCGTTTCTGCTGGCGCTGCCCGCCGCGTTCGTGCTCGTCCGCCAACGGCCGCGTTCGTGGTGGGTGCTTGCCATCCCGTTCGTCGCGGGCTGGTGCAACGCCGCGTTCATTGCGTTCACAATGCACGGCTGGTGGTGGCCGGGTCGCCAGACGGTGGTGATCCTGCCGTGCGTTGTCGTCACGGTCGCGTGGTGGGCCGCGACGCGTCCGCATGCCGTACGGGTGGTTGCTGTTCTGGGCGTGTTCGGAGCGTCGGTGTACGCGTGGCTGGTGGCCCAGGCCGCGATCGGCGACCTGACGATCGTCACCCGTTTCGAACAGATCTCGTACCCGCTCGTGAACGCGTGGCGGTTCCTCCTGCCCGACTATCGCGAGTTGGCCGCGCGCGACTGGACGCTGCACGCCGTGTGGCTGGCCGGCATCGCGCTGCTCGGCTTGTACGCGGTCGTAAGGCCGCGCGTGAGTTCGCTTCAACAATCCCGAGTTCCAGAATCCCGAATGCAAGGAGCAGCATCCCCATGAAACGTCTGATGATCGTGATCGCCGCCGGGGCACTTGCCCTCGCCGCGTGTGGAGACGACGACGGCGGCGGCGTCCGCGAAATCGGTGACGGCGGGTCGGCGTCGGAATCCGGGAGCGGTTCGGACGCCGGATCGGCCAGTGGATCGGAAAGCGGGTCGGCGAGCGGCGCCGCGCCGGAGTGCGAACCGGTCGGGGGCGCCGACGACGCCGACACGACCGTCGCAGTGGAGCTCCTCGAGTACGAGATCCTCGTCGACCCGGCCGAGGCGCCGGCCGGGTCGGTGCACTTCGCCATCGACAACACGGGCACCGAGCCGCACGAGCTCGTCGTCGTTTCGGGCGTCGCGCCCGCCGATCTTCCGCTCGACCCCGACGGCGCCCTCGACGAGGCCGCCCTCCCGGAGGGCGCGCTGATCGGAGAGGTCGAGGCGTTCCCGGGGGGCGAGACCTGTGACGGGACCTTCGAGCTCGATCCAGGTAGCTACACGCTCGTCTGCAACCTCGTCGACGAAGCCGTCCACGGGCACGAGGCGCACCTCGCCGAGGGCATGGTCACCGAGTTCGTCGTGGCCGGCTGACGCGCAGGTTCAGGTAGCGGTGACGATCGGCACGTGCTCCCGGGAGCCGAGCGCGAGGGCAACTTCCTCGGCGAGTCGCTGCTCGCGTAAGCGAGTTCGACGCAGGCGCGCCGCTCGCCGTCAACGCGGCCGCGCCCGTCGTGTGTAGAAGGATGCACGCGTGAACGGGCTGGTGGTGTGAGTTTCGCGGCGAGCCGGGCGCTTCCGAGCTCGGCATCGCCGGCGGCGGCCACCGTCGTCGTCGCGAGAACGCTGCGGGGCTTCGCCGACGGCTTCGTGAGCGTATTGCTCGCGCAGTATCTCCTCGGCCTCGGATTCTCACCCGTCGCCGTCGGCGCGATCGTCACCGCAACCCTCTTGGGTTCGGCGGCGATGACCCTGTGGTTCGGGCTCACCGCGCACCGCACGGGTCTTGTGACGCTCTTGACGGGCGCGTGCGTACTGATGGCCCTGACGGGTATCGGGTTTGCCGCGTTCACAACCGTCGGACCGCTGCTCGTGGTCGCCGCGGTGGGGACCTTGAATCCGACGGCTGGCGACGTCAGCGTCTTTCTCCCAACCGAACAAGCGCTCATCGCGGGCGAGGTAGACGACGTGGATCGTCCCCGCCTTTTCGCGGTCTACAACGTCGGGGGAGCGATCGCCGGAGCGTTCGGCGCGCTCGCTTCGGGGCTGCCCTATGCCTTCGCGCACTGGTTCGACTGGGACCTCCTCACCGCGCAGCGCTTCGGGTTCGTCTTCTACGCGGCGATCGCCGCGGTCGTCTTCGTGCTGTACCGCAGGCTTCCGCGTCGGCACCAGCGGCTGACGCCGGAGACGCCGGCACCGTCGGCGCTGGGCGCGTACCGCGGCATGGTGCTGCGCCTCGCGGCACTCTTCAGCCTCGACTCCGCGGGTGGCGGATTCGTCGTCACGTCGATGCTCGTACTGTGGCTCGACCTGCGCTTCGATCTCTCGGCCCGGTCCACCGCGACGCTCTTCTTCGCGACCGGCCTCATCAGCGGCTGCTCGCAGCTCCTCGCGCCCCGGATTGCGCGGCGCATCGGCCTCGTCAGGACGATGGCCTTCACCCACATACCCGCGAACATCATCCTCATGGCCACGGCGTTCGCCCCGAACGCGACGGTTGCGATCTGCTTGCTGTTGTTGCGGGCGCTGTTCTCGCAGATGGACGTGCCCATCCGGCAGGCGTTCGTGATGGCCAGCGTGCCGCCCGAGCATCGGGCCGCGGCATCGAGCGTGACCAACGTGCCCCGCAGCCTGGCGTCGGCCGCGACGCCGCTCCTTGCCGGCGCGATGCTCGCCCGGACGACATTCGGGTGGCCGCTGTTGATCGCCGGCCTCGTCAAACTCGCGTACGACCTCCTGCTACTCGCCTTCTACCGCGAACGCACAACGACTGTCTGACGCGCGTTCGGGCCTGGGGTTCAGTTCCGGTTCAGGCGGGCTTCAGTATTCCAGGCGAGACTTGCGATCATGCGCGTCCTGGTCGTCGAAGACGAGAAGCGGCTCGCGGCCGGTTTGCGGACCGGGCTGGAGGCCGAGGGTTTCGCCGTCGACGTCGCGCTCGACGGCACCGACGGCCTCTGGATGGCGCGCGAGAACCCGTACGACGCGATCGTGCTCGACATCATGCTGCCGGGTACGAACGGGTACCGCGTCTGCTCGACCCTGCGCGACGAGGGTGTGTGGACACCGATCCTCATGCTGACGGCGAAGGAAGGCGAGTGGGACGAAGTCGAAGCGCTCGACACGGGAGCCGACGACTACCTTACGAAGCCGTTCTCGTACGCGATTCTCGTTGCCCGCCTGCGCGCGCTCATACGGCGCGGCGCTTCGGAGCGCCCGACCGTGCTCGTGGCGGGCGACTTGCGTCTCGACCCGGCCGCGAAGCGGGCGTGGCGGGGTGACGTCGAAGTCGAGCTCACCGCGCGCGAGCTCGCGTTGCTCGAGTTCCTTCTCCGCAATCAGGGCGATGTCGTATCGAAGCGCGCGATTCTCGACCACGTGTGGGACTACGACTTCGAAGGCGACCCGAACATCGTCGAGGTCTACATACGTCACCTGCGCAACAAACTCGACCGTCCGTTCGACCGCGCCTCGATCCAGACAATGCGGGGCGCGGGCTACCGGCTCGTGACCGACGGCGGCTGACGTGCGGCGTCTGAAGTCCGTCCGCGTTCGTACGACGGCGGCCGCGGTCCTCGTCGTCGGTGTCGCGCTTGTCGGTGGCGCGATCGCGCTGGTGTTGACGCTGCGTCACACCCTGACGGACGAAGTGCGCGACGCGGCCGAGCTGCGCGCCGACGATCTCGTCGAGCTTCTCGAATCGGGTACCGAACCGGAAGATCTGCGGCTCGGCGGTGACGACGACATCGTCGTCACCATTTTGGACTCGGCCGGAGCCGTGCTCGCCGTCGGCGCGCCCTTCGACGAGGACGACACCAGCAGCCCTGTCTTTGTCGCGAGAACGGCCGACACCGAGCAGGGCGAGTTGATCGTGCGGGTGGGGCGGTCGACCGAGGACGTCGACGAATCAGTAGAGATCGTGGCGTTCTGGTTGGTGCTCGGTGTCCCCTTGCTGCTCCTCGTCGTCGGTGTGACGACCTGGTTCGTCGTCGGGCGCGCGCTGGCACCGGTCGAGGCGATACGCGCCGAAGTCGACGCCATCTCGGGGAGCGAGTTGCACCGCCGGGTTCCGCGGCCGGAGACCGCCGACGAGATCGAGCGGCTGGCCACCACCATGAACCGCATGCTCGACCGGCTCGAGGAGTCGCAGACCCGGCAGCGGCGATTCATCTCGGACGCGTCGCACGAGCTTCGGTCGCCGGTCGCGTCGATCCGGCAATACGCCGAGGTCGCGCTCGCCCACCCCGATCGGCTGACGACATCCGAACTCGCCGAAAACGTGCTCGCCGACGACCTGCGCGTGCAGCACCTCGTCGACGACCTCTTGCTGTTGACGCGCGCCGACGAGTGCATGCTGCGGCTCGCGAGCCGTCCGGTCGACCTCGACGACCTCGTCTTCGAGCAAGCGCGCCGACTCCGTGACGCGACGCCGCTGACGATCGATACGAACGCGGTGTCGGCCGGGCGGGTGGCGGGCGACGCTCGCGCCCTCGCCCGGGCGGTGCACAACGTCGCGGCCAACGCGGCCCGACACGCGCGTACGTCGATCGTGTTCGCACTCGTCGAGGGCGACGGCTTCGTGACGCTTACCGTCGACGACGACGGGCCGGGCGTGGCCGAAACCGACCGGGAGCGTGTCTTCGAGCGATTCGTGCGGCTCGACGACGCGCGTGCGCGAGACGAGGGCGGCAGCGGCCTCGGGCTCGCGATCGTCGCCGAACTCGTGACCGCCCACCACGGAACGGTGGTGATGGACGAGAACCCGCAGGGCGGGACCCGCCTGGTCATTCGGATTCCCGTGTTCAGCCCAGGGTCAGGGTGAACCCCGCACACTGCGGGTGACCAAGGAGAGACTCATGCAACGCAAGTTCAAGATCATCGCCGGCGGTGCCGTCGCCGCAACCGTCATCGGACTCGGCGCCGGAGTTGCCGTCGCCGGGGGCGGGGACGATAACGAAGCGCCCATATCGGGCAATGCCCTCGACCAGGCCAGTGCCGCCGCGCTCGAACACGCGGGCGGCGGCCGCGTCACCGAAACCGAGGTGGGCGACGAGGAGAGCTACTACGAGGTCGAAGTCACGCTCGACGACGGCACCCAGATGGACGTCCAGCTCGACAAGGACTTCAACGTCGTCGGCGACGAGGTCGAGTCGGGCGAGGAAGACGAGGGTCAAGAAGACGAGGGCGACGACGATTAGGCCCGCTGCAAGCCTCCGACCCCTGGACGGGTGCTTGCCGGCTGGACGCGGCCAGCTTGCACTCGGCGGCCGAGAGTGCCAACATGACTTAGCACTCCCCGTTGGGGAGTGCTAAGTACGCACCCGACCCAATCCGCAGCATCCAGGCTGCCACAGGGGGTTTTTACAGATGCCCAAGCAGATCGCCTACGACGAGCACGCCCGGCGGGCCCTCGAGTCGGGCATGAACAAATTGGCCGACGCAGTACGCGTCACCCTCGGCCCGAAGGGCCGCAACGTCGTGCTCGAGAAGAAGTGGGGCGCACCCACGATCACCAACGATGGTGTTTCCATCGCCAAGGAGATCGACCTCGAGGACCCGTTCGAAAAGATCGGCGCCGAGCTGGTCAAAGAAGTCGCCAAGAAGACCGACGACGTTGCCGGCGACGGCACGACGACCGCGACGGTGCTCGCGTGGGCGATGGTCCGTGAGGGCCTACGCAACGTGGCCGCCGGTGCGAACCCGATGGTCCTGAAGGTCGGCATCGAGGCCGCCGTCGAAGGTGCCGTCGAGTCGATCAAGAGTCAGTCGAAGAAGGTCGACACCGACCCGGCCGCCATCGCCAACGTCGCCGCCATTTCCGCGGCCGACAAGGAGATCGGGCAGATGATTGCCCAGGCGCTCGAGAAGGTCGGCAAGGACGGCGTCATCACCGTCGAAGAGAGCCAGACCTTCGGCATGGAACTCGACCTCGTCGAGGGCATGCGCTTCGACAAGGGCTACATCTCGCCGTACTTCGTCACCGACCCCGAGCGCATGGAAGCCGTGCTCGACGAACCGCTGATCCTGCTCGTCTCGAGCAAGATCTCGGCCGTCAAGGACCTCCTCCCCGTGCTCGAGAAGGTCATGCAGAGCGGGAAGCCGCTCGTCATCGTGGGCGAAGACGTCGAGGGCGAAGCGCTCGCGACGCTCGTCGTCAACAAGATCCGCGGCACGTTCAAGTCGGTCGCCATCAAGGCCCCCGGCTTCGGCGAGCGCCGCAAGGCCATGCTCCAGGACATCGCGATCCTCACCGGCGGCCAGGTCGTCTCCGAGGAAGTCGGCCTGAAGCTCGACAACGTCGGTCTCGACCTTCTCGGTCGGGCCCGCAAGGTCGTCATCACCAAGGACGAGACGACCATTGTCGAGGGCGCCGGTACCAAGAGCGACGTCCAGGGTCGCATCACGCAGATCCGCAACGAGATCGAGAACACCGACTCCGACTACGACCGCGAGAAGCTCCAGGAGCGCCTCGCCAAGTTGTCGGGTGGTGTCGCGATCATCAAGGTCGGCGCGGCCACCGACGTGGAGCTCAAGGAAAAGAAGCACCGCATCGAAGACGCGGTGCAGACGACGAAGGCTGCGGTCGAAGAGGGTGTCGTGCCCGGCGGCGGTGTTGCGCTGGTCCGTGCCCAGGCCAGGGTGCTCGAGATCGCGGCCACGCTTGAGGGCGATGTCGCGACCGGCGCCAAGATCGTCGCCCGTGCGCTCGAAGAGCCGCTCAAGCAGATCGCGGTCAACGCCGGCCTCGAAGGCGGCGTCATCGTCGAGAAGGTCAAGAGCCTCAAGGGTGCGCACGGCCTCAACGCCTCCACCAATGAGTACGAGGACCTCGTGAAGGCCGGCGTCATCGACGCCGCGAAGGTGACGCGCTCGGCGCTGCAGAACGCAGCTTCGATTGCGGCGCTGTTCCTCACCACCGAGGCCGTCGTTGCCGACAAGCCCGAAAAGGAAGGCGCCGGCGGCGGTATGCCCGGTGGCATGCCCGGCGGCATGGGGGACATGGACTTCTAGTCCCGTCCTTCCGGTCCTTCCGGAGATTCGTCAGGGGCGCCCTCCGGGGCGCCCCTTTCGCGCCGATGAGTACGGCATGAGGATGCTGGCTGTGATGCTGTGTGTGACGGCGCTGGTGTCGGGGTGCTCGTCGGGTGACGACGACGACACGACCGCCGCGCCGGCGCCGACCGAGACCGACGCCCCTGACGGGTTGGGCATTGACGCGGCTTCCGAATCCATGTGCCTGACCCAGGTCGCGGTACTCGAAACTGCCGTCGAAGCCTTCAAGTTGAGCAACGACGGCGCGCTTCCGGCAACCGAAGCCGAACTCGTGACGGAGGGGTTGCTCGTGAGCGCAGCCGAGTACGCCGACCTCGACGCGGCCGGAACCCCGGTCCCCGCCGCGGTCTGCCCCACGTAGCATCGCGTCGACTGCAGCACCCGTGGGCGCCAGGTGCGAGCCCGGTATCCTCGGGCGTATGGCCTCGGTGCAACCCGTTCAGCCCTCGACGGGGTGGGGAGTGCTGCACCTCTATTACCGGGTCGATCGTCAGCGGGCCGAGCGCGATCCGAGTGCGGCGAAGCACATCGCCGACGCGGTCGCTGCCCTGGAAGCCGCCGGTCATCAGGTGGTGCCGGTCGCCGTGTTGGGGCACAAGGCCGACATCGGGTTCGTGGCCCTGGGCCCCGACCTTGCCCGGCTGCAGCGCTTCCAACAGGAGTTGCTACGGGCACCACTCGAACCGGTGTACTCGTACGTGTCGCTCACCGAACTGTCCGAGTACACCTCGACCGAAGACGACGAGCGCCGGCGGCTCGCCACCGAGGAAGGGCTCGCCGGCGCCGAGCTCGAGGCGCGGCTCGCGGCGTGGCGGGAACGCATTGCGCACTACCAGGAGCAACGGCTCCACCCGCAGCTGCCGCACAAGCAGCTCCTGTGCTTCTACCCGATGTCGAAACGGCGCGCGCCGGGCGACAACTGGTACGAGCTCCCGTTCGAGGAGCGCAAGCGGCTGATGGGTGGTCACGCGCGCGTCGGCCGAACGTACGCGGGCCGGATCCTCCAGCTCATCACCGGTTCTACCGGCATCGACGACTGGGAGTGGGGCGTCACGTTGCTCACCGACGACGCGGTTGCCTTGAAGGACATCGTGTCCGAGATGCGATTCGACCCGGTGTCGGCGCGGTACGCCGACTTCGGTCCGTTTTTCACGGGCCTGGTGCTTCCGGTTGCCGACGCGTGTGTGCGCGTCGGTCTCGTCGTCGACCGCACGGAGGGCCAGGCGCTGTGAAAAGCGACGCGCATCGGATCTTCGTCTCGTTTCCGGAGTCGCTGGTCGACCGACCGATGATCTACGAGATCGTCAAGAACTACGACGTCGTGCCCAACATTCGTCGGGCCAACGTCGAAGCCGATTCGGGTTGGATCATTCTCGAACTGAACGGCGCCCCCGAGGCGCGCGCCGCGGCCGTGGCCTACCTCCAGGAGCTGGGCTGCACGGTCAACCGTATGGAAGGCGACGTCGTCGCCGGATAGCGCGCGCCTCCGCATGGACATGAACGAGCCGCCCCCGAGCGACGACCGCGCGCGCGGTCGCGCGCTCATGGACGAGGCCGCGGCCGGCATCGTCGAGGGCGTGCAACGGCTGGGCGCCGATTGGGTAGTCGCCGCAGTTCGCGCCGTGGCGGGCGACGAGCGCGACGTGGAGAAGAACGCGCGCGCCGCGGGCGAGGTCGCAACGGCACGCGTTGTCGCCGAACTGCAGGCGTTGTTCGCCGAGGCTCCCGAGCGCCAGCGCGCAACGCCACTCGAGATCGTCCGCTCGTTGCGGCGAGAGGCGACGGTGCTACTCGCGGAACTCGGTGTCCCACCCGTGCCGCGCGACCCCTACGACGCGCGGGCGTTTCCTGACGACCTGTACGGAATCGTCCCCCGGTCATTGGCCGATTTGGGCGACGATGACCTCGGTCCGCTGTTATTGGTGTGGGGAACGGGGAAAACGATGACGCTGCGAGGGAAGCCGACGGATGTGGAGAACTCTGGGGACGGGCTCTTGTGGTGAGCCCGGTCGAGAAGCCACCATTGGCCTGCCGCTTGGCAAGGGGGACGGAAGCCCATGGCGGGGCACGGGGTGAGCGGGGGTAGCCAGGAAGGCGATCAGACGATCGACGTCCGCGCGCGAGCCACCGAACTACGTCAGGGCCACGACGCGGTCCTGGTCGTGGCGGCCGGTCCGGACGGGCGTATGTACGCGGAGGCCGCCAACGAGTCGGCCCGAACGCTGCTGCGAATTTCGCGCGCCATGCCCCAACTCGACAACGACCCACCTGCGCACACGGTCCCGCTCATCGAGCGCATCCGCTTGGCGTTGGGACGAGACCGGGCCACGAGTGAGCAGCTGGTGCTGCGGATGGAGGACGACGTCCGCGTGCGCGTCGATCTGCAGCTCGAGCCCTTGCCCGGATCGGGTGACACGACGCGGCTGATCGCGGTGGTTCGCAGCGCCTCTGATTCCGATGCGGCCGACGTCGTCACCGCGCCCGGCGTCGGTGTGTTCCGCACCGAACGCGGCATCGGAGCGGTCTTCGTCGACGACGCGTTCCTCGAACTCCTCGGATTGGCGCACGAACAGGCGCTGGGCCACGGGTGGCTCGACGGTATCCACGCCGACGACCGGATCTTCGTCGACGGCGCGATGAGCGATGCGGTCGAACGCGAAGAGGGAATCGACATCGAGTGCCGCGTCGTGCGCAGCGGTGTCGACGAGCGCCGGACTCGGCTGCGCGCGGTCCCGGTGCGCGACGACGACGCGCGCGTCACGGGCCTGCTCGCGTCGTTGGTCGACGTGACCGACGCGTTCCACGCACAACAGGAGTTGGTCCGGCTGCAACGCACGGTCGAGGCCACGACGGACCTGGTGACGTTCCATGGTGTCGACGGGAGCATGTTCTTCGCAAACGAAGCCGCGCGGGCGTTCTTCGGCGTCGCGCCCGGCGAGCTGGTCCCGCCGCTGGTTCCGTCGGACTTTCTCGTCATTTCAGACGACGAGTTGCTCCAGGTGCGCGAGACGATGAACAACGACGGGCGTTGGGCCGGCGAACTCGACCTTCACGGTGCCGGCGGCCGGGTGCTGCCCACGTCGATCGTGGTGGTCGCGCACCGCAATGCCGACGGCGACTTCGAGTACTTCTCCGCGCTGGCCCGCGACATCTCGGAGCGGCGCGCCCATGAGGCGCGCGTGTCCGCCGGGACCGCGTGGTTCCGTTCGATCGTGCAAAGCGCACCCGATCTGCTCACAGTTCTCGGCCCGGACGGTCTCATTCGGTACGTCAGCCCGTCGGCGGAGCGACTGATCGGCTACACGCCCGAAGAGTTGCACGGCACTGCGCTGAGCGCGCTGGTCCCGAAAGAGGACGGCGCGCTCATCGAAACGCTTCGCGAAGCGCTCTTCAAGTCGCCCGGCCAACCGGTCCGGGCCGAGGGGCGTGTGATCCACCGGGACGGTTCGCTTCGCGTCCTCGAGGGCAACCTCACGAACCTGCTCGACGACGACGTCGTGAACGGGATCGTCTTGAATTTCCGCGACGTCACCGAGCAGCGCCGAGCGGAGCTCGGCCGGCGCCGCAGCGAGACTGCGCTGCGAGCGATCGTGCAAGCCTCGCCGCTGGCGATCGTCGCGTTCGACCCGAGCGGCGTCATCCACGTGTGGAACGCAGCGTGCGAGCTGCTGTTCGGGTGGTCGGCCGAGGAAGCGGTAGGTGCCCGTCCACCGTTCGTTACCGACGGGCCCGCCTTCGACGCGTTGCTCGCTCGCGTGTTCGGCGGCGAGACCGTCACGGGTCACGCGGCACAGTACGTGCGGGCCGACGGCGCATCCGTCGACGTCAACGTCGCAGTTGCACCACTCCGCAGCGGCAGCGACCGAGTGGTGACCGCGGTCGCCGTCATCGCCGACGAGTCCGAGCAGCGCCAGGCCGAGCGGGCGCTGCGCCGGAGCGAGGTTCGGTTCCGGTCGCTCGTCCAGAACTCCACCGACATCGTGACCGTGCTCGACGCGCGCAACTGTGTGTCGTACGCGAGCCCGAGTTCGTGTGCCTTCCTCGGGCTCGACCCCGACAACCTCGGCGCCGAACCGCTGCGCGGCTTCATCGACGCGGCCGATCTCCCCGCGGTGCGGGCGCTCATGGATCGCCTGCACGCCGACCCGGGCGCCACCGAGACGTTGACGTTCCGCATGACGCGCGCCGACGGCGAAGCGCGCTGGATCGAGATGACCGCGACGAACCGGCTCGACGATCCTGCGGTACGCGGCGTGATCACGAACTCGCGCGACATCACCGACCGCTTCGAGGCCGAAGAGGCGATTCGGTCGAGCGAAGCGCGCCTTCGAGCGTTGGTGGCCAGCGCGTCCGACGTGATCTCGGTCATCGACAGCAACGGTGCGTTGCGCTACTCGAGCCCGGTCGGGGAGCAGCTACTCGGCTACGAGACCGGCGCGGGCTACGGCGAGAACATCTTCGACATCATCCACCCCGACGACCGGCCGCGCATCATGGAGCTGTTCACCATGGCGCGCGAGATCCCGGGCATGTTCCGGCCCATCGAGGTGCGTCTCGAACGCGCCGACGGCTCGTGGATGCACGCCGAGGTCGTCGCCAACAACCTGCTCAGCGACGCCTCGGTGCAGGGCATCGTCATCACGACCCGCGATATCAGCGAACGCAAAGACGCCGAAGAGGCGCTCCGCGCGAGCGAAGCACGCGTGCGAGAACGCGACGCTCGCTACCGGGCCGTCGTCGACGCGCAGACCGAACTCGTCTGTCGGTACCTACCCGATTCGACCCTCACCTTCGTGAACCGAGCCTTTGCCGAGTTCCACGGCCGCGACCCCGAGGGCCTCGTCGGGTCGAAACTCGTGGACCTCGGGCCTACGGTCGAGCGCGGACCCCAGATCGACCGCCTCCGCGAATTCGGGCCCGAGCGCGAAGTGCAGACGAAGGAAGATTGGGAGGTCGCGGCCGACGGTTCGGTGCACTGGTACCAGTGGACCGACCGGGCGTTCCTCGGCGACGACGGCGAGGTGCTCGAGTTCCAGTCGGTCGGCACCGACGTCACCGAACGGCGCCGGGCGACCATGCTGACGGCCCACCAGGCCGAGATCCTCGAAGGCGTGGCGCGCGGTGTGCCGCTCGACCAGACGCTGCGGACGATCGCGGGCACCGTCGAAGACCACTTCCCGCGGCTCGCGTGCGCGATCTGTCTCCTCGACGAAGACGGTACGACGCTGCGCATCGGCGCGGCACCGACCCTCGGCAGCCGCTTGACCGAAGCGATGGACGGCCTGCGCATCGGCCCCATCAGTTGCTCGGCGGGCACGGCCGCGTATCGCCGAGAATCGGTGTACGTCAGTGAAATCGCCACCGACCCGCTCTGGATCGAACGGCGCGATGTCGCGGCTGCCCACGGCATTGCCGCATGCTGGTCCACACCGATCTGCGGCAGCGACGGTTACACCGTGCTCGGTACGCTCGACGTGTTCGCACGCGACCAGCGCCTTCCGGAGGTCGAACACGAGCAGATCTTCTCGCTGCTCGCGCACCTCGCCTCGATCGCCATCGAGCGCAAGGAGTTCGAGGAGCGGCTCGCGCACCAGTCGATGCACGACCCGCTCACCGGCCTTCCCAACCGGCTGTTGTTCCTCGACCGCCTCGGACTCGCGGTTGCCCGCTGCGGCCGGATGCACACCGAAGTCGGCGTGCTCTTCCTCGACCTCGACCGGTTCAAGAACGTGAACGACAGCGTCGGTCACGACGCGGGCGACGAGTTGCTCATCGCCGCCGCGCGCCGGCTCGAGTCGTTGTTACGCCCGGGCGACACCGTGGCGCGCTTCGGCGGCGACGAGTTCGCGATCCTGTGCGAAGACCTGCCGGTCGAGACTTCGCGCGAGATGGTCTCCGAAATCTCCAGCCGGCTCCTTGCGGCCGTGGCCCAGCCCTTCGTCGTGCGCGGCGCCGAGACGTTCGTCAGCGCGAGCGTCGGCATCGCCATCGCGAGCGGCGACGAGCGGCCCGAGGAGCTGCTCCGCGACGCCGACGCGGCGATGTACAGCGCCAAAGAGTCGGGTCGCGGGCGTGTCATGGTGTTCGACGACACCATGCGCGCGCGTGCTCTGGCCCGACACGCGACCGAGAACGCGCTGCACCGCGCGATCGAACGCAGCGAACTCCGCGTGTTCTTCCAGCCGATCGTGTCGTTGAAAGAGGCGCGGTGTGTCGGGGCCGAGGCCCTCGTGCGCTGGCAGCATCCGGAACGTGGCCTCATCGCGCCCGCCGAGTTCATTCCGGTTGCCGAGGAAACCGGGCTGATCGTTGTCCTCGGCGAATGGGTACTCGAGCAGGCGGCGCGCGAGGCCGCGCAGTGGCAGGTCGAGCACGACCAGTCGTTCCTGGTGTCGGTCAACCTCTCGGCGCGCCAACTCGCGCAGCCCCAGCTCGCCGAAGTCGTTGCCGGCGTGATCGCCCGCACCGGCGTGTTGCCGTCGAACCTCTGCCTCGAGATCACCGAGAGCGTCCTGATGGACGACGCCGAGCTGGCCATGCGCATGATCGAGCAGGTGCGGGCGCTGGGCGTGCGCTTGCACATCGACGACTTCGGAACCGGCTACTCGTCGCTCGGCTACCTGAAGCGCTTCCCGGTCGACGGCGTGAAGATCGACCGGTCGTTCGTCGACGGGCTCGGTACCGACCCCGGCGACGCGGCGATCGTGTCCGCGGTCATCGGCCTGGCCCATGCCCTCGAGCTCGATGTCGTGGCCGAAGGGGTGGAGACCGAGGAACAGCTGGCCGAGCTGATCAAGCTCGGCTGCGACGAGGCCCAGGGCTACTTCTTCGCCCCGCCCCAGCCCGCCCAGGACGTGAGAGACCTGATCGGGCGGAACCGGAGCTGGCGTCCGCCGGGCACCATTCTGATGAGAACCTGACCGGTTCACACTGCCGTAACAAAGAGGGCACGGCCGAGAAACAGGCACCACCCAGACTCCCCAGGACAACGAACAGGGGGTAGTCCAGGGTGGTCTTCGATAGTGCGAATCTCGACGCGGGAGCAACCGCGTGGGTGCTGACTTCGTCAGCGCTCGTGATGTTCATGACGCCAGGGTTGGCGTTCTTCTACGGCGGCATGGTGCGCGGCAAGAACATGCTCGCCATGCTGATGCAGAACTTCTTCGCGTTGGGACTGATCAGCGTGATCTGGGGATTCCTCGGATACTCGCTGGCCTTCGGCGGCACCAACCCGCTGATCGGTAACTTCGAGTTCGTCGGCATGAAAGATGTCGCGACGATGTATCCCCCGGACCCGGCCGGAGTCGAGTGGTTCAGCCTGTTCGTGATCCCACCGATCGTGTTCATGGCGTTCCAGATGATGTTCGCGATCATCACGCCGGCGTTGATCACCGGTGCGATCGCCGACCGCATGAAGTTCTCGGCTTGGGTGTGGTTCCTGGGCCTGTGGTCGATCTTGGTGTACTCGCCGGTCGCCCACTGGGTGTTCTCACCCGCGGGCTGGTTGTTCGAACGCGGTGCGCTCGACTTCGCCGGCGGCACGGTCGTCCACATCAACGCCGGTATCGCGGCACTCGCGGTCGTGCTCGTGATCGGCAAGCGCAAGGGCTGGCCCGAAAAGATCATGCCGCCCCACTCGTTGCCGTGGACGATGATCGGCACCGGCATTCTGTGGTTCGGCTGGTTCGGCTTCAACGCCGGTTCGGCATTGTTTGCCGACGGCATTGCCGGGCAGGCATTCATGAACACGAACATGGCGGCAGCCACCGCAATGCTCACGTGGCTGATTGCCGAGAAGCTGAAAGACGGTCACGCGACGACGCTGGGTGCCGCTTCCGGCGCAGTTGCCGGGTTGGTTGCGATCACACCGTGCGCCGGGTTCGTCGGCGGTATCGCACCGTTCATCATCGGTGGCGTCGCCGGCATCGTCTGCTACCTGGCGATCGGGCTGAAGAAGAAGTTCCTCTACGACGACGCGCTCGACGTGATCGCGGTGCACCTCGTCGGTGGCATCATCGGGTCACTCATGCTCGGCCTGTTCGCCGACACGGCGATCAACCCGGTTGTCGCCGGCAACAACGGCGTCTTCATCGACGGTGGCGGTTGGGACCTCATGGCCGACCAACTCGTTGCAGTTGGAGCGACGCTCCTGTTCTCCTTCGTGGTGACGTTCATCATCATCAGGGTCCTCGACCTCGTCATTCCCGGCGGCATTCGGGTCAGTGAGGAAGACGAAGAGGTCGGACTCGACCTCACGCAACACTCCGAAGTTGCCTACTCGTTCGCCGAGCGTTCGTAGCATGCCGGCCGGAATTCGACAGGGGGAGTACCAGTGAAGCTGGTGACAGCCATCATCAAGCCGTTCAAGCTCGACGACGTGAAGTCGGCCCTGCAAGAGGCCGGGGTCCAGGGCATGACGGTCATCGAAGTGCAGGGGTTCGGGCGACAGCGGGGCCACACCGAGGTCTACCGTGGGGCCGAGTACACGATCGACTTCGTCCCGAAGGTCAAGATCGAGGTCCTGGTTGACGACGGTGACGCGGTCCCCGTGGCCGAGAAAATCATGGAAGCGGCCCGCACGGGCAAGATCGGCGACGGCAAGGTGTGGATCCTCGCCGCCGAGTCCGTGTACCGCATCCGAACAGGTGAAGCAGGCTCGGACGCGCTCTGAGTCTCGACGGGTGAGGAGCGATGGTCGCCGTGTCACTCCGTGATGCGCGGCTATCGCTCCTCACCCACACCTCGTTGGGAGGGACTGCGTACGGCGCGGCGCTGGCGCAGTTGCTCGACGACACGCTGACTGATCTCTACGGCGAGGGCGGCCAGTCGCCCACAGCCGTGGTTGCGCTGGGGTCGTACGGGCGCCGGGAGTTGTGCCCGGGCTCCGACGTCGACGTCATGCTGTTGCACGGCGCCAAGGCGCGCGGCCGGACGGCCGTCGGCGCGCTCGCGGAACGGCTCTGGTACCCGCTGTGGGATGCGAGTTTCGTCACGGGGCATGCGACGCGCACGGTGAAGGAGTCGCTGGCCCTTGCCGACGAGGATCTCGACGCGCTGACCGCGATCGTCGAGGCGCGTCACGTCGCCGGCAATGAGGATCTCACGATCGAACTCGTCGGGCGGGGCCGGCAGCTGATCGAGCGGCGCAGCGCGCGCGTGCTCGACGCGCTCGCGGGCGCGGCGGAACGACGCCGGGTGCGGCCGGGCCCGGTCGCCGAGGTCCTGGAACCCGACCTGAAGGACGGCGCGGGCGGCTTGCGCGATGTGCAATCGCTCGAATGGGCCGGGTACGCGCTCGGAGTCCGAGGCATCGCGGGACTCGTCGAGCGGGGGATCCTGTCGGTCGACGACGCCGAGCGCCTCGCCGCGGCGCGCGAGTGCCTACTCGACCAACGGGTCGCGCTGCACCGCACGACGGGTGGCCGCTCCGACCAGCTTGCGCTGCAGGAACAGGACGCAGTGGCGGTGTTGGTGGGCGCGTCCGACGCCGACGCGCTCGTGCACGAACTCGCGACCGTGGCGCGCGACGTCGCCTGGATCGCACGCGACGTGTGGATGCGGGTAGCCGAGGACGGATCCGCCGGCGGGGCCGCGGACCGGGTCCTCGCCGAGGGTGTCGTGTTGCGGGACAACCGGGTGACGTTGCTCTATGACAATGAGGTCACGGCATTGCGTGTGCTCGAGGCGGCGGCGGCGGCCGCCGAAGTCGACGCGCCCTTCGACCGCACGACGCTCGTACAACTCCGCGCCATGGCCGCGCCCACCTGGGACGTATGGGAGCGCGCCGCATTCCTGCGGTTGTTGCGCGAGGGCGAGCGTGCCGTGCCGGTGTTCGAGGCACTCGACCACGAAGGCGTGCTCGTACGGCTCGTCCCGGAGTGGGAGCACGTGCGGTCGAGGCCGCAACGCAACGCGTACCACCGGTTCACCGTCGATCGGCATCTACTCGAAGCGGTCGCCGAGTGCGCGCGCTTGCTCGACCTGGCCGATGTCGAACCGCTCGAGTTCGACGGGATCGCGGCGCGTGCGTGCCGTCGTCCCGAACTCTTGTTGCTCGGCGCGCTGCTGCACGACATCGGCAAGGGAATGCCCGGCGACCACTCCGATGTCGGCGCGAAGACTTCGGAAGTGTTCGCCCGCCGGATCGGGCTCGACACCGAGGGCCGCGAGATCCTCACCTGGCTCGTGCGCAATCACCTCCTGATGGCCGACACCGCAACCCGGCGCGACCTCTCGGACGCAGCCGTGGCCGACAATTTCGCCGCGGCGTGCGCGGGCGACGCCGAACGGTTGCGCTTGTTGTACTTGCTGACGATTGGCGACTCGCGTGCCACCGGTCCCGCGGCCTGGGGCGTGTCGAAGGCCGCGCTGCTGCGCGACCTGTTCGTGAAGGCGGGCGTCGCGATCGAGCGTGGCGCGGCGACGGCGGTCGCGACCGACCGGCGCGAGGCCCTGTGCGAGATGGTCGGGAAGGACGCCGCGACCGATTTTCTCGACCAGCTTCCCGACGCGTACCTCCTCGCGTTCGACGCCGAGGAAGCTGTCGGGCACGTCGCCATGTTGCGCGAGCGTTCGGCGATTCGCTGCCGCTTGACCAACGGGCACGTCACGGTCACGGTCGTCGAGCCGGACCGGCCCGGGCTGCTCGCGACCCTTGCGGGCGGGCTCACCGTGTGCGGCCTCAACGTCACCGAGGCGTTCCTCTTCGGCACCGCCGGTGGGGTCGCGCTCGACGTGTTTCGCGCCACCGACCCCTACGGTCGGTTGAGCGACGGTGTCGAGCGGGTCGAAGCGACGTTGCGCGATGCGTTGCGCGGCGAGATCGACCTCGACCGCCGGGTGGCCGACCGCGAGCGTGACTACCGACGCGCGGGCGGCGAGAAGGGCCCCGTGGAGGTGCACATCAATCTCGGTGAGTCGGCGACCGACACGCTCGTCGAGGTACACACCGACGACGAACTCGGGTTGCTGTACTCGCTCGCCCGCGCGTTCGCGGCGCTCGACCTCGACGTGCGCGTCGCGAAGGTCCACACGCTGGGCGAGCGCGTCGTCGACGTGTTCTACGTGCGCGACGCCGCCGGAGCCAAGGTCGAGGATCCGGCGCGGCTCGAGACGCTGCGGGCGACACTCGTCGAGCGGCTGCGCGCCTAGCCTGCCCGACGATGACCGACGCCGACCCGTACGCCGTATCCGCCTCCGATCTCCTGCGC
The DNA here is from genome assembly GCA_031404355.1 of Actinomycetes bacterium. Lineage (GTDB taxonomy): Bacteria > Actinomycetota > Acidimicrobiia > IMCC26256 > PALSA-610 > JANNHK01. The sequence continues at coordinate 20,115 of JANNHK010000099.1, forward strand.
TGGGCCGAGACGCTCTCGGGCGTTGCCCGCACGGGCTTGGGGTTCACGCAGAGTTTGTACGAGAAGGAGCGCTTCGAGGAGGTGCTCAAGGTTGCGGCCGACATTCGCGCGTGCGCGATCGAAGAGGCCGAAGGCGACGCGCTGTACGAGGAGTGGCTGGCGACGGTTGGCGATGGTGTCGGCGGCTACGTCACACCGAAGGTCGCGGTCGCCGCCGTCGTGGGCAACGACCAGGGCGAGATCCTGCTCACGCAACGAGCCGACTCCGGCTGGTGGTTGTATCCGGTCGGCTGGGCCGATGTCGGCTACTCGCCGTCGGAGATCGCGGTGAAGGAGGTGTACGAGGAGACCGGCATCGAGTGCGAGGTCGTGTCACTCATCGCCGTGCTCGACGGTTTGCGCCTCGGGTTCGCGCGCTTGCCGATGTACTCGCTCGTGTTCCACTGCCGCGTCCTCGGCGGCGAGTTGCAGGGACACCCCCTCGAAACCGCCGACGTCGGTTTCTACTCCCGCGACGCGTTGCCCCAACCGCTCGCCGGCGCGCACCGCTGGCAAGAGCTCGCGTTTGCCGCCATCGACGGCGAAACCCGCCCCTGCTGGTACGACCCCCCGAGAACCCCACCCTGGCGCGGCGAATAACCGATCCGAAATTGCGAAATGAGACGCCGGAAAACGACGTCCCATTTCGCAATTTCGGCGAGGGGCGGCGAAGTTGTCGCACCCCGTCGCTAGCTTCCGGCTACTTCCCAACGACTTGGGGAGCAGTGGTGGAAGAGCTTCTGGCGTTGGCGGCGACGCAGTTCGGTTTGTTCACCAGGACCGATGCACACGACGCGGGTTTGAACGACGCGATGCTGCAGCGACGAGTGCGCAGCGGCATGTTCGAGCAGGTGTCGCGCCGCGTCTACCGGGTAGCTGGATCGGTCGAATCGTGGCACCAGCGCCTTCTTTCGGCCGTTTGGAGTGCCGGCCTCAAGGCTGTCGCGTCGCACCGTTCCGCCGGCGCGCTTCATAGATACGACGGGTTTCGTCCCGGGATCGTCGAGATCACCGTGCCGCGCAAGACCCGCTTCACTCGCAGTGGGGTCATCGTGCATCAGTCGACGGACCTTGTCGACGACGACTGCACGGTCATCGACAAGATCCCGGTAACCAACGCCCAACGGACGCTGATCGACACCGGCATCGTCGCCGGCTTCAACCGTCTCGAAGAAGGGTTCGACGGCGCGGAGCGCGATGGCCTCATCGTCATTGGCGACGTTGAGCGACGGCACACGCAGTTGCGGCGTCGAGGACGCAACGGGGTGGGTCCGTCTGCAGTGTGTCTCGAGACTCGCCTTGCCGTGAACCCGCATTCTCCGCTCGAACGCCGGTTTGTGAGACTTCTGCAGGACGCCGGTCTTCCGACTCCTGTGTGTCAGCACCCGGTTCGGTTGCTGACCGGCCGGATCGTCCGCATCGATTGCGCGTACGTCGACCTGACACTTGGGTACGAGCTGGATGGGCACGGCACCCATGCCACTCGTGCTCAGCGTGCCGCTGACCACGTGCGCGCTGGTGATCTCGGCGACGTCGGGTGGGAAATCCGGCGGTTCACCTACGAGCAGGTCATGAAACAGGGCGACGTCGTCGTCCGAAAAGTCCGCGCCACCCTCGCCGCCCGTTCGAAATTGCGAAACTAGACATCGGAAAACGACGTCGCATTTCGCAATTTCGGCGGTTAGGGGGTGAGTTGGGCCACGAGGAGGGCGACGATTGACGCCTTGCCTCCGTTGCGTTCCCACTCGTCGCCGATGGCTTCGTGGTCGACGAGGCCGGCGTGGTCGGGGGCGCGGCCGAGGAGCGCGGTCGCGGCCGCGGCCAGCGCGGGCGGTTCGATCTCGTCGCCGTAGGCGGCAAAACACTCCAGGCCGTCCCAGAGTGTGGCCGGGACGAGCTTTCCGTCCACCGACTGCTCGAAGACGTCGTAGTGCGAGAGCCCGGCGGGGATCGTGTAGTTCGCCACGGGGTGCAGGCGGAACTCGAGGGTGAGGTCGAGTGGTTCGGGCGCGTCCATGAGCCACGTCTGCGACCCGTTCACGTAGCTGTCGACGGGTGTTCCGAGCCGTTCGTCGAGGGCGGCGACGAGTTCGGGCGAGATGGTCCAGACGGTCGTGGGAACACGGGGCATCGCCCGTAGACCGTAGCGACACCCGCACCTACGATTCGGCCATGACGACCTATGACCGCTTGAGCTCACTCGATGCCAGCTTCTTGCACATGGAGCGGCTCGAGTACCCGATGCACGTCGGCGCCTTGAGCGTGCTCGAGGGCACCCCGTTCTTCGACGAGCGGGGGCGGTTCCGCATCCGGGAAGTACGCGATCTCGTGCTGGCGCGCCTGCCACTCATGCCGCGGTTCCGCAAGCGCCTCATGTCCGTACCCTACGAACAGGGCCGTCCGATCTGGGTTGACGACGGTCGTTTCGACATCACGTACCACGTGCGGCACACCGCGTTGCCGCGTCCGGGGACTTGGGAACAACTTGTCGCACTCACGCAACGGGTGCAGGAACCGCTGCTCGATCGTGACCGGCCGCTGTGGGAGTTGTGGTTCGTCGAGGGTCTCGAGGACGACCAGATCGGTCTCATCCAGAAGACGCACCACGCGCTGATCGACGGTGTGTCGGGAGTCGACGTCGCGACAATTCTGATGGACGCGTCGCCCGACTACGAGCAGCCGGGCGCGATCGAGGAGTGGGAGGCCGAGTCCGCGCCGAGTCCGTCGCAACTACTGGTCGACACGTGGCGCGAACGTCTCACCGAACCGGCCGAGATGGTGCGCTCTGTCCGCGCCGCGTTGCGAATCCCGCGCCAGATGGTGCGGTCGATGAGCACGATGGTGACCCGCGAGTCGATCGCGCCGCAGACCACCATCAACGGCATCACCGGCCGCCACCGGCAACTGTCGATCGTGCGGGTGCCGCTCGCCGACGTGAAAGAAGTGCGGCGCGGCCTCGGCGGGACCGTCAACGACGTCCTGCTCGCGGGTGTGGCCGGGGGCTTGAACCGCCTGTTCACCCATCGCGACGCGCCGATCGAGGGTGTGCGCCTGCGGGTGATGATTCCCGTGTCGGTGCGGTCCGACGACCAGCGCGGCTCACTCGGAAACAAAGTGTCGGCGATGTTCGTGTCGCTGCCGCTCGGCACGATGCGGCCGGCCGAGCGCCTCGCCGCGATTCACGAACAGACAAAGACGCTGAAGGAGAAGCAGCAGGCGGTCAGCGCCGACTTCCTCATCGGCATGACCGACTTCGTCGCGCCGACCTTGATGAGCCTGGCCGCCCGGGTCGTGCACCGACAACGGTTCCTGAACCTGATCGTCACCAACGTGCCCGGACCGCAGTACCCGCTGTACCTGATGGGTGCCCGCATGTTGCAGGCCTACCCGATCGTCCCGCTCACGCGGAACCTCACCGTCGTGGTCGGCATCCTGTCGTACGACGGCATGATGCACTTCGGGGTGTGGGCCGACCGCGACGCGTTCGACGACCTCGAGGTGTTCGCGACGGGCATCGAGGACTCGTTTGCCGAAATGCGCAAGGTCGCGGCGCAATGACCGAACTCTGGGAGCGAGACGCCTGGGAGATCGCCGACGACGTGCGGGCCGGCCGGATGTCGGCCGTGACTGTGCTCGACGTGTTCCTCGCGCGCATCGAGAAGTTCGACCCGGAACTGAACGCGTTCTGCCACCTCGACGTCGACGGTGCGCGCCGGCGCGCGGCCGAGATCGACGCGGAAGTTGTGCGCGGGCACGACCCGGGCGTGTGGGCGGGTGTGCCGATGGGTGTGAAGGAACTCGTCAAGGTCGCGGGTTGGCCCGACACCCACGGCTCGTTGCTGTACCGCGGTGAAGTCGCAGGCGCAGACGCCACCGAAGCCGCGCGTCTGCGCGCCGCGGGCGCGGTCCTCGTCGGGCTCACGACCTCGCCCGAGTTCGGTTCGACCAACTGGACCCGCACGTACCTGCACGGCATCACGCGCAATCCGTGGAACCCCGAGCGCACGCCGGGGGGTTCGTCGGGCGGTTCGGCGGCCGCGGTCGCGTCCGGCATGATGCCGATCTGCACGGGCAGCGACGGCGGCGGTTCCATTCGCATTCCCGCTTCGTACAGCGGGCTGTTCGGGTTCAAGGTCTCGTTCGGGCGGGTCGGGTCCGAAGGCCCGTTCGACAACGCGCTGATGTCGGTGCCGGGCCCGATGTGCCGGTCGGTGCTCGACGCGGCGCGCTATGTCGATGCGATCGCGGGCCCGACCGTGATCGACCCGACGTCGCTGCCCAAGCCGAGTCGGTCGTACGAGGACGCGCTGCGTTCAGGCGATGCGGTCAGGGCGCTCCGCGGCAAGCGCGCGGGCTGGTCGTCCACGCTCGGGTTCGCGTTGTGCGACTCCGAGGTCGCGAAGGTGGCGCACGAAGCGGCCCTCGCACTCGCGGCCGACGCGGGCATCACGCTGGTCGATATCGACCTCGACATCCCGAAGCCGGGCCGGGCGTGGGGTCTTCTGTCGTCGGTCGACACCTCGAGCCACCACGCCGACGCGGCCCGGGGTCGACTCGACGAAGTCACGCCCGTCTCGCGCGCCGGGTTCGAGACGATCGACCGCATGACGTCGGCCGACATGCTGCGGGCGCTGCGCCGGCGCGACGAAATCCTCGCCGCCATCGCCGCCGCGTTCGACGAAGTCGATTTCGTGATGACCCCGACCACCGCAACACCCGCGTTCAAGGCCGAAGGCCCGCCACCGTTGGCGATAGACGGGCAGCCGGTCGGCGGGATGGGTTCGGTTCCGTTCACGGCGCCGTTCAACGCGTCGGGCCAGCCGGCAGTGAGCATTCCGGCCGGTGTGTCGAGCGAAGGGTTGCCGATCGGACTCCAGGTCGTGACCCGCCGCCACGACGAGGAGCTGGTGCTGGCCTGCGGATTGGTCGCGGAGACGAACCGCCCGTGGCCGAAGCTCGCCCCGCTCGCCTATCGGTAACTACTCTGCGAAGCGTGACAGATACGGAGCCGACGGCACGGCCGCGGCCACCGAGGCAAGAACAAGAGTCGGCATCCGAAGAGGTCACCGAGGTCGCGCCCGGCATCCTGCGCATGCAGCTGCCGATCTGGATGCCCGGTCTCGGTCACGTCAACATGTACGGGCTCGTCGACAAGCAGGGCCTCGCGGTCGTCGACCCCGGCCTGCCCGGGCCGCAGTCGTGGCGCGCGCTGAAGGCGCGGCTCAAGACCGCGGGCTTCAAACTCAAGGACGTGCACACGGTTGTCGTGACCCACTCGCACCCCGACCACTTCGGTGGTGCCGGGCGCATCGCGCGCGAGACCGGTGCGAAAGTCATCACGCATCACGCGTTCTCGACGTGGACGGTCAAGGGCCCGAGCCCGCAGCGGGCGCTTTCCGAGGGCGATGCCCGCCGGCTCGAGATGGAAGCGGCCGCGCTCGCGCAGGATCTCGACCTGGGGGAAGAGATTCCGACTATTGAAGATGTTCCGGACGTCATTCACGACGACACCGAGGAGACCGAAACCACGTCGAGCATGTGGGGCGCGGTCACGCCGTGGGGAACTACCAACCAGGGCCCGCCGTTGAAGCGCAAGCTGCTGATCCGCGCCATGCGGATGATGTTCTCGCCGCCGGAGCCGACCGAGCGGTTGCATCACGGCAACCGCATGCGGCTCGCCGACCGCGACTTCTTCGTCGTGCACACGCCCGGTCACACGGTCGACCATTTGTGCGCGTGGGACCCGGAGACGGGAACGCTGCTCACCGGCGACCACGTGTTGCCGTCGATCACGCCGCACGTGTCGGGTGTGCGCAAGGCCGATTCCTTGAAGTCGTATCTCGCCACCCTCGAGCTCGTCGCCCGGCTCGACGGTGTGAAGCTCGGCCTACCCGCGCACGGCCACCCGTTCGCCGACGTTCCGGGGCGCGCCCGGGCGATCACCGAGCATCACTACGAACGCATGGATCTGCTGAAGCGGGCGTCGATCGCACTCGGCGATGCAACCGTTCCGGAGCTTTCGCACGAGGTCTTCCCGAAGCGGCATTGGGGGACGATGGCCGAGAGCGAGACGTTCGCCCACCTTGAGCACATGGTGCACGCGGGTGTTGCCGAGCGGTGGGAAGCCGATGGCATGTTGCACTACCGCGCCGCGGAGACGCCGTGATCCTGGAAGACGAACAGATCGCCGGCGAAGCGGTCGACCTGCTGGCCCACCTGATTCGTAACGAGTGCGTCAACGACGGTACTCCCGAATCAGGGTTCGAGTCGCGCAGCACCGACGTGCTCGCGCAGTACCTCGGCGACACGGGGCTCGACCTCGAACGTTACGAGGCGCGACCCGGGCGCGAGAGCCTCGTCGCGCGCATCGAAGGTTCCGATCCGACCGCGCCGAGTCTGCTGTACATGGGCCACACCGACGTCGTTCCCGTGAACGTCGACGGCTGGCAGCGTGACCCGTTCGCCGGCGAACTTGTCGACGGTGAACTGTGGGGCCGCGGCGCGGTCGACATGCTCAACCTCACCGCGACGATGGCGGTCGCGTTCCGGAACCTCGCGAAGTCGGGCTTCACGCCGCGGGGCACGCTCATCTACCTCGCCGTCGCCGACGAGGAGAATCTCGGCACGTGGGGTGCCGAGCACCTGTTGAACAACGAACGCGACGCGGTGTACGCCGACTACGTGGTCACCGAAGCGGGCGGGTTCCAGATGCCGAGTTCGACGGGGCCGAAGCTCCCCGTCATCGTCGGCGAGAAGGGTTCGTACTGGTGCCGCATCACGGTGCACGGCACGCCGGGTCACGCGTCGCAACCGTTTCGCACCGACAACGCGCTCGTCACCGCGGCCGAAGTCGTGCGCCGTCTCGCCGACTTCCGTCCGCCGACTCACATTCACGACACGTGGCGCCGTTTTATCGAGGGCGTTGATTTCGGGTCCGACTGGAACGCGAGACTTACCGACGAAGCCACGCTGCACGACTTCTGCGAGCAGCTCCCGATCGGGTTGGCGCGCCAAGCGCACGCATGCACCCACACGACGTTCGCGCCGACGATCATCCACGGCGGCACGAAGACGAACGTGATTCCCGACCTCGTCGACGTCGAGGTCGACATCCGCACGTTGCCCGGCCAGACGTCGGTCGACGTCGAGAAGATGCTCGCCGACGCGCTCGGCGACCTGCGCGCGCACGTGGAGGTCACGCCGTTCGACGAGAACCCGTCGACGTCGTCGCCGGCCGACTCGCCTATGTGGGACGCCATGGCGCGGGTGTCATCGAAGCTGGTCGACGACTCGGCCCTGGTCCCGTTCCTCACGGTCGGGGCGACCGACGCCCGCTTCTTCCGGCGGGCCGGATCGATTGCGTACGGCTTCGGGTTGTTCAGCCGCAAGCTCGGGTTCGACGACTACGCGTCGATGTTCCACGGCAACGACGAACGGGTCGACGTCGATTCGCTGGTGCTGTCGACGCGCCTCTGGGACGACCTCGCCCACGACATGCTCGGCTAGTTGTGATGTCCGCCCGACTTGCACGGGTTGTGTCGGTGGGCCGTGCCTTGCTGCGGGACGAAACGACACCCAGCACGCCCTCCGAATGAAACGGCCCACCGACCTCCCACTTCCACACCCCACCACGGAGAGAAGAAAAGAGTCGCACGTCGGAGCGTGAGGCTTCGTTCTCTCTGTCCGACACGCCCCCGTGAACGTGCAGCGTCTTGGGGTCGGTCGCACGGGGAGACCGGCAAAGACGGACAAGGCCGCACGCCCGTCCACTTTCTTGTTTCTTGGGGGTGGGTTAACGGTGCAGGGCGGTGGCGCAGGGGTTTGCGGAGCGCGTGATGGGTGTGGGTTCGCCGGAGCGAGCCCCTGCGCCACCGTCACCACCCGAGCAGGCCAAGAGGCCGATCGCTAGTCGTCGTCGTCCTGGTCGCGGAGGTACTGCTCGATGTCGGCCGCGAGCGCGTCGCCCGACGGGAGGTCGTCCTCGTCGAACCAGTCCTCGTCGTCCTCGTCATCGTCGTCTTCGAACTCGTCCTCGTCGTCTTCGACGAACGGCGCTTCGGCCGACGCGTCGTAGCGAGACTCGAGCCCGCTGACGTACGAGCTCACGTCGCTGTCGCCGGCGACGACCTCGGCTACCGATCGCTCCCACGCGGCCGCCGCGATGTCGAGGTCGGTGAGGTCGAACGCCACGTCGAGAAGCTGACCGAGCCGGCCGAGCAGTGCGCGCGTCGCCTTCGGGTTGGGCGGCGTCGCGACGTAGTGCGGCACGGGTGCCCAGATCGACGCCGACGAAAAGCCCTCCTGGCGGAAGTGATCGTGCAACACGCCGACGATGCCGGTCGGACCCTCGTAGCGCGACCGCTGCATCCCGAGCCGCGCCGCGAGTACCTCGTCGGTGGCGGAACCCGTGCAGCGCACGGGTCGCGTGTGCGGAAGGTCGCCGAGCAGGGCCCCGAGCGTCACCGCGATCTCGCATCCCGTCTCGCGGGCCACGCCGACCACGTCGGCGCAGAACGACCGCCACCGGAGGTTGGGCTCGACGCCCAACATGAGGAGCAAGTCGCGGTCACCCACCCGCGCGGATGCGAACGTGAGAGACGGCCACTCGATAGCTCGCACGACCCCGTTGACGAGTTCGACCGTCGGCCGGGCCGCCTGGAAGTCGAGGTACTCCTCGGCATCGAGGGCGGCGACCGGTGTCGCGCTGAACCGGTTCATCAGCCAGCGCACCGCATCGGTCGCGGCGTTGCCCGCGTCGTTCCACCCCTGGAACGCGGCGACCAGCGCACATCGTTCCAACTGCGGCCGCGCCGCCCAGACAATGCTCATTCGGCTGCGACCTCCGGCGCTCCACCGCAGCGCGACACTCCCTCTGCCGTCACACCGCGCCTGCGGATCTGCGCCTGGGTGCTCATTCGGCTGCGACCTCCGGCGCTCCACCGCAGCGCGACACTCCCTC
>JANNHK010000100.1:0-6971 GCA_031404355.1 Actinomycetes bacterium
CGGGCGCGGCCGGCCACATCAATTATCCGCCCGGGCCCTTCGTGGTGGATGTCGTCCCAGACGACGGACGCGTCGTCGATGTCGTTGTTGCCGGCGGATTCGTCGTCGACGTGCTCGTCGTCGGCGGCACGGTCGTCGACGTGCTCGTCGAGGTACTGGTCGACGTACTGGTCGAGGTACTGGTCGAGGTACTCGTACTCGTCGATGTACTCGACGACGACGTACTCGTCGTTGCCGGCTGCGGCTTCTTGCAGTCGCAGAACTCGTGCGTGCGGAACACGTCCGGCAACCCGGTTGCGTTGTTCACGGCGTTGAAGTGCGCGAAGTACTGCTTGTCGGCGGGCTTGCCGCCCTGCGGCTTGTACGGCGAGATCCACGGCCAACCCGCGACCGCGGTGAAGACGGCCTGCTGGCCCGGCGCCAACGTGAACTCGTCGTCGACGAACGGTGCCCCGCCGTCGATGCTGATCGTTCCGGTCACGATCCCGGCCGGGTGCGGCAACGGGAAGTACCGGTCCTTGATGATGACCTTGATCGTCTCGGGCGGGCCGTACTTGTTCGTCATGTTGCGAACTTCGAACACCGGGCCCTTGGTGACCGACTGCGCACACATCTTCTCGAGTTCGATGTGCTGGCGCGCCTGTTCAGGTACTGCGGTACTGCCCATGCTCGAGTTGAGCGCGGCCAAACCGGCCAGCGCCAACACAAGCGCAATCACTGCTGAGATTCGTCGTCGCATCCTGCGTGTCCCCCACCCTGGGCCGTCCTGGCCGGCCGTTCTCAACTCCGTAGGAATCCTAGGGCATGCACTGCCTTCTACGGAAGGTCAGAGCCAGCATTCCCATGCCGCTCGCAAGAAGTGTCAGTCCGAAAGGAAGCACCGTGGCGCCACCACCGGTGCGCGGGAGTTCGGCGGTTGGAGTCACCGGCGCAGTCGTGGCGTTGCTCGTGGGAACCGTGGTGCCAAGTTGCACTTGTGTGCCCAGTGTTGCAAATATTGTCGTCGTCGCGGGCACAGTGGTCGTCGTGGCCGCGACCGCGACGGTCGTCGTCGTGTCGGGGACGGTCGTGGTGGTCACCGGCACCGTCGTCGTCGTCTCCGGCGTCGAGGTCGAGGTCGAGGTCGAGGTCGACGTGCTCGTCGACGTACTGGTGCTCGTCGGTGGCACCGTGGTGCTGGTCGACGTGCTCGTACTCGTCGACGTGCTCGTCGACGTACTGGTGCTCGTCGGTGGCACGCTGGTTGACGTGCTGGTTGAGGTACTGGTTGAGGTACTGGTGCTCGTCGAGGTGGAAGTCGACGTCGTCGTCTCTTCTTCTTCCTCGGGGGGGTTGTCCTCGCAGTGGCAGAACTGCCTGATGGCGTAGTTGTGGATCTCGCCGCGATACAGCACCGACATATGGACGTAGTACGCGCCATTCCAGGGCGAGCCGACCGCGGTGACGATCACCGACTCGCCGGGCTGGAGGATGATGTTCTCGAGCGGAGGCGTTCCGACCGCGGCCGAACCCGACGCCTTCTTGTCGGAGATCTTCACCGTGATGACCTCGGGCGCCCACGACTCGTTGTCGTTGCTCAGGCTCTCGTCGTCGCTCACGTTCGTGATGAGGAACTGCGGACTGACGACGCCCTGCTTGTTCCCCTCCAGACAGATCTTCTCGAGAATGATGTGCTGGCGGCCGGGCAGGGGCGCAGCCTCCGACACATCGGCCAGCACGACGACCGTGCCGAGCACGATCATCGTCGACGCCAGAATCCGAACGACGTGGTACCCGCGCCGACGTAGGCCGACAGCGCTTGCCCTCATACTCGCTCCCCTTGTGCCCAACTGCGTGCCAGACCGCAGTTGTGCAGTGCATGAAACACTCGTTGTGAAGGCTGGTCAATCGGACCTTACCCGCCGCGTGGAGTGTCGTCCGGGCATTGGCCGTTGGGCTGAGGTGCCTTCGTCCGGCCAGGATCTGGACCGCCGATTTTGGGGGCCGGAAGCCCTAGACGCGGGCGGCGAGCGCGGTGCGGACCGCGGTCGGGATCTCGATCGACACATGGGTCTTCGGGCGTACCGCGACGTACGTGATCGTGGCCGTACACGCGACGCGATCGCCGACCGCGGCGCGGAACTCGACGTCGAACGACTTGGTTCCGAGCCGGACGGGCCGGGCCGAGATGTCGAGCCAGTCGTCGAACCCGGCCGGACCCGACCAGTCGATCACGGCCCGGACGAGCATGACGTCGAACTCGTTGATCCAGAACTCGGGTCCGAAGCCGAGCGACTCGACGAAGCGCGTCATCGTGTCGTCGAAATAGGTGAGCCAGTGCGCGTTGAACACGACGCCCTGACCGTCGACCTCCGCGTAACGGACCCGGATCCGGTGCCGGAACGATTCGAGCCCCATCAGGCCCGGAGCTCGCCCTGGTGCACGGCTGCGACCGCGTCGATCGCGGCCCGGCGCAGCCGTGCCACTTCGTCGTCGGTGAGCGTTCGGTCGAGCGCCCGGAACCGAAGCGAGAAGGCCAGGCTGACTCGCCCGGCACCGAGGCTCTCGGCCCGGAAGATGTCGAACAGCTCGACCCGTTCGAGGAGCGGGCCGGACGCAGTCGCGAGCGTGTCCCGCACGGCGCGGGCCGCGACCGTGTCGGACACGACGAACGCGAGGTCGATCGTCGCCGCCGGGAACCGCGACACCGGTTCGGATACTCGCGACCGGCGCGCCGCCGCGATGAGCACGTCGAGATCGAGTTCGAGGATGTTGACGGGCGCCGGGAGCTCCGCCGACGCGATGACCGCCGCGGAGACCTCTCCGACCGTGCCGGCCGGGTGCCCGTCGACGATGAACACTCCCGACCGGGCCGGGTTCAGCCCCGGCACCTCGGCCGCCTCGATGGTCCAGGCGGCGAGCCGCAGTTCCCCGGCGAGGGCTTCGACGACGGCGATGAGATCGTGGACGGTGACCGGCCGGTCGGCTTCGTGGGGCATGCGGCGTACGAGTCCCGACCGCGCCGCGGCGACGTGCGTGTGTTCCTCGGGCAGGGTCGCACCTTGAGTAGACGGTGCGAACACGGTGCCGATCTCGAACAGCGCGACGTCGGGTTCGCCGTGGGCGGCGTTGTACGCGACCGCGCGCAGCAGCCCGATTGCAAGTGAGGGGCGGAGGATCGACTCTTCGGCGCGCAGCGGGTTCTCGACCTCGATATATCCCTCGACCGCCATGCCGGCACGAGTGAGATCGGCGGGCGCGAGGAGCGGCAATGTGTAGGCCTCGTCGTAACCCGCGCCGACCAGCACGTCGGCGACGGCGCGCCGTTCGCGTTGCTGTCGGGTGAGACCGCCGATCTTCTCGGGACTCGACGGAACGGTGCGGGGGATGTTGTCGAGACCCAGCCGCCGGCCGACCTCTTCGACGATGTCGATTTCGCGTTCGAGGTCGGGCCGCCACGTCGGCGCGATCGCCTCGAACGTGTCCCCGGTACCGTCGGCAGCGATGCCCAACGGTGCGAGGAGATCGCGTGCGGCTCCGGGTGTGACCTCGGTGCCGAGCACCGCGTTCACGCGTGGCGTACGCACGGTGATGCGGCGAGGCTCAACCCTTTCGGGATACGCGTCGATCGCGCCCGCGCTCACGGCGGCGCTCGCGACCTCGGCGAACAGCTCCATGGCCCGCTGCGCGCCCGTACCGGCACTGTTCGGGTCGATGCCGCGCTCGAAGCGGGCACTGGCCTCGGACCGCAGACCCAGGCGCTTGGCGGTCTTGGCGATTCCCGTCGCTTCGAAGTGGGCGGACTCGAGCAGCACTTCGGTGGTGTCGTCCGCGACTTCGGATTCGAGGCCACCCATGATGCCGGCGATGCCCTGCGGGCGGCTTTCGCCGTCGCAGACGAGAAGGTCGGCCGGTGTGAACGAGCGCTCGACGCCGTCGAGGGTGGTCATCGTCTCACCGTCGCGGGCAAGGCGGACGACGACGCCGCGCCCGCGCAGCCGGCCGAGGTCGAACGCGTGCAGCGGACGGCAGCGTTCGAGCATGACGTAGTTGGTGACGTCGACGACGTTGCTGATCGGGCGCATCCCGGCGAGGGTCAGGCGCCGCTGCATCCACGCGGGCGACGGGCCCATCGTCACGCGGGTAACCATCGCGACGAAGCGCGGGCACCGATCGGGGGCTTCGACGACAACGGTCGCGCCTTCGATGGTGGCGACCTTCGGGTCGGGCTCGTGTTCCTCGACGAGCAGCGGCACCTTGAAGTGCGCGGCAAGTTCACGGGCGACACCGATGACGCCCATGGCGTCGGGCCGATTGGGAGTGATGGACAGGTCGAAGACGATGTCGTCGAGGCCGAGCGCCTCGCGCACGTCGGTGCCGAGTTCGGTGTCAGCGTCGAGTTCGAGGATGCCCGCGTGGTCGTCGCTCAACCCGAGTTCGCGCGCCGAGCACAACATGCCCTCGGAGACGACGCCGCGGATCTTGCGCTTCTCGATCTTGAAGTCGCCGGGCAGTACTGCGCCGACGGGGGCGAAGGGCACGACCATGCCGGGTTCGATGTTGGGGGCACCGCACACGACGCGGAGCCGGCCGTCGCCGTAATCGACGTCGGCGAGGCGGATCTTGTCGGCATCGGGGTGCGGGACGACATCGAGGATGCGGGCGACGACGACACCGTTGATGTCGCGGCCTGGTTCGTCGATGGCCTCGACCTCGAGGCCGAGTTGGTTCAGCGCGTCGGCAATGTCGGCCGGGGCGGCCTCGATCGGCGCGAACTCACGGATCCACGACAGCGGCGCGCGCATCACACGGCTCCTTCGCTGCGCCGTCGCAAACCATGGCTCCCTCGGCTCCACCGTCGGTGGCTCCGCTCGTCCGCACGACGGCTCCGCTGCATCCGCACCATCAAAACGGCTCCTTCGCTGCGCCGTCCATGGCTCCGCTGCATCCGCACGATCAGAACTGCCTCAGGAAGCGGACGTCGCCGTCCCACACGTTCTTCACATGGTCGATGCCGTAGAGAAGTTGCGCGACCCGGTCGATGCCGAACCCGAACGCGAACCCGGTGTACTGCTCGGGGTCGATGTCGACGTTGGTCAACACGTTGGGGTCGACCATGCCCGCGCCGCCGAGCTCGACCCACCCCGTGCGCGAACACACGGTGCAGCCGTCGCCCTCGCAGAACACGCACGTCATTGCGAACTCGACACTCGGTTCGGTGAACGGAAAGAACGACGGCAGGAACCGGGCGCTGATGTTCGGTCCGAACAACGCGTGGATGAACGCCTCGATCGTGCCGAGCAGGTCGCCGAGCGTGATGCCCTCGTCGACGGCCAGCCCCTCGATCTGGTGGAACACGGGCGAGTGGCGGGCGTCGAGCGTGTCGCGGCGAAAGACCCGGCCGGGAGCGACCACGTAGATCGGCGGGCGCTGCGCCTGCATCGTGCGGACCTGCACGGGCGAGGTGTGCGTGCGCAGCAGCACCTGTTCCGGTTCGCCGAGGCGCACGTACAACGTGTCCTGCATGGCGCGGGCCGGGTGCCCGGGCGGGAAGTTGAGCGCTTCGAAGTTGTACCAGTCGAGCTCGACCTCGGGACCTTCCGCAACCTTGTAGCCGAGGCCGACGAACACGTCCTCGAGCTCGCGCCAGATACGCGTGACCGGATGCAAGTGGCCTCGGCGATACTCGCGCCCCCCGATCGTGAGGTCGACACGGTCTCGTACGAGTGCCAGCTCGCCCTCGGCCGCCACGAGTTCGGCCCGGCGGGCGTCGAACGCGGCGTCGAGCGCCTGACGCGCCTCTTCGAGGAGCCGGCCGGCCCCCGCCTTGTCGTCCTCGTGCTTGATGCGCTGCTTCAACTGCCCGGTGCGTGAGTCCTTGGCCTTCACAAACTGGCGGTACTGCTCGTCGAGTTCGTCGAGCGACGCCGCGGCACGCGCGGCCGATTCACCCTCGTTCCGGGTCGCGGTGACGGCGCCGGAGAACGTCGTCGGGTCGAAGGTCATCGGGCCGTCCGGCGCTGGCGGGCCGCTTCGAACAGCAACACGGTGCCGGCCATCGCGACGTTGAGCGATTCGCCCGCGCCCATCGGGATGGTGACGACGTCGTCGAGCGGCAGGTCGGCCGCGAGCCCGTGCGTCTCGTGCCCGAGCACGAAGGCCACCGGTTGCGTGAGGTCGATCGCTTCGGGCGCGAGCCCTCCCGACGCGGTCGCGCCGAGGCGTCGTACACCATGCGCACCGAGCGCTTCCAGCATCGTCACTGCGGGCTCGCCCTCCACCGTCGGGACCGCGAAGCACGCACCCGCCGAGGCACGCACAACTTTCGGATTGTACGCATCGACCGAACCGGCCCCGAGCCCGACGACGCTCGCACCCGCGGCCAGCGCACTCCGCAGGAGCGTGCCGACGTTGCCCGGGTCGTTCACCGGCGCCCCGACGAGGGCCAGGTCGCCCGTCAGCGATGCGAGCCCGAGGCGTTCGAAGCGCACGAGCGTGAACACGCCCTGCGACGACCGGGTGTCGGCGATGCGGTCGGCGACACCGGGCTCCAAGCGCCACGTCGGCCAGTCACCGGCGGGCGCAACCGCACCGTCGCCCACGTAACAGGCAACGATCGGTGCACCGTGCTCGATCGCCGCGGCCAGCAGGTGCGGACCCTCGGCGACGAACAAGCCCTCGCGCGCACGAGCCGAACCGTCGCGCAGCAACTCGCGCAACAGCTTGACGTCGCGGTGCCGGGGCCCGAGGGCCTCCGAACTAGGCAGCTTTGAGAGCCTCGCGGGCCGTCTCGACCAACGTGGCGAAGGCCGCCGGTTCGCGGACCGCGAGATCGGCGAGGATCTTGCGGTCGACCTCGACCTCCGCGGCCTTCAACCCGGCGATGAACTGCGAGTACGACATGTCGTGCTCGCGGCATGCGGCGTTGATACGCACGATCCACAGCTTGCGGAACTCCCCCTTGCGGGCCCGCCGGTCGCGGTACGCGTACC
>JANNHK010000101.1:0-13637 GCA_031404355.1 Actinomycetes bacterium
CGCCCGCGACGGCGGCTGCACCGAACCCGGATGCGACGCACCACTCTGGGCCTGCGAAGTCCACCACAAGAAACACTGGGCCCACGGCGGAGAAACCAACCTCGCCAACACCACCATCAAATGCTGGCGCCACCACCGCAACCACCACGAAGGCAAAGGCCACGACCCACGCCGCGAATGAGTTGCCGGGGCTACCGTTTCGAGGCGGCCGACAACCCGTCCGACGCCACGCGCTACCGGGCCGGCCGCGGCGTTCCTCAGGAGGTGCGCGGGGAAACGGACGAGTTCCTCGAAGCCGTGTCCGATCGCGAGAACTTGCTCCACGAGGTCGGGATGCGTGCCGCCGTGCTTACCAGCGTGTCATCGCGACGGCGGCGACGAGGGTGACGAGCAAGAGTGGCAGCGCGGCGACGAACCGTCGATGGATCCGGCGCGCCAAGATGACGCCCAGGCACCCCGCACCCGCAAGGGCGGGCAGGGCGATCAGAAGGTATTGCTCGGGGCGATCGCAGCGCGCGGGGCACTGGGCGGCCGTGCACAGGAACTCGTCGGTGCACGCTGTCGCCTGTCCGAATGCCACGACCCAGAGCACGATCGCCGCCGCGCACACGGAGGCGAACGCCGCGGCGACATGTACCGCGAGCGGTGCCACAGGCGGCGCGTGCGCGGGGCGTCGATCTACCACTCGAACCAGTCTTCCGTGGCGTCCCACGGCGCCGCATACGGTGGAAGGATGTTCACGGCGGCAAAGTACACGTCGGCATCAGGATGGCCAACGTCCGGCACGTCGCCGACCCGTTGCCCGTTTTCTTCGCATGCTCCAACACGCGAACACGCCGGTGGTAGATGATCTCTGCCGGGTCACGGTGATGGACTCCTCCGGCCCGCCTTACGCGCGTTCGACGTCGAAGGTGATTCGGCCGACGTAGCCGTCGCCGTCTTCGGCGAGGGTGAGGACGAGGCTGTCCTCGAAGATGGTGTCGTCGTTGTTCGACTGGTCGGGCGGACCGGCAGCCGCATAGGGGTCGCGCTCGAACACGGCGGCCGTGGTGGTCTCGTCGAAGAAGACCTGGGTGGTGAGTACGGTCGAGTTGTCGAGGTGGACCTTGGTGTGGATGTGCACCGTGCGGCCCGGGTACCAGCCGGGGTAGACCGTCACGATCTCGGCGACACCGTCGGCGTTGGTGACCTGGGCGCCGCGTAGGAAGGTCTCACCTCGCTCGGAATAGTCGCCGCCCGCGTCGCAGTGCCAAATGTCAAGCACGGCGTCGGCGATCGCGGTGCACGCGGCGGCGTCGCGCACGCGCACCGCCAGGCGCAGCGGTACGCCTTCACGGTCTTCGCGGATATCGCTGCGGATCATGTCGACGTCGAAGTAGAACGGCCCTTCGGTCAACTCCGGTGTGAGCGCGCAACTCGCGGCTTCGGCGAATGGGTCGGTCGCGCTGGTTCCGGTCGAAGGCGCCGCCACGGTCTCGTCGGTACTCGGGGGCGGGGCCGCGTCGTTGTCTTCGTCATCGTCGCCACTGCACGCGGCGAGGAGAACACCGGCGCCGACGGCGCCCGCCGCGCCGAGGAGGCCGAGCGCCCGGCGCCGATCCATGGGACCCGCCGTTTCATTTGTCATGGCGACAGTCTGCCCACAGTGCGGCCGCGCCGAACCCACGCCCACCGCGTGCCACACTCGGTGACGGTGCGTTCGTCGAAAGTCCTTGCCGCGCTGAGCGGGCTCGTTGCGGCCGGGGTCGCCCTCGGCGTAGGTGAGTTCGTGGCCGGGCTGACGAGCGACGTGCAGTCACCGGTCGACGCGGTCGGGTCGGAGTTCATCGACCAGACACCGCGCCGGCTCAAAGACTTCGCCATCGACAACTTCGGAACCAACGACAAGACGGCGCTGCGCGTCGGAATGTTCATCGTCATCGCACTCCTCGCGCTCGGGCTCGGCCTCTGGGCGCGCCGCACACCGGCCGTCGGGACCGTCGCGTTCCTCGCCTTCGGCGGCGCCAGTGCGGTCATCGCCGTACAGCGACCGGACGGACGCCTCATCGACGCGTTCCCACCGTTGCTCGGTGCGGTGGCCGGCATCGTCGTGCTGCGGGCATTGCTGACCCGCGTGGCGGAACCCGAGCCGGAGATCGAGGCGGACGAGCCCGATGTCGACGGCGCGGAACGATCTGAGCGCGACCGCATCGACGAGGCCCGCGCCACGATGATGTCGACCAACCGCAAAGGTGCACTCGACCGCCGCGACTTCTTCCTCGCGAGCGGAATCGCGGTCGCTGCGGCCGCCGCCGCCGGCGGCCTCGGGCGCTCGCTTCGCCACCGCTTCGACGCCGGCGCAAGCCGAAGTGCCGTAACGCTCCCCCGCCCGTCGTCGCCCGCAGTCGCCATACCCGCCGGCGCCGACCTCGAACTCGCGGGCCTCGCGAGTTACATCACACCCAATAGCTCCTTCTACCGCATCGACACGGCCTTCTCGACACCGCAGGTGAAGGCCGAGTCGTGGTTATTGCGCGTGCACGGCATGGTCGACAACGAGTTGGTGCTGTCGTACGACGAACTGCTCGAGCGCCGCATGGTCGAACGCACCGTGACGCTCGCGTGCGTGTCGAACGAAGTCGGCGACGACCTCATCGGTAACGCGACGTGGCTCGGCGTTCCGATCGTCGACATTCTCGACGAAGCGGGCGTGCAGTCCGGCTCCGACCAACTGAAGAGCACCTCGGCGGACGGCTGGACGTGCGGCACCCCGGTCGAGGCACTGACCGACGGGCGCGACGCGCTCCTCGCGATCGGCATGAACGGCGAACCGCTCCCCGTCGCGCACGGCTTCCCGGTCCGCATGGTCGTTCCCGGCCTGTACGGCTACGTGTCGGCGACGAAGTGGATCGTCGACATGGAACTCACGACGTTCGCCAAGTACGACGCCTACTGGATCGATCGCGGGTGGGCCGTCGAAGGACCGATCAAGACGCAGTCACGCATCGACACGCCTTCCTCGAACGCGCGGTTCGCGGCGGGACGGGTGCCGATAGCCGGGGTTGCGTGGGCGCAACACCTCGGCATCGAAGCCGTCGAGGTCCGGGTCGACGAAGGCCCGTGGGAGCAGGCGACGCTCGCGGCGGAGCCCACCGTCGACGCGTGGCGGCAGTGGGTCTGGCAGTGGGACGCGACGCCGGGCACCCACCTCATCCAGGTGCGGGCGACCGACACCGGCGGGGAGCCCCAGACCGAGCGAGAGGCGCCACCGTTCCCCGACGGGGCCACGGGCCGGCACACGATCGCGGTGCGGGTGGACTGACGCCCGACCAGAGGTACCGGCGAAGTGGTTCAGCACGCTCCGCGGCCGCCGATGGAGAAGCCGATGCGGAGATCGACAGCCCTCAGCGCGCTCGCGCGGAAGGTGCGAAGGCGGGAGCGAGCGACCGCGGCACCCGTCGCGGCACCCGTCGCGGCCATTCCCCCGGCCGCCGAGCAGGAATCGGTCGTGCAGCGTCGTCGTATCGAAACCGCGCGGCAGGAACGGGCCGAACTCGCGGCCGCACTCGTGGAGGAACGAAGGCTCGCCGACGCCCTGCGGGTCGGGCGCCGGCGCGATGCCGACGAGATGCGGCGCGCCGAAGCGGCCGAGCGTGCGCAGGAACGAGCCGATCAGCGCGCCCAACGACGGTTGGCGCGCTATCAGGCGGCGCAACAGGCTGCGATCGACCAACGCGACAAAGCGATGCAACGCGAGTGCGAAGCCGAGTCGCGACGCGGCGGGTTCGTTCGGGTCCGGAGTGTGCGCGCGCGGGAACTCGCGGTCGCGTGGGGCCCTGCGGTCGATGCCGCGCTTCGGGCGGCATCGACGTTCACCGCACCACTTCCCGGTGAGGACGGCCCGCGGCCGGCACCGGAGTTACGAGCCCCGCTCGCGTTCTGCGACCCGCTGACGGACGACCCCGTGAGGTACACGGTCGTCGCATCCGAAATCGTGCTCTCCGACGACATCGACGCCCGGGCGCTCGACATCGAAGCGCTGAACCGTCAGCTCGCTTCGGCCCCTGCCCAGGGCACGCGCGCGGCATCGGCCCACAGGCGTTCCAAGCCGTAGAACTCGCGCGTCTCCTCCAGGAAGACGTGGACCACGACGTCGCCGTAGTCGACCAGCACCCACGACGCGTCGTCGAGGCCTTCGACGCTGCGCGGTTTCGTCTCGGTGCGCCCGCGTATGTGCTTCTGGACCTCGTCGACGATCGCGCGGACGAGGCGGGTGTTCGGCGCACTCGCGATGACGAACACGTCGACGATTCCGATGATGTCACCCACGTCGAGGACAACGATGTCGGTCGCCTGCTTGTCGTCGGCGGCCGTTGCCGCGATCCGTGCCTTGTCGCGTGCGTCCGTGGTCACTCCTCGGATGGTGGTTCGAAGTCGGCCCCGACGATGACGGTCACGTCGACCTCGTCGCCGGGTTGTTCGGCCCGTGAGATCTGCGTGACGCCGAGCGCCGCAGCCAATCGTTCGGCGGCGGCAATGTCGCCGTCGTCCTGATACACGACCTGGGTCACGCCCACGCCGAACCCCTGCACGTTACCCGTCGACGTGATCTTTCCTCCGGCCGGGACGAGGACAGCCGCCACCAGCGGTGTCAGTCCGAACGCACCCGTACCGTCTCGCACCGCAACTCGGGCCCGGGGGTTGCCGCCGTTCAGGAGCGCGAATCCGAGCGCGTTCCGCATCAGCGTGTCGGCCGCGTCGGCGAGCACTTCGTACCGGACAGTTCCCTCGATACTGACCGACTCGACCGGCAACGTTTGGTAGGTGAGTGCCGCACCCGCGCGTTCGACGAGGACCGCCAAGCGCGGGTCGACGGCAGTGGTCGCCTGCGCGATCGTCGGGTCGCGCAGCGCCGTACGCCACGACTCGAGCGCGGCCGGGAGGGCCTGTCCGAGATCGGACGCGGCACCGCTCACCGCATCGGGAGTGATCGCGGCCGGTGCGAGCGCGGTGGTGAGTTGCGCGTCGTCGAGCACGACCGAGGTATCGATCTCGACTCCGAGCGCGTTCTCGATGCTCGTTTCCAACAGCTCGCCGGATCCGAGCCGCACGATGTCGGCGACCGCTTGTCGTCCGAGTGACGGAACGTCGAGCAACGTCTCCGGTGGCACCAGCACCGCGTTGCCCGTGGTCGCGTCGGAAAACCCGAACACCGCCAGCATGTCGATGCGACCATTCACGGCGCGGTGGGCGATGAGCGTCACCTGACCGCCGGCACCGGCCGCCTCGGGCTCGGCCGCGGGTTCGGCGGGCGCGTCGTCGACGTCGACTTCTACTTCGACGACGCCCGCGACCGGATCCCCGATCGCCGCCGCGATGAAACCCGCGACGACGGCGAGGACAACCACGAGAAGTTGCGCCCTGAGGTCGTGCCCGCGGGCGCGACGCTCCGAGACATCGGTCATCACGCGGGAGTGTAGAGACGTCGTGCCCGCAGGATGCGGACTGCGCCGGGTGGGACGAGTGCGTCGACCGGGGCTCCGCGCTCGAGGCGGGCCCGTATTGCACTGGACGACACGTCGAGGCGCGGCATGGTGACCGGCGCCGCCGACCAGCCCGCGGGCACTTCGGCGCCCGCGCCCCGCCCGACCACCGCGAGCGACACGAGTTCGCGCAGGTCCGCGCTGCGGTGCCAACCGTCGAGCCGGGCCGCGACGTCTTCGCCGACGATCAGCACGATCTCACGCCCAGGTTTCGACAGCGTTTCGACCGTGTCGACGGTGTAGGTCGGTCCGCCGCGGTCGATCTCGACGCGCGAGGGTTCGAGGCCGTCGATCGCGTCGACCGCGGCCGCAACCATGTCGAACCTGTCGGTCGCGTCGGCGACGACGTGACCTTCCTTCTGCCACGGTTCGCCCGCGACGACCAGGAGCACCCGGTCGAGCCCGAGCTGGTGGCGCGCTTCGAGCGCGGCCAACAGATGGGCGACATGTACGGGGTCGAATGTGCCCCCGAGGATTCCAAGGCGCTCGGTCACGACGCGGCATCGTACGCTGGGACCTTATGGAGACTCACGTTGTTGTCCGCGTGTGGCTGCCCGACCGGCCGGGGGCGCTCGGGCTCGTCGCCTCTCGCATTGGCGCGACCGGTGCCGACATCGTCGGTATCGACGTGCTGGAACGGAGCGAGCACGTCGCAGTCGACGAGTTCGCCGTCGTGCTCCAGCGCGAGGATCTCGTGCATCTGTTGGTGCGCGAGGTCGAAGAGGTCGACGGCGCGTCGGTCGAGGAGTGGCGCATCGTCGAACGGTTCCCCGACCCGCGCATCGACGCGCTCGAATCGGTCGAGTACATCTGCGACGCATCCGGTCTCGACGACCTTCGCCGGCGCCTCGTCGAGCGCGTGCACCGTGAGTTCGACGCCGACTGGGCTGCACTGCTCAGTGACGAGACGCTGCTCGCCACCGCCGGAACCGACCCGCCACTCGCGCCGGTGCTGCACGCTCTCGCGACGGGTACGGCCGCGTCGCCGACGGTCGCGGCCGGTGAGCACGGACCCGACGACCTCGCTATCGCGCCCCTCGCCGCGCACGGCGCGGTCCTGCTCGTCGGGCGCGAGGGCCACCCGTTCCGCACGCGCGAACGCGGACAACTCATGGTGCTCGCCCGCATCGCCGACTGCCTCGTGAAGCTCGTCGGCTAGGGCTTCTTGTAGAACTTCTTCAGCGCCTTGCTGTCAAGTTGGGCGTCGCGCCGTTTGACGGCCGCGTCGAGTTCGCCGTCGAGGCGCAAGTAGTTCTCGAACCGGTCGCGGTCGAGGTCGCCGCGTTCGACCGCGGCCCTGACGGCACAGCCCGGTTCGGTTTCGTGGGCGCAGTTGCGGAACTTGCACTGGGCCGCGAACGCTTCGACGTCGGCGAACGCCTTCTCGAACCCTTCCTCGGCATCCCAGAGCGAAACCGCGCGCAGACCGGGAGTGTCGACCAGAACGCCGCCGCCGGGCAGCATCACGAGTTCGCGCGCGGTCGTCGTGTGCCGGCCGCGCTGGTCGCCTTCGCGTACCGCCGCGGTTTCCTGCACGTCTTCACCCACGAGCCGGTTGATGAGGGTCGACTTGCCGACGCCGGACGAACCGATGAGCGCGATCGTGCTGTTGGCCGCGGCGTAGGCGCGCACCTCGTCGATACCACGACCGTCGGTCGAGCTGGTGACGACGATGTCGACGCCCGGTGCAACGGTGGCGAATTCGGCGACGGACACGTCGGGATCGTCGGCAAGGTCGGCCTTGGTCAGCACGAGGACCGGGACCGCACCGCTCTCGTACGTGAGGACGAGTTCGCGTTCGAGGCGGCGTAGGTTCGGGCGATTCGTCAAGGCATGAACGACGAACACCGTGTCGATGTTCGCGGCGAGTACTTGCGCGCCGGTGACCTTGCCCTCAATTGCGCTTCCTCGCACGAACGACGAACGCCGAGGGAGGATCCCGACGACGTGGATCTCGTCTTCGACGGGTTCGACCAGCACCCAGTCGCCCGTCGCGACCGATCCTGCGGCCGGCACTGCCCGAACCGTCTCGTCGGCCGTCCACACCGTCACGAGACCGAAGTCGACGCGCGCGACGCGGCCCGGGCGCGCCTGCGGCCGCTCCGCCGCGGCGGCCGCGAGTTCCGCGTCCCACCCCAATGCGTCGAGATCTGTCACTCCTCCTAGCCTGCCACTCGTGACCGTCGCCGTGGCTCTCTTTACGCGCGATCTGCGATTGCGAGACAACCCGGTCCTCGCAGCGGCGGTTTCCGGGGCCGATTCCGTGATCCCGTTGTTCGTCTTCGACCAGGCGATCCTCGCGACGAGTCACGGCAACCCGAACCGGATGGGGTTCCTCCTCGAAGCACTCGGCGACCTCGACGCGTCGCTCCGGGACCGCGGCGGTGCCCTCGTCGTACGGCACGGGGACTGGGTCGACGAGGTCGCGACACTCGTATCGGCAACGGGCGCGGACTCAGTGCACGTCGCACGCGATGTGAGTGCGTTCGCCCGCCACCGCCTGGCACGCCTCGATCAGGCACTCCCGGTCCGCGTCATCCAACACGACTCACTCGCCATCGTGGCGCCCGGAACGTTCAAGCCGTATCAGGTGTTCACGCCCTACTGGCGCAAGTGGACCGCCACCGAATGGCGGCCACCCGAGCGCATGCCGCGCGCGGTCGTGCTCCCGGCCGGCATCGACGCGGGCGCGCGGCCCGCGATGCCCGACGGTCGCGCGCCCGATGCCACACCCGGCGGCGAGGCCGCCGGGCTGCGGCGTCTGAAGGCCTGGACCGCCCGATCACTTGCGCGCTACGAGCAGGTCCACGACGACGTCGCGGCCGACGAAACGTCGCGCATTTCGCCGTACCTGCACTTCGGCTGCCTCTCGCCGCTCGAGGTTGCGACCCGGCTGCACGATCGCCCGGGCGGCGACGCATTCGTGCGCCAGTTGTGCTGGCGCGATTTCTTCATGCAGTTCCTCCTCGCCCACCCCGAGACCGCGCACACAAGCGTGCGTCGCGAACCCGCGTGGATCGACGATGCCGAAGGATTGGCCGCGTGGCAGCAGGGCGCAACCGGGTTCCCGCTCGTCGACGCGGGCATGCGGCAACTCGCGCGCGAAGGCTTCGTGCACAATCGCGTGCGCATGGTCGTCGCGTCGTTTCTCACCAAGGACCTCCTCGTCGACTGGCGAACCGGCGCCGCCTTCTTCATGCAGCACTTGATCGACGGCGACCTGGCCGTCAACCAACTCAACTGGCAATGGGTCGCGGGAACAGGTACCGACACCAACCCGCATCGGGTCTACAACCCGACGGTGCAAGCGCAGAAGTTCGACCCAACCGGCGCGTACATCCGCCGGTACGTCGACGAGCTACACGACGTGCACGCGCCCGACGTGCACGATCCCCCGCCGGAGGTGCGCGAAAAGGTCGGCTACCCGCCTCCGATGGTCGACCACAAGGCCGCCATCGAACGCTGGCGAGCCCGCCGCGCGTCCTAACTTTCGACGACGTCGGCGACGAACTTCGAGAGTTGACGGAGGTTGCGGCACTCGTACACGCCGTCGCAATACGGCGCGTAATCGGAGACGATCGAGTCGCCGGTATCCCAGTAGCCGCGCGGTTCGGGGTCGAGCCAGAACAGCTTGCGGGCGCGTTTGCGGGCTTCGCCCAGCACCCACGCCTGCGACGCGTGGTAGTTGTTGCGGGCGTCGCCGAGGATGATGACGGTCGACTTCTTGGTGACCTCGCGAATGTGGCGTTCGTGCCATATTTCGAACGCGTGGCCGTAGTCGGAGTGGCCGTCGACCCACACGACGTCGGCCTCGGTGTTGACGCGCTGGATCGCCTGGGCCAGCTCGTCGGCCTCGTCGAAAAAGCGCGTCACTTCGTCGATGCCGTCGATGAACACCCACGACCGCACCTTCGAGAACTCGCTCTGCATCGCGTACACGAACTGCAGCGTGAACCGCGCGAACGACGCAACAGAGCCCGAGATGTCGGCGACGACCATGATCTCGGGCTTCGAGGGGCGCGGCTTCTTGAACTTGGGCTCGGCCGGGATGCCGCCGTAGGCCATGGAGTGCCGGATCGTCTGGCGGAAGTCGAGCGTGCCGCGATGGCGGTGGCGGCGTTTCTGCGCGAGGCGGGCCGCGAGCGCGCGCGTCAGCGGATAGATCGCGCGCTGCAACTGCTGCATCTCCTCGCGTGACGCGTGCATGAAATCCACGTCCTCGGGCAGCGGCTTGCGCAGCGTGCGGGCCATAGCCTCGACGCCGCGGTCGGCGACGAGGCGGCGGCGGATCTCGGCCTCGATCATCTCCTTAAGGACCTTCAGGCGGCCTTCGAAGTCTTCGCGCGCGAGCCGTTCGTCGAACGCGCCCTCGCCGATCTCCTGCTGGTCGCGCGCCTCGTTCATCATCTTGGTGACGAGACCGTCGGCGTCCAGCTGCCGAAGCGTGCGGTACAAGTAGTAGGCGCCGCCCACGGGCCGGCCCGGTTCCATGCCTGCGAACCGCGCCACCGCGGCCGCCGCGAGCATGCGCATCTGGTCCTCGTCCATGTTCATCAGCGCGTTGAGGAGCATCTGCGCGAGCTCCTCGTTCGACACCTGCCCCATGGCGCCCGCCGCGTCCATCGCGGCGCGCAGAGCTTCGAAGTCGGCCTCGCTCGCCTCGCCGCCCTCACCCGTGTCGTCGCCGTCGGGGTTGATGCCCGGCCCGAACAGCGAGAAGTACACGTCGAAGACCGTCTCGAACACCTTGTGGTGCCCGTGGTTCTTCACGAGCGTCGAACCCAACGCCGACTTCAGGGAATCGCGGTCGGCGAACGGCACGTGCTCCATCGCGCGCATCGCGTCGAGATTCTCGGTCATCGACACGGGCAGGCCCGCTTCGCGCAACTCGTGGACGAAGCCCTGGAGCACGTCGATCATCGTCGCGTCACCCGCGAGCGACGTCATCGGCTTATCTCTCTGCCTGAACGCGTGGTCGGCCTTCTGCCACTGCAACTGCCCCTACCGGCCGCGCGTCGTCGCGGGCGGGCCGTCGACACCGAGTTCCTTGCGGGCCTTGGCGATGTCGGTCTGGTACTTGAGCAGCACGTTGAGCGATTCGCCCAGCACCTCGGGCGTGATCTCGTTGCGGCCGAGGTACAGCAGCGTGCGGGCCCAGTCGATCGTCTCCGAGATCGACGGTGCCTTCTTCAAGTCGATGTTGCGGATCGTGCCCACGACCTTCGCCACCTGTTCGGCCAGCGCGTCGTCGATCTCGGGCACACGGACACGCACGATGTCCTTCTCGCGTTCGAGGTCGGGGTAGTCGATGTGCAGGTAGAGGCAGCGGCGCTTGAGCGCCTCGGAAAGCTCACGCGTGTTGTTCGACGTGAGGATCACGATCGGGATCTGTTTGCCGACGATTGTTCCCAGTTCCGGCACCGAGACTTGGAAGTCGGACAGCACCTCGAGCAGCAGCGCTTCGGTCTCGATCTCGACGCGGTCGACCTCGTCGATGAGCAGCACGACGGGCTCGTCGGCGCGGATCGCTTCGAGCAGCGGCCGGGTGAGCAGGAACTGCTCCGAGAAGATGTCGGACTCGACGGTCTCCCAGTCGCGCTCGTGCTCGCGGTCGGCCTGGATGCGCAGGAGCTGCTTCTTGTAGTTCCACTCGTAGATGGCCTTCGACTCGTCGAGGCCTTCGTAGCACTGGAGCCGGATGAGCCGGCTGCCGGTGGTCGCGGCGATCGCCTTGGCCAGTTCGGTCTTGCCGACACCGGCCGGGCCCTCGACGAGTACCGGCTTCTCGAGGCGGTCGGCCAGGAAAACGACGCCGGCGATCGATGGGTCGCAGAGATAGTCGACGGACCGGAGCCGGTCGACGACCTCGGATACGGATGCGAAACGTTCGGCCAATGGAACTCCTGTGCGAGTGGGACTCAGCCGCGAACTTGGCCGTCGCCCCAGATGACGTACTTGTGCGTGGTCAACTCGCGCAGACCCATGGGGCCGCGCGCGTGCAGCTTCTGTGTCGAGATACCGATCTCGGCGCCGAAGCCGAACTCTTCTCCGTCGGTGAAGCGGGTCGACGCGTTCACGACGACGGCCGCGGCGTCGACTTCGCCGGTGAACCGGCGGGCGGCGTCGAGGTCGCGAGTGAGGATCGCCTCGGTGTGCCCGGTGCCGTAGTGGTTGACGTGCGCGATGGCGGCGCCGAGGTCGGGAACCACAGCCACGCTCATCTTGAGGTCCGAGAACTCTCGGCCGAAGTCGTCGTCGGTAGCGACCCCTATGTGGGGCGATCGTTGCTGCGCGCCTTCGTCACCGACGAGCTCGACCCCCTGCGCGTTGAGTACGTCGGCAACTCGAGGCACGAACGTGTCGGCCACGTCGGCGTGCACGACGAGCGACTCGGCCGCGTTGCAGACGCTCGGACGTTGCGTCTTGGCGTTGACGACGATGGCGAGCGCCTCGTCCAGATCGGCGGCGGCGTCGACGTAGACATGGCAGTTGCCGTCGCCGTCGATGATGACCGGAACGCGCGCGTTCTCGAGAATGCTCTTGATGAGTGACGGCCCACCCCGCGGAATCAGGCAGTCGACGTACTCGGTGAGCTGCATGACCTCGACGGCAGTCTCGTACGCGGTGTCCTCGACCAACGTGATCGCGTCCTCGGGGAGGCCGTGCTTCGTGAGCGCGTCGCGCAACACGGCGACGATCGCGATGTTCGAACGCAACGCCGACGACGACCCGCGCAGGAGCACCGCATTTCCGGACTTGAGGCAGAGCCCGGCCGCGTCGCTGGTGACGTTCGGCCGGTTCTCGTAGATGATCGCGATCACGCCGAGCGGCACCCGCACGCGGGTGATCTGGAGGCCGTTCGGACGGGTCCACCCGTCGAGCACTTCGCCGATCGGGTCGGGCAGTGCCGCGACCGTTCGCAGCGCGTTCGCCATCCCCTCGAGGCGGGCGTCGGTGAGGCGCAGACGGTCGAGCGGACCGGCGGCCATACCGCCCGCCGCGGCGGCTTCGAGGTCGGCGTCGTTCGCGCCCTGGATCTCGGCGCTGCGTTCGAGCAGCAGGTCAGCGGCGGTGAGCAACGCCCCGTTCTTCGAGGCGGTCCCCGCAGTGGCGAGAATGCGACTGGCCGCTTTCGCCCTCGCCCCCAGCTGGGTAACCGCCGTCATGGCCGAAGGATATCCCTTGACCGCCCGGTCAAGTCTGGGGGTTTCCTAGGGCAGGACGACGAGGTCGTCGCGGTGGACCACCTCGTGGGGTAGGCCCTCGGCGAGATCGGCCGTGCGCTTTCCCGCGACCGCGCGCAGGGACACTGCCGAGTAGCGGCACAGGCCCTTGGCGAACGCCTTGCCGTCTTCGCCGATGATCTCGACCGCGCCGTCGGCGTCGAACGCACCCTCGACGCCCTTCACGCCCGCCGGGAGCAACGACTTGCCGCCGTTGACGAGCGCGCGCTTCGCGCCGTCGTCGACGACGATGCGACCGACTGCGCCCTGCGCGAACGCGATCCAGAGCTTGCGGCTCGACAACCGCTGCGGTCGGGGCGCAATCGCGGTACCGACCGGCTTGCCCGCGAGCGCGTCGGCGACGACGTCGGGAACGCTCGCCGCCGCGATCACCACCCGCACGCCCGACCACGCCGCGATCTTGGCCGCGGCAACCTTGCTCGCCATGCCGCCGCTCCCCCGATCGCTCCCGGCTCCCCCCGCGACCCGTTCGAGGGCTTCGTCGACTTCGACGATCTCCTCGATGAGCGACGCGCCCTCGTCGAGGCGGGGATCGGCGGTGAACAAACCACCGGTGTCGGTGAGGATCACGAGTGCGTCGGCGTTCAAGAGGTGGGAGACGAGCGCCGAGAGGCGGTCGTTGTCGCCGTAGCGGATTTCGTCGTCGGCCACGGTGTCGTTTTCGTTGACGATCGGCAGCACCCCGAGATCGAGCAGCCGCTGCAGAGTTTCGCGCGCGTGCAGGTACTGGCTCCGGTGCACGAAGTCGTATGGAGTCTGTAGCACCTGCCCGGCGACGACATCGTGCGTCGAGAGCATCGCGTTCAGGCGTTCGAGAAGTCGGGGCTTGCCGATCGCGGCCAGGGGCTGGAGCGTGCCCAGGTCGGTAGGC
>JANNHK010000102.1:0-13267 GCA_031404355.1 Actinomycetes bacterium
CCTTCAAGCGTTCGTAGTCGCGCTTGATCTGCCGCAGCTCCTTGAGCTCGGCAGCGACTACCTTGTCCACCTCCACACCCTTGGTCACAATCTGCCCCTCCCGCGCTTGCTTGCGCCAACGCGACAGCATAAACGGGTGGATGCAAAGCGATTCGGCCACCTCACTGACTGCGACGCCCCGCAGCTGGCTAAGCTTTACCGCTGTCGCCTTGAACGTCTCGCTGTAGCGATACGTCGTCCTTGGTCCTGGTCTTGGCATGTGAACCCTCCTGAATGGTTAGTTCAGGGTGTCCACTCAACCGAGGGAAGTGCCCGGTCCGCTGCAGCGCGTTGTTAGATGTCGTCCCTTGAACTTGGTGAGACCGGCCATGTCGATCTCGGTGTCGAAGTGACCGATGTTGCCGACGATCGCTTCGTCCTTCATCTGCGCCATGTGGTCGACGGTGATGACGTTCATGTTTCCGGTCGTCGTGATGAAGATGTCGGCTTCCGACACGACGTCGTCGAGCGTCGTCACCTGGTAGCCCTCCATCGCCGCCTGCAACGCACAGATCGGGTCGATCTCGGTGATCACGACACGCGCGCCCTGGCCGCGGAGCGACTGCGCGCAACCCTTGCCGACGTCGCCGTAGCCGCAGACGACCGCGATCTTGCCCGCGATCATCACGTCGGTCGCACGGTTGATGCCGTCGATGAGCGAGTGTCGGCAGCCGTAGAGGTTGTCGAACTTCGACTTCGTCACCGAGTCGTTGACGTTGATGGCCGGGAACAGCAGCGTGCCCGCGGTCTCCATCTGGTACAGCCGGTGCACGCCGGTCGTCGTCTCTTCCGTGACACCCTTGATGCCCGACGAGATCTCGGTCCACAACGTCGGCTCGTCGGCCAGCGTCCGGTTGAGGAGCGTGAGCACGACCGCGAACTCTTCGTTGTCGGCGGTTGCCGGCGCGGGCGCCTTGCCCGCCTTCTCGAACTCGACGCCCTTGTGGACGAGCAGCGTCACGTCGCCGCCGTCGTCGAGGATCATGTTCGGGCCGCGGCCCCCACCCCCATCGGCGTCGGGCCAGCGCACCGCTTGTTCGGTGCACCACCAGTACTCCTCGAGTGACTCACCCTTCCACGCGAACACGGGAATGCCCGCGGCCGCGATCGCGGCGGCGGCGTGGTCCTGCGTGGAGAAGATGTTGCAACTCGCCCAGCGCACTTCGGCGCCGAGCGCAACGAGTGTCTCGATGAGCACGGCGGTCTGGATCGTCATGTGCAACGACCCGGTGATGCGAGCGCCGGCGAGCACCTGGCCCGGGCCGTACTCCTCGCGGCAGGCCATGAGGCCCGGCATTTCCTTTTCGGCCAGCGCGATCTCCTTGCGCCCGAACTCGGCGAGGGAAATGTCGGCGACCTTGTAGTCGGTGAATTTGGCCATGGGGACTCCTTCGTCTTCGCGGCGCGCAGGAGGCGCGCAAGCGGAACCGTTGGAGCCGGCCCGGATCACCGGATGACAGCCTGACGGCCCGACTGGGGCTTGATGGTAGCGCGGGATCGGCGCGACTGTTGAGTAGCAAGGCGCAGACCGGAGGTCCGGACAGTGACGAGAAGCGCAGTTGAGATAGAGGACCGGAGGACGTAGCCGCATGAGCATGAAAATCGCTGCTGTACAGGCCACACCGGTGTTCTGCGATCGGGAGGCAACGGTCGAGAAGGTCGGGGCACTCACCAAGGAAGCCGCCGCGAACGGCGCCGAGCTCGTGGTCTTTCCCGAGGCGTTCGTGCCGACCTATCCCGATTGGGTGTGGCGCACCACACCGTGGGCCGACGGCGACTGGTACGCCCGGTGGGCCGACCAGTGCGTGGATGTGCCCGGCTCCGCGTGCGACGCGCTCGGCGCGGCCGCGGCCGAGCACGGCACCTACCTCGCGATCGGTGTGAACGAACGCGACGGCGGCACGATCTACAACACGCTCCTGTACTTCGGACCCGACGGCGCGCTGCTCGCGAAACACCGCAAGCTCATGCCGACCGGCGGCGAACGGCTCGTGTGGGGTCAGGGCGACGGCTCGACCCTCGCGGTCATCGACACACCGTTCGGGCGCGTCGGCGGACTCATCTGCTGGGAGAATTACATGCCGCTCGCGCGCGCGGCAATGTACGAGCAGGGCGTCGACATCTTGCTCGCCCCCACGTGGGACAACTCCGACGTGTGGGTCGCGTCGATGCGCCACATCGCCAAGGAAGGCCGCTGCTACGTCGTCGGCGTCAACTCGTGCCTGCGCGCGACCGACGTGCCCGCGTCGATCCCCGGCCGCGACGAGATCTACGGCGACGCCGACGACTGGATGTCGCGCGGCAACACGGTCATCGTCGACCCGGACGGTGCGATCCTCGCGGGGCCGATCACCGAGGAAGAGGGCATCCTCTACGCCGACGCCGACCGCGAAACGATCACGCGCAGCCGCCGCCAGTTCGACGTGACCGGCCACTACGCGCGCCCGGACGTGTTCCGCCTGGAGGTCCGCCGCGACTAACGATGTTCACACCGAAGCCCAGAACGCGGTGAGGTGCTCGGCGGCTTCCTTGGCACGCGTGACCGGCCACCAGTGGCCGGTGCCGTCGAACATGACGAGTTGCGCCCCGGTGCGCTGCGCAAGCCGTTCGCCGAAGTTCTCGGTGACGAACGGGTCGTCGCGTCCCCACAGCACGAGGCCGGGCCGTTCCATCGCGTCGACTGCGGGACCCCACTCCTGACCCACGTTCACGGCCGAGCGGTAGAGCCTGAGGATGCAGTCCTTCATGGTGTCGTCGACGTGCTTGGCCACCGCGGCCGCGCGCTCCTCCCCCATTTCGGGAGCAAGTCCGACTTCCAAGGCTTCGGGTGTGGCGGCGGCCATCACCTGTTCGCCGACCTCGGGTGTCTGCCACATCGTCGCCATCTCGTGCCACACGTACGTGGGGTCGACCGTTGCCGCGCCGGCCGCCCATGTGCGAATGAGCTCGGGCCGGGTCGACGCGACGCGCTGCACGAGCAGCGAACCCCAGTCGTGCCCGACGAGGTCGACCGGTTCCCCGATCGCCTCCACCTGCGCTGCGAGCCAGTCGGCGTACGCCTCCTTGGTGCCCGCGAACCCGTCGGGAACGCCGGTACCGAAGCCCGGCAGTTGCGGGAGGACGATGTCGTCGCGGTCGAGGTAGTCGACGAGCGGGCTCCACAGCGCGAGCGTGTCGGGGACTCCGTGGACGAAGACGGCAGGCATGCCCGCGACGCTACAACGTCGCTAAACGAGGGAGGAATGCACGCGCAACATGGCCGCGACCGACTGGTCGACGTCGGCCTCGGTCGTCGTCCAGTTCGACACCGAGATGCGCATCGCGGCCCGGCCCTGCCAGACGGTGCCACCGGCCCAGCACGTACCGTCGGCCTGCACACCGTCGATCACCGCGCGCGTGCGATCGTCGGAGTCGTCGAATCGGACCAGGACCTGGTTGAGCACGACGTCGTTCAGGATCTCGACGCCAGGTGCCGCGCCGAGCGCCGCCGCGAACCGACGCGCGTGGGCGCAGCAATCGGAGACGACACGCGCGATCCCATCGCGCCCGAGCGCGCGAATCGCCGCGTAGACCGGGACACCGCGCCCGCGGCGCGAGAACTCGGGTGCCCAATCGAGCCCGTCGCGGGGCGCGCCCGCGCCGCCTTGCACGAGGTACGCGGCCTCGACGCCGAGTGCTGCACGATGGTCGGCGGGGTACCGGCACACGACGATGCCGCAGTCGTAGGGAACGTTCAGCCACTTGTGCGCGTCGACCGCCCAGGAGTCGGCCCGCTCCGCCCCGACGACCTGCGCGGTGAGATCGTCGGTGGCCGCGGCCCACAGGCCGAACGCACCGTCGATGTGGACCCACGCCCCGATCTCGGCCGCCACGTCGCAGATCTCGGCGAACGGATCGGCGGCGCCGGTGTTCACGTTGCCCGCCTGCGCGCAGATGATCGTGGGGCCGGGTTCGCCCGCCGCAAGTACGCGCGCGAGTTGGCCGGCAGCCATGCGCCCCTGCCCGTCGACCGGCACGACTGCGACGGTGCCCGCGCCGATGCCGAGGTAGCGCAGCGCGACGTCGATCGTCGCGTGGCGTTCGACGCCGACGACGACGCGCAGGCGCGGCGCACCTTGCAGCCCGTTGGCCTCGACATCCCACCCCGCGTCGGCCAGCACGCGGTGCCGGGCCGCGGCCAGGCCACTGAAGCTCGCCATCGTCGCCCCGGTCGCGAACCCGACCGACGACTCGGGCGGCAGCCCCAAGAGCTCCACCATCCAACGCGCCGCGACTTCTTCCATCACGGCCGGGGCCGGGCCGGCCACGTACAACCCGATGTTGTTGTCCCATCCGCTCGTGAGCCAGTCGGCGGCGAGCGCGGCCGGGTGACTCCCGCCGATGACGAACCCGAAGTAGCGCGGGCCGGCACTCGCGACGACACCGGGTGCGGCCGCAGCCGCGATCTCGTCGATGAGCAGGAGCGCGCCCATACCGGTGGCAGGCACGGGGCCGTCGAACGCGGCGCGCAACTCGGCGAGCGATGCCGAGGCGTCGACAGGTTGCGACTCGAACCGGTCTCGGTCGGCGGCAACAATTTGCGCGACCCGAGCGAGAAGGTCGGGCCACTCGCTCACGCCATCACACTCACGCCATCACGCTGACTGGGCGAGCTTGCTCTTCAGTTCGAAGATCGCGTCGATGGGGCCGGGGTCGACGTCGTTGTCGAGGGCGAGGTAGCACGAGGTCCAGTCGCCGACGTACATGAGGTCGAGCAGCTGCGCGAGGCGACCTTCGCCTTCGGCTTCGACGGACAGGACCTGGTGCACGGTCTCGTCGATGATCTCGCGCGTGTACTCGAACCGCCGCCCCAATTGTGCGTGCTCGTAGCCGTGGCGGAGCTCGACGATCGTCACGAGTTGGCGGGTGACGTCGCCGTGCTGGCCCCACCCGCAGATCTCGTTGTGGTCGAGCTCGGGGTAGGCGTGCGAGAACGCGGGCGCCTTGGCGTTCTCGTTGACGTCGCACTTCCAACGGTACGCGGCGACCGCGCCGAGTGCGCCGCCGCCGTACACGACCGGGATCGTGCGTTCGATCTTGCGGGCGAGTTCACGGGCCGGGTTCGCGGCGCCCTCGACCGCGGGTTCGCACCGATCGCGCCGGCGGGCGAGCTGCGCCTGGGCCTGCATCAGCTGCACGTGCGCGCCCGGCGCGAGGCCCATACGAAACAGCGTCACCACGAGCGGCCCGACGAGCGCGCCGATGGCGGCGCGCGGCAGGAACCCTTCGGGGCACGGAAGGTGGAGTCCGCCCGCTTGCTCGGCGAGCTTGGCCAGCTTGCCGCCGGTCGACACCGCGACGATCGTGGCGCCGCGTTCGGCCGCAACGGTGGCCATCGACACCGTCTCCTCGGTCTCACCCGAGTACGACATCGCGAACACGAGGGAGTCGGGGCCGACGAACGCCGGGACCCGGTACTGCTTGAGCACGGTCACCGGGACGGGCAGCACGTCGTTGAACACGGCCGCGACGACGTCGCCCGAGATGCCCGACCCGCCCATGCCGCAGACGACGATGTTGCGGAAGTCGCGACGCGGGAACTGCTCGGGGTCGAGTGCACCCGCGGCCTCGTGCGCGGTCGTGAGCTGCTCGGGCAGTCCGCGGACCGCGTCGAGGAAGTCGAGCGAGTCGGTCACTCGAAGTTGGGGCGGATGCCCTCGGATTCGGCCTTCGCCATGAGCCGCTCGTGCTCCACGTCGTCGACCGACTCGGCTTCGTCGATCAGCATGATCGGGATGTCGTCCTGCACGCGGTAACGACGCTTCAGGCGCGGGTTGTACAACGCGCCCTCGTCGGTGAAGTACAGCAGCGGGCCCTTGTCTTCGGGGCACGCAAGGATCTCGAGGAGCTTCGCGTCGAGCGCCATTGCATCTCCCGATTCGTGAGCCCTGATTCCGTCGGCAGGGTCTCGTGAAGAGGGCGAGACTACTCGCCGCGGAAGAGTTGGAGCACCTCGGCGGTGCGGGCCTCGCACGCAGTGAGGTCGGGCGCTTCCAGGTTCAGACGCAGCAGCGGCTCGGTGTTGCTCGGGCGCAGGTTGAACCACCACTCGCCGCAGTCGACGGTGAGGCCGTCGAGGCGGTCCTGCGAGCAGTTCGAGTACTTCGCCGCGACCTGTTCGATGATCGCGAGCGGGTCGTCGACCACCGAGTTGATCTCGCCGCTCTGCACGTAGCGCTCGAACGGCTTGCGCATCTCCGAGAGCGGAACACCCGCGAGGCAGCGCTGCTCGAGCAACGACAGCGCCGCGATCGATCCGGAGTCGGCCCGCCAGTTGTCGCGGAAGTAGTAGTGCGCGGAATGCTCGCCACCGAAGATCGCGCCCGTCTCGGCCATCACCTGCTTGATGAACGAGTGGCCGACGCGCGCCCGCACGGGCGTGCCGCCCGCTTCGGTGATGATCTCGGGCACGGCGTGCGAACAGATGAGGTTGTAGACGATCGTCTCGCCGGGGTGCCGGTCGAGCACGCCCTTGGCGATGATGGCTGTCGTCGTCGAACCGCTGATCGGCTGGCCGAGGTCGTCGACGACGAACACGCGGTCGGCGTCGCCGTCGAACGCGAGGCCGACATCGGCTCCCGAGTCGACGACGGCGCGCTGGAGGTCTTTGAGGTTCTCGATCTGGATCGGGTCGGCGGGGTGATTGGGGAAGGTGCCGTC
Source organism: Actinomycetes bacterium (assembly GCA_031404355.1). Classification (GTDB taxonomy): domain Bacteria; phylum Actinomycetota; class Acidimicrobiia; order IMCC26256; family PALSA-610; genus JANNHK01. The sequence continues at coordinate 6,739 of JANNHK010000102.1, forward strand.
GAGTTCGGCGAAGAGCATCGTCAACCCGAACGGAAGCCCTTCGAACACCTTCGGGACGACGAGGCCACCCATGCCGTTCGCGGTGTCGGCGACGACGGTGAGCGGTTGGAACACGCTCGTGTCGACGAAGGAGCGCACGTGCTGCGCGAACTCGTCGAGCAGGTCGAGCGTTTCGACTTTGCCGGCCACTTCGCCGCGCGACGTCACGCCGGCCGCGACCATCTCCTTGATCTGCCTGAGCCCGGTCTGTTCGCCGATCGGTGCGGCACCGGACCGGCACATCTTGATGCCGTTGTACTGCGCCGGGTTGTGGCTCGCGGTGAACATGGCGCCGGGCGCGTCGAGCTTGCCGGAAGCGAAGTAGACGAGGTCGGTCGAACAGAGCCCGAGGTGGGTGACGTCGGCGCCGGCCAACGTCGCACCTTCGGTGAACGCGGCCGCCAGCGGTTCGGACGACGCGCGCATGTCGCGGCCGACGACGATGTGCTGCGCTCCGGTGAAGTGCGCGAACGCATTACCGATCTTGCGCGCGGTCGGTTCGTCGAGTTCCTCGGGATACAACCCGCGAATGTCGTACGCCTTGAAGATGGAATCGAGCGACACGGTCTTGCCTACGGTAGGGGGCCCGAGGAGGCGGTCATGGTAGCGCCGGGGCCGGCTCCGGTCGGTCTGGTGGTGTGGGCTCGTCGCCGCTGTCACCGTCGTCACCGTCGTCACCGTCGTCGTCGGCACCGAAGTCGTCGGCACCGAAGTCGTCGTCCTCGCCGTCCGGGCCCGCGTCGACGTCACCCACCGGAGGGGTGCCGTCGGTCGGTTCCTCTTCGTAGTCGGCCGAGTACTTCCTGATCGTCTTCCAACGGATCAAGAGCACGAGCCCGACAATGCCGAGCAGCGTGAGAACACGTCCGAGCCAGTCGACCGGGGTGACGTCGTAGGTAAGCGAGACGTCCTTCTCGGTCGGGATGACCACCATCATGTTCGGCGCGAGCCGGTAGGGCCCTTCGGCTCCGTGCGCACTCCAGTTCGGGAAGTACGACGCGCGTACGACGACCGGCACACCGATCTGGTCGACGGTAAACGAGATCTTGTCGGGGTTCTCGATGACATCGGTGACTTCGACGGAGTCGAGCCGTTTCTTCGGCGCATCGGCAAGGTCGTCGATGTCGATGCGTTCCCACTCGTCGGGACCGTTGCCGGCCCACGGCTGGTCGAGCAGATCGCCGTCTTTCCACCAGCGGGCCGCGTCGCACTCCCAGTCGCCGAGCTGCGGCTCGCGGCTGTTCGTGTCGCCCCACTCCTGGTCCCAGCACTCGCTGTACGTTCCGGCGTGCGTCGCCGCGACCACGGGCTCGTACCGCAGGCCCTCGACGAGCGCGTGGTCCTTCAGCTCGTACACCTTCCACCCGGTGGGTTCGTAGGTGTCGACGTCGGGAATGTCGGCGACGAGTTCGAGATCAGGACTCGCGTTCGCCTTCGCCTGGGCCTCGTCGGTCCACGCCATGTAGTAACGGACGCCGAGCTGGCGCATGCTCTCGACGCCTTCGTCGAAGTCCTCGAGGGTGCCGTACACCAACCCGCGGACCGGGTTCGACGGACGGTTCGTGATCTTGCTGACAGTGAGGAAGTGATACGACGTCGTGCCCGACGACTCGAAGTACAGGCCCTCCATCGAGCCGATGCAGCCGTCGGTGAAGTACGGAAGCAACTCGAGCGCGAGCGACGTGCCGTAGGTGTTGATGGGGTCGTCCTCGCCCGCCGACGGCTCCCACAGCGCGCGCCCACACGCGGGCGAGCCGTCCGCTTCCTCCAGACCGCCCATCGTGTTCATGATCGAGAAGTACTCGTCGGAGATCGGATGCTCGGGCCCGTCAATGGGCTTGCGCTCGTACCCGCTGTAGTTCCAGCGGGCCCAACCCTCGATCGATACCGCCGGGTTGTCGTCACGGGCGTCGTACGCGCGGCGCACACCGAAGATTCCTGCCACGGCAATGATGACGACGAGCGCGATCCGCGCGAGGAGATCGACGCGCGACACGATCCACCGGTCTTGAACCCCGACGGGCGTCACATAGCCGGGTGGATTTCGGTCGAACTGCCGGGTGGCGACGATCTCGACGGCCTCGCTGCGCAACGCGGGCTCGACGTCGCCGTGCTCGTCGCGCGCGAGACGGATCCACTCCACCGCGCGCGCGTCGTGCAGGTCGCCGGCGCGAATCCACGCGAAGACTTCGCGAGCACCGAGCGCGGCGAGCCGCATCAGTTCGGTCGCACCCATGGCCGCGACGAAGCCCCACGTGAGCACCCAGAAGGGCAGCCACCGCGCGTTCCACACGGCGTGCTCGGGCCACTGCACGAAGAAGATGCCGGTCGCGATCGCGGTGACGAGCAGCACGAGCGTCGAACGCCGGCGGTACCAGGCCGCGCCGATGACGGCAACGCCCGCGAGTACCCAGGTCCACCACGGCAGCCACAGGTACTGGTGGCCCGCGCTGTCGGCAGTGGGCACGCTGCCGACGCCGCGGGCGATGCCAACGATCGGGTCCTCGACGAACCACGGGAGGATCGCCGACAACCAACCCCAGAGCTCGAAGCTGCCCGACGAGTAGAGCTTCGTGTACCGCATGCTCTGCGTGTAGTTGTGCCGCAGCAACAGGGGCACGGACCAGACCGACGTCAACGCGATGGCCGTCAACCCGACCGGCACTGCGATACGCCAGGTGCGCCAGGGCTTGCGCGACAGCCACAACATGAGCGCGACGAGCGCGACGAAGAACGCGACGACGATGTGCGACATGGCTGCGGCCGCGATCAGGACGCACGGCAGCCACGCCTTGCGGCCGGTGTCGAGTGTCTTGCACAGCGCGCCGAGACCGAAGAGTCCGAGCGCGAGCGCGATCGTGAACGAGAACTCACCGGCGAGCGTGCTCGCGATGTTGCCGCCGTAGATCTGCCAGCCCGATCGGGTCTGTACGAGCATGCCGAGCGCGGCGATGGCAAACGCGGGCGGGGCCGGCCACGGGGCCCGGATACCGCGGGCGAAGTAGTAGGCCGAGGCGGGCAAGAGCAGTGGGCCCATGACGGTGACCCACTTGAACGCCACCGTGTAGGGAATCGGCGTGAGTGTGTCGATTGCCGCGATGAGGACCGCGGGCAGGGGGAAGTAGTAGTGCCCGGCCGGGAAGCCGGCGTACCAGTCGGGCGCCCAGCCCGAGAGGCGGCCCTTGCCGAACCAGTTCTCCTCGAGGAACTTGGGCCACCACACATGGGCGCCCATGTCGCCGCCGTTAGTCGTGGTGTTGTCGAACAGCATCCCCCACGTGATGCCGTCAAAGCCTTCCCAGCGGAAGTCCCACGGACGCCACAACGGCCAGATATCGATGGGCGACCAGTCCATGTCGGCGTTGAGAATCCCGAACACGACTGCGGTGCACGCCACGACGACGGCGATGCCCGCGAGCTTTTCCCAGAGGGCGCGGGGCTCGGTGTCGATGATCTCGACGTTCACCCACTCTTTGGGCGCGGGAGGCTCCGGGCGCTCCCAAGCCGCGGTCGGGTCATCCGCCGCGTCGACGGTGTCGATCGTGTCCACTGACGACAAGCATGCCAGGCGAACCCGGCCATCCGATTTCACCCTCTGCCGTTGACAACAGGGGGAAGGCGATCGGAGCCGGACGCCGCAGGCGTCTTAGCGAGACGCTCGCGCCAGTTCGAGCACCTCGTCGAGGCTGAGGACGTCGCCCTCTTCCTCCCAGGTGTTCGACTCGCACCGCGCACAGCGGTGGAAGATGATCTCGCGCCCGGCGATCCGCATACGGATCGTGATAAGGGCGCCCTTTGCACATCCTGTGCAAGACAGCATTCCGTGCCTCCCAAGAGCGTTTCTCCGCCTGACGTACATCGGTCCTGATGCACGCGGACTGAAGGCGGCAACTGGTGACATCGGCCACTCAGCGTGGAACTGAGGGTTTCGGCCAAACGATCCCTTGGCATTCCCGTTCTACGGACGCACCGGGCGCAGTGGATGATCGGCCGCCACCGTTCGTCAGAACAGCGCGCCGATGACGGCGGGCAGGTTGAACCCCACGTGCAGCAGGATCGAGCGGGACAAGTCGCCCGTGTGCACGGCCTGATGACCGGAGATCGCGCCGAACGCGATCAGGGCCGGGAGCACCACGACCGTCCCGAGGCTGAAGTCGAGCAGGTGGACCATCCCGAACGCAGTGGCGGAGATCGCAATGGCCACGAGGGGTGAGAATTTGGCGAGGAGCGAACGCAGGAGCAGCCCCCGGAACAGCAGTTCCTCGAACACGGGCGCTGCCAACCCGGCGATGAGGGCGAACACGACGAGCTTGGCCCCCGTGGCGCTGTTGAGTTCGTCGACGACGTCCTGGTTCTCGTCCACGAGGTTCGAGATGGGCGAGAGGATCAGCCCGGCGGCAATCGCGATACCGACCCCAGCCGGGATCGCCAGCCAGTCGCGTATCCGCACGACGAGGCCCAGGTCGTCGGGCAGCGAACCGGTGGCCCGGGCCCGGGCCACGAGCCAGCACCCGAACGCGAACCCGCCGTAGAGCCCGACGGCGCTCGCGGCCAGCGTGACCGGGCCGACCGGGTCGACCGCTTCGCCGCTGAGCGCGTAGCCGAGGAGGCCCGTAATCGCGCTCGCGATGGCGGCGCCGACGTAGATCGCAGGCACGAACCACGCGTCGACCGCCTTGAACGGCCCCGAGGGCGGCGGCTCTGGCCGATCCGGCCCCGGTTCCATCGGGAATGGAGGGTAATCGGGAACCCGAGGGAAGCTCCTGTCGTTCCCCCGGGACCGGCCCGCCACCTGGAGGGCCGTAGCATGGGGTACCCCGCCCCCGCAGCGCCCAGATGGTGAACGAGAGCCGATGAGCCCTATCCCGATGAACCGAGCCCGATGAACTCGGGGCCCGAAGACCAGTGGCGCCCGCCGGAGCCGCCGAGCCGTCCTCCCCGTCCGACCGGTCCGCGCCCCTCGGCCCGGCCCCGGTGGGTGCCGTGGATCGTGATCGCCGCGATCGTGACCGGACTCCTGGTCTGGCAGGCCGCGCCGGGCGATAACGGCGACTCCGTCGACCTCGACTACTCCGAGTTCCTCGCCGCGGTCGAAGCCGACCGGGTGGCCGAGATCAAGTACGAGTCGTCGAGCGGCAAGGTCACCGGCGAGTTCGTGGAGGGCGAACGGGTCGAGGACAAGCCCGAGTTCTCCACGCAGGGTCAGCCCGACGGGCTCCCCGACGCCGACGTCGAACTGCTCGAGGAGCACGACGTCGGCCGCAACTACAAGCCCCGCCCTTCGGACTGGTTCAGCTCGATCATCTTCTTCGCACTACCGCTGTTGTTGATCATCGGCTTCTTCGTGTGGATGAGCCGGCGCGCCCAGGGCCAGATGGGTGCGGTCATGAACATCGGCCGCTCCCGGGCGAAGGTCTACGCGACCGACAAACCCAAGACGACGTTCGCCGACGTCGCGGGCTACGGCGCGGTGAAGGAGGAGATCAAGGAAGTCGTCGACTTCTTGAAGTTGCCCGGCAAATTCAAGGACATCGGCGCCCGCATCCCGAAGGGTGTGCTGCTCGTCGGCCCGCCCGGTACCGGCAAGACGCTCATCGCGCGCGCCGTTGCGGGCGAAGCGGGCGTTCCGTTCGTCTCGATCACCGGTTCCGACTTCATGGAGATGTTCGTCGGTGTCGGCGCGGCGCGGGTCCGCGACCTCTTCGCGACCGCGAAGAAGCAGGCGCCGTCGATCATCTTCGTCGACGAGATCGACTCCATCGGCCGCAAGCGCGGCGCCGGCCTCGGCGGCGGCCACGACGAGCGCGAGCAGACCCTCAACCAGATGCTCGCCGAGATGGACGGCTTCGAGGCGACCGAGGGCATCGTGATGATGGCCGCGACCAACCGGCCCGACATCCTCGACCCCGCGTTGCTCCGACCCGGCCGCTTCGACCGGACGATCATGGTGCCGCTCCCGACGCAGGAAGAGCGGCGCGAGATCCTGAAGGTGCACTTCCGCGACAAGAAGATCGACCCCGACGTCGACGTCGACGTCGTCGCCCGCGGAACGCCCGGCATGAGCGGAGCCGACCTGTCCAACCTCGTGAACGAGGCCGCGCTGTTCGCGGTCCGCCGCGGCGCCCAAGAGGTGCACCGCGAAGATTTCGACGCCGCGCGTGACCGCGTGCTCATGGGACTGCGGCGGGAGTCGCTCGCCCTCTCCGAGGAAGAGAAAGAGATCGTCGCGTACCACGAAGGCGGGCACGCGGTGTGCGCGTACGTACTCGAACACGCCGACCCGCTCCACAAGGTCACGATCCTCCCGACGGGCATGGCGCTCGGTGTCACCATGCAGCTCCCGCTCGAGGAGCGCCACATCTACAAGCGCGAGTACATCGCCGACTCCGTCGTCGTCCGCCTCGGCGGGCGCATCGCAGAGGAGCCCACGGAGGCGCCGGTTCCCGACGTGTGACGCCGGCGCAGGCCACCTGTCTCGCCGATGCACTCG
>JANNHK010000103.1:0-4536 GCA_031404355.1 Actinomycetes bacterium
CGCCCGCGACGGCGGCTGCACCGAACCCGGATGCGACGCACCACTCTGGGCCTGCGAAGTCCACCACAAGAAACACTGGGCCCACGGCGGAGAAACCAACCTCGCCAACACCACCATCAAATGCTGGCGCCACCACCGCAAACACCACGAAGGCAACAGCCACGACCCACCCCGCGAATGAACGTGCGAGGTCGCGTCGGGTTCGAACGAGACGCGACGCCGGTTCGGTCACGCGCCGTAATATCCGGCGATGGGACGACTCGACGGCAAGGTCGCGCTGATCACCGGCGCGGCCCGTGGACAGGGAGCGGCCGAGGCCCGGTTGTTCGTGGCCGAAGGCGCGCACGTCATGTTGGGCGACGTGCTCGACGACGACGGCGCGATCGTCGCCAAGGAACTCGGAGAACGCGCCGCCTACCGCCATCACGACGTCACGAGCGAAGGCGACTGGGACGCCATCGTCGCCGCGACGCGATCGGAGTTCGGCCGGTTGGATGTCCTCGTCAACAACGCCGGAGTCTTCCGGATCGTCGGCATGACCGCGACATCGCTCGACGAGTACATGCGGATCGTGACGATCAACCAGGTCGGCCCGTTCCTCGGGATGAAGGCGGTCACCGAGACGATGATCGGTCAGGGGTCGGGTTCGATCGTCAACATCTCCTCGGTGGCGGGGTTGGCCGGATCGCCCGGAACGATCGCGTACACGGCCGGCAAGTTCGCCGTCCGAGGGATGACGAAGGTCGCGGCGCTGGAGTTGGCTCCTTTCGGGGTGCGGGTCAACTCGGTCCATCCGGGCTTGATCGACACGCCGATGTTGCGGGAGGCGTTCACACGAGACGTCGAGGTGGACATCGACGGGGCCGGTGCGAATGTCCCCAACGGCAGGCTCGCCACCGCCGAAGATGTCGCCCGTCTCGTCCTCTACCTCGCGTCCGACGACAGCAGCTACTCGACCGGCTCCGAGTTCGTCGTCGATGGCGGCATGACCGCGCGACTCTGAATCACGCGACCTCCCCGCGCGCCGGACGAGCGCGGCGGTCGCCGGATCCGCGATGCTCGGGGCATGACGACGCTGCGTGACACCGCCCGCGACCTGTTCGACCTCGTGGATTCCAACGCCCGCGCCGCGGGCACCGAACCGGTGCCGCAGGCCACGGTCGATGCGCTCGTCGAGGCAGGGCTGCACGCGGTGATGACGCCTCGCGCCGTGGGCGGGTCGGAAGCGCCGGTCGTGGAAGCCATCGACGTGTTCGCGGAGATCTCCCGGGCCGACGGGTCCGCGGGATGGTGCCTGATGGCGAACGCGGCTACGGTCGCGTTCTTCGGGGCGTGGGCACCCGACGACTTCGCCAACACCTTGTTCGCGGACGGCGTCCCGCTCACCGCCGGCCAGTTCGCGCCGAACGGCGTCGCGACACCCGAAGGTGACGGCTACCGGATCACCGGCAAGTACAACTTCGGTAGCGGCGTGCGGCACTCGGCGTGGGTCGGCGCCGGCGTCATGACCGAACCGGCCGACGGCACCGACGCGCAGCTGCGCTTCGCGCTCATGCCCGCGGCCGAGGTGCAGTTCACGGGGAACTGGGACGTCCTCGGACTCGAGAGCACCGCGAGCTGGGACTACACGATCGACGGCGTGTGGGTGCCGGCGGGCGCCACGTTCGATTTCTTCGCGCCGGTACGGCACCGCGGGAGCGCGGTCTACGAGCTCGGCGTGTTGGGCCTCACCGCAGCCGGCCACGCCGGCTTCGCGCTCGGCGTCGTGCGGCGCGCGCTCGACGAACTCGCCGCGATCGCGCGCACGAAACAACGGATGGGGTCGTCGACCGCAATGCGCGACAGCGAACGCTTCCTCGTCGAGCTGGCCAACCTCGAATCCCGCGCCCGGGCGGCCGCCGCGTGGGTGCACGAACGGTTCGCGACCGCGGAGCGCACCGCGCTCGCAACCGGCTCCGTCGACCCGGCCGAGGTCGCGCTGGCCCGCCAGGCGACGGTGTACGCCACCCAGGACGGCGCCGACGTCGTCCGCCGCGCCTACCTCCTTGCCGGCACCGACGCGCTCCGGGCCGGTCCGTTGCAGACGTGCTTTCGCGACATCCACGCCGCGTCACAACACTTCTTCGCCAGCGAACTCGCCAGCCTCGAAGTCGGGCGCGCCCTGCTCGCCGACTGAGCCGGGTACATCCCGGCCAAACGCGCCGCGGCCCGCGAGAAGTTCGAGCCGAAGTTCGCCGCCGACCCCGAACATCGTCGCGATGACCGGCTTGTCGAGATGCGACGGAGTCCGCGAGTCCACGTCGGCGTAGGGTGCTCGTGCTCAGGTCACGGTTCGGCGGGAGGGACGCGGTGGTACGGCTTTGGGGGATCGCGGCGCTCGTCGTCGCGTTGGCGCTCGCCGCGTGCAGTGGTGACGACTCCGGCGACGACGACACGGACAATCCCGGCGTTGTCGACGAGGACGTCGAACTGTCGGTCGGGGCCGCGAGCCGCAGCGTCCTACCGACCGTCGACGGCACCACCGACTACGTGACCGACGCGCCCGGCTGGGAGCAGCCGGTCACGCCGGATGACATCGGCACGTTCGTCGCCGCGTTCGACCAGGGTGCCGTCGACGTCGGCAACGGAAACTCCGACGCCGCGTGGGTGCACGACGACATTCGCGCCACCGCGCTCGCGATCGAGCGCGGCGACGACCGGGTCGTGCTGGTCGCGACCGACCTTTACATGGTGTTCGCGGTCGACGGCGACGAGATCGAGCGCCGAGCCCGCGCGCTGCTCCCCGCCGACTGGGCCGACGCCCGGATCATCATCTCCGCGACGCACAACCATCACGGTCCCGATACCGCGTTCAGCGTCAACGACGACTGGTACGGCCACATGGCCGACGAGACCGCGGTCGCGATCGCCGACGCGGTCGCCGCCGTCGAACCGGCCGAGCTCACGGTGGCGACGCAGGAGTCGCATCGCTTCGGGACGGCCGACGGGCGCGACCCGCTGATCCTCGACCCGCGCCTCAACGTGCTGGTGGCGCGCGGCACCGAGTCCGGCGAGGTGATCGCGACCGTCGTCCAGTGGGCCAGCCACCCCGAGACCACGCTCGGATGGGACCCGCCGGTCGAGCCCGCGGTGCTCGCCGAGTGGTGCACCGCCAAAGGGTGGGCGCCCGACGACTGCACCGCCGACGGCCGGTACCTCACCGCCGACTACCCGGGCGTGCTGCGCGAGCGGCTGGCGGACGCGCTCGGCGGCGAGGTCCTCTACTTCAACGGCGCGATCGGCAGCCAGATCGGGCCGGGGCGCGCGCAGATCTGGGAGGTCGACGACGCCCACCCGGTCGGCGACGGCATCACCGCGCCCGCCGGCGCCGCGCCCGTCGCCGGCTGCGACGACTACGAGTGCCAGAACCTGGCCCGCACCAGCGCGATCGGTTCCCAGCTCGCGGCCGCGGTGGCAGGCCTCGTCGACAACGCCGAACCGCTCGCCGTCACCGCGCTCGCCGTGCGTGAGCAGCCGTTCTACACCCGGCTCACCAACATCGGGTTCCGGGTGTTGCTCGCCGACGGCGACCTCGGCTGGCAAGACCCCGCGTTATACGCATGCACCGGAGAACTCACCGACGAGACGTGCGAGGACGACGGCGGCGACCTCGTCGACGACCCCGTGCTCACCCCGCTCGTCGACAGCCAGATCCGCCGCGGCGACGTGGGCAAGACGCAGCTGATCCACCTCGACCTCGGTTCCGTCGGCTTCTTGTTCATGCCCGGCGAGTTGCCGCCCGAGCTCGTGATCGGCCTGCCCGAAGACTTCGCGACGGCATCGGAGGAGTACTACGAGGAACCCGACCTGCACGCGGTCGGCGCCGCGTACGAGATCCCGGGCTACCTGCTCAGCCTGGTCGACGAGGAGGTGACGTTCACCGTCGGTCTCGGCGGCGACGAACTCGGCTACTGGGTGCCGCTTCCCGAGGCGCGCTTGAAGTGCCTCGACCTCGTGCTCGCCGGCAGTACCGAGACCTGCCAGTCACTGTTCGACGCCGGCCTGCTCGTGGCGCCCGACGCGGTTTCGGGACAGACGTGCCACGACCTCACCGACGCCGCGCCGCCGGCGGGCGCGACCGAGGAGCAGGTGACCGCGCTCACCGCCGTCTGCCGGTACGGGCAGGCGCTCGGGCGCGAGTTGGGCGAACCGGATGGTCACTACGAGGAAACCAACAGCGCGGGCTGGGATCTCGTCGACGACACGTGGGCCGCCGCGGTCGAACTCTTCGGCGAACGCTGACGCACGCGCCCGGTCGGCGGCAAGAATCGGCGAAAAACCCTTGCAAAATCAGGGTGGATTGCTAAACTAGCGAACGTATGTACGACCTGTTGGAGCGACCCGGGTTGGCGGCGTTGGATCCGCTCGCGGAGCTCGAATACGCGATCGACGAACTCGCCGAAGTCGATCACCGGTCTGGGTCCGGCCACGAACGCCGGACCCGGCTCATGCGCCTGCAACGGTTGCAGAACCGGGTCGACGCCGAGCGGTTACGGC
>JANNHK010000104.1:0-5306 GCA_031404355.1 Actinomycetes bacterium
GCGAACGTCAGCGACGGCCAGCCGAGCAACTCGGCCACCTGGGCGGGCACCGTGCCCGTGTACCCGTCGGACGACTCGGTCGCGGTGAGCACGAGGTCGATGCCACCCGCCCGCTCGACGCTCTTGGCGAGCACCTTCGCGGTGGAGAGCGCGTCCGAACCGGCGAGCGCCGGGTCGGAAACGAGGATGGCCTTGGCCGCCCCCATGGCGAGGGCGGTGCGCAGGCCCGACACCTCGTTGTTGGGTGCCATCGAGATCAGCGTGACCTCGCCGCCGCCCGCCGCGTCGACGAGCTGGAGTGCCATCTCGACGCCGTAGCTGTCGGACTCGTCGAGGATCAGCTTGCCGTCGCGGTTGAGCGTGTGGTCGGCATCGAGGGAGCCCGGCACGGCCGGGTCGGGGATCTGCTTCACGCAGACGGCGACGTTCATGGAGCTCCTCGGAGAGAAGGCGGACGAGGCAGTCAGAGAGTCTGTCAACTGCCTCGTCACGACGTCGAAACGGGGCCGCCGGTACGGTCATGCCGATACCGTCTGGGGCGTGACGCCGGTCGATGTGCTCGTCGTCGGAGCCGGGCCCGCCGGAGCGGCCGCCGCCCTCACCGCGGCCCGGCTCGGGCGCTCGGTCGTCGTGTGCGACCGGGCCTCGTTCCCCCGCGACAAAACCTGCGGCGACGGGCTCACGACCCAGGCCCTACGTCTGCTCGAACGGCTCGGCGTGAGCCGGGCCGAACTCGCCGACGCCGGCTACATGCCCGTCGTCGACACTGTCCTCGTCGGGCCGACCGGCCGAGAAGTGCACCTGCCGCTGCCGCGCGACGGCGACTACGCGGGGGTCGTGACCCGCGCCGGGCTCGACGCGGTCTTGGTGCACCACGCACGAGCGGCCGGAGTCGTCGTGCGCGAGGGGTGCTCGGTCGAGGACGTCGTAGTCAGTTCCGACGGCGTGAAGGTCGGCGTCCGTGACGGTCCGGCGATCGAAGCCCGGCACCTGATCGCGGCCGACGGGCACTGGTCGCCCGTGCGCCGCGCGCTCCACCCGCGGGCCCCGGCCGACCCGGGCCCGTGGCACGCGGTCCGTCAGTACTTCGACGGGGTCGACGACCCGCGGTTGTGGACGTTCTTCTACGAGGATCTCCTGCCCGGATACGCCTGGATCTTCCCGCTACCCGACGGCGGCGCGAATGTGGGGCTCGTGGTACTGCGCGACGGCCGGAAGGGGCACGACTTCAAGGCGTTGTGGCCCGCGGTGCTCGCCCGGCTTCCGCTCGGGGACGGCGCGGTACCGCGCGCGCCCATGCGAGCGTGGCCGATTCCGACTGCGTACGACGCGCGGAACCTTGCCGACGGCCCGGTCTTGTACGTGGGCGACGCGGCACAGGTCGTCGACGCGATGACCGGCGAAGGTATCGCGCAGGCGCTCGAGACCGGCATGCTCGCGGCGGGCGCAGTAACCGCGGGCGGGACCGCCGACGCCGTCGCGGCCCGGTACACGCGCGCCGTCGACCGCACACTCGGGCGCGACCTCCGGTTCGCGCTGCGCCTGCACCGCATGCTCGCCCACCCGGTGGGCGCCCGGCTCTCTATCGGTGCTGTCGACCTGATGCCGTGGACGCGCCGCAACTTCGCCCGCTGGCTGTTCGAGGGCTACCCGCGGGCGCTGGTGCTGACCCCGGACCGCTGGCGCCGCGGCATGTTCACCTCGCCCGGCGCGTACTCCGTGTGACAGTCTCCAAGGCATGGCAGAGGGACAAGCAGAGATCGACATTGCGGCCGGCCCGGACGACGTGTGGAAGCTCGTCGGCGACTTCGGCGGCCTGGCCGAGTGGATGCCCGGGATGGAAGCGTGCACGCTCGAAGGCGACGTGCGCACCATCAAGACGATGGGCATCGAGATCAAAGAGCAGCTGAAGTCGAGCGACGACACGGCCCGTCAAGTGTCGTACTCGATCGTCGACTCCCCGATGCCGCTCCAGAACCACCTCGCGACGATTACCGTCACTCCCGCGGGCGCCGGTTCGCACGTGACGTGGGCCGTCGACGTCACCCCCGACGAGATGCTCGGCGCCTTCCAGCCCATCTACCAACAGTCACTCGACGCGCTCAAGGCCCGCTTCGAGGGGTAGTCGTCGCTATTCGACCGTCTTGCGGTCGGATTCGCGGAGGCGGTGCGCCAGGCCGGCGAGGAGACGTTCGTTCATCGCGGGCACGTCGCGCAGCAGGCTGCGGAAGTCCTTGACGAGCAGCCGCGCGACGGTCACCGCGGTACTCGCCACGACGTCGGCGTTGCGCGGGCTCGGGTCAAGGAGCGCGAGTTCGCCGAAGTATTCGCCCGGTCCGATCTCGCCGACCTTGCGCCCGTTGCGCCGCACGACGGTCTGTCCGTCGAGCACGATGTAGAACGCGTTCCCCGCGCCGCCCTGCGTCACGATCGGGGCGCCCTCGCTGTACTCCATCACCTCGAGGTGTTTGGAGATCGTCTGGAAATCCTTTTTCGAGCAGCCCGAGAACAGCGGAACGCCTTCGAGCAACGGCAGGACATCAGCGTGCTTGGCCATGGCCTGCGAATCTACCGGGGTGGACCCGACCCTGCCTCACCTTCTGGACGAACTGATCGCGAACGCGATTCGTGCGGACATTGTCGAGGATCGGGCCGGGTGGTCGCTGCGCGCCGCGCCGAGCTCCCCGTTCCGGCGTACGAACGCGGCGCGGGCGCTCAGCGCCGAACCCGGCCTCGACACGCTCGAGCAGTTCTACCGATCTCACGGGCTGCCGCCGCGGGTGCGGGTGATATCGGCCGACGCACCCGCGCTCGATCCGCAGCTCGCGGATCGGGGCTACGCCGTCGAGGCCCCCGTCGATGTCCTCGTTGCGGAACGGGCCGACATTGCCGCGGTCATCCGCAATGTTCCCGTCGAGGTAGCACCGGTCCTGGCCGAGAGCTGGATCGACACGTACGCGCCCGGCGGCGACGTACGAGTGCGGGCGTACGCCGAACTGCTGCGCGCGTCGCGGTCGGCGTCGGTCGCGACCGCGGCATTCGACGGTCTCGGCTTCGGCTTCGTCGAACGCGAGTGGGTCGGCATCTTCGGCATGGCGACGAGACCCGAGGCCCGACGCCGGGGAGTCGCGTCGTCGATGTTGCGCGCACTCATGGCCCTCGCGCCCCGCGCCTACCTCCAAGTCGAAGTCGACAACCACGCGGCCCACGCTCTGTACGAACGCGCCGGGTTCACCCGCGCGTACGGCTACCACTACCGGACGCTCGCCCTTGGCTGATCGTCGACTCGAATCGCCGTCGGTGTAACCGGCCCTCCGGGCTCGACGAGGATCTTCACGTGCTCTTCGGGCCGGCCCAGCGCCTCGAACGCGGCCGGGACGCCGTCGACGCCGCACACCCCGGTGATCATCGGGGCGACGTCGATCTCGCCCTCGGCGATCGCGCGCAGCGTGTCGGCGAACTCGAAGGGGTCGTAGGCGAATGAAAAGATGATGGTGAGCTGCTTGGTCTGAGGCAGCAACGGGCGGATCGTGTCGGCCTCCATGCACGAACCGACGACGCACACCTTCGAGAACGCGGGCGCGGCGCGCATCGCGGCCGTGAGCGTGCCGGGTACGCCGACTGCGTCGAATACAACGAGCGGTTCGCGCCCTCCGGCCGCGCGCCACACCTCGATCGGGTCTTCCGACGCGGGATCGGCCGCGACCGTCGCGCCGATCGCGAGCGCGACCGATCGGCGGCGGACCGAATAGTCGCTGACGACGACATGCTCGATACCGAGCCGTCGCAGTTCGGCAACGACCGCCAGCCCGACCGGTCCCGCGCCGATCACGAGGGCCGATTCCCCCGGCACGACCGCGGCGCGCGCAACCGCGTGACGTCCGACCGCCATGGGTTCGGTGAGCGCGGCGCGGCGGTGGTCGAGACCGTTCGGCACCTTCATGCATATACCCGCGGTGAGGCGCATGAGGTCGGCGTACCCACCGTTGTACGTGTTCGAGTACGCGCCGACCGGTTCCATGCCCGTGGCCGTGAGCGCGACCGGTAGCGAAATGACGAGGTCGCCTTCGGCTACAGGGGCGCCTTCGGTCCCGGGTCCGAGCGCGACGACTTCGCCCGAGAACTCGTGGCCCATGATGTAGTCGCGGCTCGGGTCGAACGTCATCGCCACGCCCATGTCGCCCGCCGCTTCGACCAACTGGTCGGCGTAGCGCAACGCGTGCAAGTCGGAGCCGCAGATGCCGCACGCCTTCACGGCAACCAGCGCCTCTCCCGGACCGGGCACCGGATCGACAACCTCTTCGACGACGAGCTTCTGACCACGGGCGACGGCAGCGAGCATGCCGCGTAGCGTACGCCGATGATCACCTACATCGTCAGGATGAAGACCGTTCCCGGCCGTCGCGACGAATTGATCGAGGGTCTGCGCGAGTTGATCGCCGAGGTCGAGGCCGACGAGCCCGGCGCGCTCGTCTACTCGTTCCACACGATCGACGGTGAACCCGACACGCTCATGACGTTCGAACTGTTCGCCGACGAAGCCGCGCTGGCGGCGCATCGCGACGGGCCCGCGGTGGCCAAGGCCACTCCGAAGTTCGCCGACCTCGTCGCCGAGACGGTCGCGTGGCGGGGCACGCCCGCTATCTCGACGGGTCTGCCGAGCTGAGCAGTTCGTCGACGCGCGCAATCGCGCGGCGAATCGCCGGCTCGTAGCCTTCGGCCTCGATCTGTGGGCCGACGAGCTCGATTTCGTACGGGCCGCGATAGCCGGCCGCCTCGATCGCGCCGATGACGCGTGCGAGGGGAATGTCGCCGTCGCCGGGCACGACCCGATCGGGCGTGCAGTGGCTCCCGACGCGCCAGTCGCTGACCTGGACGTGCGCGATGCGGTCGCCGGCACGCGCCAACGTTGCGGCGAGGTCGCGCTCGGCCCAACACGAATTGATCTCCACGCACACGCCGCAGTCGAGTCGTTCTGCGAGATCGACCGTGTCTCGCAGCGTCAAGGCGAACGAGAGATCGACGCGCAGCGGACCGGTGTTCTCGATCGCGGCACAACGACGGTCGGGCGGAAGCAGTGTCGCCAGCCGGTCGACTGACGCGTCCCAGTCGAGCGTCACACCCGGACCGGTCGTGAGCACCAGCGCTCCACCGCCCTGCTCCCGCAGCACGTCCGCCGCGGCGCGCCAGCGCTTGGGATCGGACCCGCACTCGACGAAGTTGCTCACGCGCAACCCGGCGTCGACGACGCGTGCAACCGCCCGGTCGAGACCGACGTCGTCGCACTTGCGCAACGACAGACCGAC
>JANNHK010000105.1:0-12406 GCA_031404355.1 Actinomycetes bacterium
GCCGGTCATGCCGACGATGGGTGAGTTCAGCCGGAGGGCGCCGGTGCTGCCCTGGAACTTGGCGTCGCCGAAGGAGAAGATGCCGCCGTCGGAGGCGACGAGCCAGTACCCGTTTCCGCTCGGTGTGCCCGCCATGCCGACGATGGGCCGGTTGAGGGGCGTTCCGCCGGTGCCGCCGAGGAACTTGGCGTTGCCGAAGGAGAAGATGCCGCCGTCGGAGGCGACGAGCCAGTAGCCCCCGCCGCTCGGTGTGGCGGCGAGGTCGACGATCGGCTGGTTGAGCACGGCCCGGGCGAGCGAGCCGTGGTAGCTCGTGGCGTCGGCGGACGCGGGGTCGTCGGGGAAGAAACCAGGCGCCATCAGGGCGGCAATGCAGCCCGCGATGATTACGGCTCGCGAGACGTTCGCTCGAGCCCTCCCCCATGCCCCGATCATTCCGGACTTCACTCCCCCACCCCAGAGATTGGAACTCTTTGTAGCCGCGGTCTTCCCGGCACCGCAATCCCGTGGACGCACGAGACGGTCAAGAGGTTCCGAGAAATCCCCACCCCACTCCTAGACTTCCGGTCATGGCGCGAGTGCCCGACAAGCCGACGTTGGAGGGCCTCGAGGAGCGGTGGGCGGAGCGCTGGGAGGTCGACGGGACCTTCCGGTTCGACCGCAGCCACACTCGTGAGCAGATCTTTTCGATAGACACACCGCCCCCAACGGTGAGCGGGTCGCTCCACATGGGCTCGGCCTTCGGCTACGTCCAGACCGACGCGATCGCCCGCTACCAGCGCATGCGGGGCATGGAGGTCTTCTACCCGATGGGGTGGGACGACAACGGCCTGCCGACCGAGCGCCGGGTGCAGAACTACTACGGGGTTCGGTGTGAGCCTCACGTTGCGTACGTTCCTGACTTCGTTCCCCCTGTCAAACCGGGCTAGGAAGCGATACCGATTTCCCGCAACAACTTCATCGAGCTTTGCGGCAAGCTCGTGGTCGAGGACGAGCAAAAGTTCGAGGAGCTATGGCGCCGCCTCGGTCTTTCGGTCGACTGGTCGCTGACGTATACGACGATCGGTGTGCGCGCGCGTCGCGTGTCGCAACGCGCCTTTCTGCGCAACCTCGCGCGCGGCGAGGTGTACAAGTCGGAAGCTCCGACGTTGTGGGACGTCGATTTCCGCACCGCAGTCGCGCAAGCCGAACTCGAAGACCGCGAACTCGCCGGTGCGTATCACCGCCTCACGGTCCACGCGGTTGACGGCCAGGGTGCTGATGGACTCGCCGACATCGTCGTCGAGACGACACGTCCCGAACTGGTGCCCGCGTGTGTTGCCCTCGTCGCGCATCCCGACGACGGACGGTACCAACCGAGGTTCGGGAGTTGGGTGACCACTCCGTTGTTCGGTGTGCGCGTACCGGTCCTTGCGCACCATCTTGCCGACCCCGAAAAAGGGTCGGGTATTGCCATGGTCTGTACGTTCGGCGACACCACCGACGTCGTGTGGTGGCGGGAGCTGGACCTTCCCGTGCGCAGCGTGATGGGAAGCGACGGACGGCTTGTCGCGGATCCGCCCGGAGAAATTCTGGAAGCCGGAACTGCGGACACGTACGCAGAACTTGCCGGGAAGACGGCGAAACAGGCGCAGAAGCGCATCGTCGAACTCTTGCGCGAATCGGGCGAGCTCGACGGTGAACCGCGCGCGATCACGCACCCGGTGAAGTTCTACGAACGCGGTGATCGACCGCTCGAGATCATCACGACGCGCCAGTGGTACATCCGCAACGGCGGACGCGACCCGGAGTTGCGCGCGAAGTTGCTCGACCTCGGTCGCGACTTGGAGTGGCATCCGGCGCACGTGCACCAGCGCTACGAATCGTGGGTCGAAGGACTCAACGGCGACTGGCTCATCAGCCGGCAGCGCTACTTCGGCGTTCCCTTCCCCGTGTGGTACGCGCTCGACGCGGACGGTCGCGCCGACTACGAGAACCCACTCGTTCCTTCCGAGGACGCGCTGCCGGTCGATCCGGCCAGCGACGTGCCCGCGGGGTACACAGAGGCACAACGCGACCAGCCCGGTGGGTTCGTCGCCGACCTCGACATCATGGACACGTGGGCGACGTCGTCGCTCACCCCGCAGATCGCGACGGGCTGGGTCGACGACGCCGACCTGTTCGAGCGCACGTTCCCGATGAACCTACGGCCGCAGGGGCCCGAGATCATCCGCACGTGGTTGTTCGACTCGGTCGTGCGTGCGTGGTTCGAGCACGGCGTGCTGCCCTGGTCGGACACGACGATCAACGGCTGGGTGCTCGACCCCGACCGCAAGAAGATGGCGAAGTCGGTCGGCAACGTCATCACCCCGATGCCGCTCGTCGAGGAGTACAGCGCCGACGCGCTGCGCTACTGGGCGTGCAACGGCCGGCCCGCGGTCGACACCGCGGTCGACTCCGGTGTCATGAAAATCGGGCGCAAGCTCGCGATCAAGATCCTCAACCTCTCGAAGTTCGTGCTCGGCCTCGCCGGTGACGCGAGCGACGACCCGGCGTTGCTGACCAGTGCGCTCGACCGGTCGATGCTTGTCGCGCTTGCGGATCTCGTCGACGAGGTGACGGCCGCGTTCGACAGCTTCGACTACGCCCGGGCACTCGAACGCACCGAACGGTTCTTCTGGTCGTTCTGCGACGACTACGTCGAGTTGGTCAAGGCCCGCGCCTACGGCAACGCCGGTGACGCCGGCACGCAGTCGGCCGCCGCGGCATTGCGGGCCGCGCTTTCGACGCTCCATCGCCTGTTCGCACCGTTCCTCGCGTTCACGACGGAGGAAGTGTGGAGCTGGTGGCAAGAGGGCACGATCCACCGCACGCCCTGGCCCGACTCCGTTGGGTTGCGGCCCGGCGGAGCCGACCCGCTCGTCTACGAGGTTGCCGCGACCGTGCTCACCGCCGTGCGCAAGGAGAAGTCGGAGCAGAAGCGTTCGCTGGCGGCGCCGGTCGAGCATGTGCTGGTGCGTGAGAGTGATGACCGGCTGGCTGCGTTGCGGGCCGCCGAGGACGACGTGCGCGATGCGGGCAAGATCGCGGTGCTCGACACCGAGGTGGGCGAGTACATCGTGAAGGTCGAACTCGCACCGCCCGAACCCAAGTGATGGATCCGCGCGACTGGTTGAATTCTCTCGTCAACATGGAGACCGGCGTGGGTGTGCCGGCCGGGTCGCGGCGGGGCGCGCCGACGCTCGAACGCATCGGCGCGTTGCTGCAGTATCTCGGTTCGCCCGAGACGCAGTTCCCGGCGATTCACCTCACCGGCACCAACGGCAAGACGTCGACCGCGCGCATCATCACGCAGCTGCTCATGCACCTGGGCTTCTCGGTCGGATCGTTCACGAGTCCACACCTCGAGCGGGTCAACGAACGCATCACATACCAAGGCGAACCGATCTCCGACCTCGACCTCGACGAAGTCCTGGCCGCGGTCGCGCTCGTCGAGCAGCAAGTGCAGGTGCACCCCTCGTTCTTCGACGTGTTGACCGCGGCCGCGTTCCGCTGGTTCGACGACATCGCCGTCGACGTCGCGGTCGTCGAAGTCGGACTGGGCGGCACGTGGGACACGACGAACGTCGTCGACGGCCGCGTCGCCGTCATCACGAACGTCGCCGTCGACCACGTCGAGTACCTCGGCCCGACCCGTGAGCAGATCGCCACCGAGAAGGCCGGCATCGTGAAGCCGGGTTCGATCCTCGTCCTCGGCGAGACCGACCCCGACATCGCGAAGTTGTTCCTCGACCGGGGGGCCGAGCAGGTGATCCGCCGCGACGCCGACTTCGGTGTGCGCTCGAACGTGCTGGCGCTCGGTGGTCGCCTCGTCGATCTGTACACGCCCCACCGCACGTACGCCGACCTCCAGTTGCCGTTGCACGGCGCGCACCAGGTCGACAACGCGGCCGCGGCGCTCGCGGCGACGGAGGCGTTCGTCGGCAGCGCGCTCGACGAGGACGTCGTGGCCGCCGCGTTCGCGAACGTGCGTTCTCCGGGGCGGCTCGAAGTCGTGGGTCGCCGGCCGTTGGTGCTGCTCGACGGCGCGCACAACGTGGCCGGGGCCGAGGCGTTGCGGTCGGCGCTGAGCGAGGAATTCGCGAGCGGGCCCCGGACGCTGGTCGTCGGCTTGCTGCGCGAGAAGGAACCGCACGAGATGCTCGGCGCGCTCGGCATCGACGAGGCGGCGGTGCTGGTGCTGTGCCGGCCGCCCAGTCCCCGGGCCCTCGATCCGGCGCTGCTGGCCAAGGCCGCGGTCGAGCTGGGCTTCGACGAGGAGCACATCGAGGTCGTCGACACCGTGAAAGAGGCCGTGGCCACCGCCATCCTCAATACGCCGGACGACGGCCAGATCGTGATCTCGGGTTCGCTCTACCTCGTCGGGGCGGCGCGGTCGATCCTCGTACGCTGATCGGGCGCGACGAGCGGATCTCGGCCCCGCTCTCAAGCCTGCTGGTCGCACTTACACTTTGTCTCGGAAAGTGTAAGTGCGAGGCCGAATCGGCTTCGCAACCTTCAGTTTCTCGGCCCAGACCCGGGTGGAGCGGCCGAGGTCATCCACGGTCGCAATGCCTGCTTGAGAAGAGAAAACCGGATGCGTTCCTGCTCGAGTCGGACGGCGGGGCCGAACCGGTCTTCGATCAGATCGTCGTAGATCGATCGTTCCGCTTCCGTCAGGTACGGCAGGGGCTCGGAGGTGGGGCTGGGCTCGGTGACGCGCTGGTCGGGATGAGCGAGCAGCGTCGCGTGATCCATGAGGATCGATCGCACCGAACCAAAGCGTTCGCGGAAGCGGTTCAGGATCGCGAATCCGTGGGTGTCGATGTCGCCCCAGTAGACGATCTCTTTGCCGTGAAGCCACGCCACGGCGTCCAAGCTGCTGACATGGAAACCCTCGCCGAATATCACGATTGCGTCCGGAACCTCGGGGAACGCGAGATAGCTCACCTCGTTCTCGACGACGAAGACAGTGGCGACGCCGAAGTCGATCGCGGAGAGTTCGTCGGTTCGCAGCCGAAGTTCGGTGATGCCGGGAGGGACGAGGGCGAACGGAGTGAGGAGGCGGAGACGCGTGTAGTCGGGTTTCCCGCGGAAACCGAACCGGCGCGCAAAACTCGACTGCGAAAGATCGATACGTTCCCCGGGCAACGTCACCGTCAGGAGCCGGCCGAGGACCTTCTGGTGATGTTCGACAAACTTCGTGTCGACGCCGGCGACGTCGATATGGCGAAGGTAGAACTGCGATGTGTCGCGCGCAGTGATCCAATCCACGGTGTCGAGCAGACGCTCCCAATTCTCGCGAAGGGAAATCGCGGCGAGCGGTTCGCGCTCGACCCACGCGAGCAGAGCGGGGGCCTTGTCGGCCGTTTGGCCGATGATCGCGTCGAGGGCGAGAACATCGTCCTTCGTTCCCAACAGCGAGTAGAGCTGCTCGAATGTGTCGAGTCGAATGCGGGCGGGGACTTCGTTGGCTCCCACGCCCCGGCTCTGGATCGTTCGCGTTTCGACGGCGAAGCGCGGTCGCCCGCCCGCGGTGTGGCTGTCGCGCCGGAATCGCGCCGCCCACTGCATGACTGCGTCAAAGTCGTGCAACAGCTCGTTCGCGTTCGGAGCCTTCACCGGCAGCGTGATGGGTTGCCACCCGGTACCGCTCGCGTAGTCGCGCAGATAGCGTCCCCGGTCCCAGCGGGTGCGGAGTGTCGCGACCAGCGCGTCGACGCGCGTCCAGCGGGAACTCATGCCTCGGAGCGCTCGGCGAGTGAATGGCTGTGCTCGTGGCGCAGGCGGCGATGCTCCTCGATGGTGAGGCTCTGGAGTCGCGAATAGTTGCCGTCGAGATTGTCGACGAATCCCACGGCAGAAACGTGGGGCTCGATCACATGGATCTTCTGCAGGGGCGTCACGATGAGCAGTTGCAGACCGAGACGGGTGAAGAGGTTGAGCGCGTAGCGAGCGGAGCTCTCCGACCCTCGTCCGAATGCCTCGTCGATGACGACGAAGCGGAATGCCTTTGAGCGTTCGGCGTTCCACTCGAGCTTGAACTGGTAGGCGAGCGATGCGGCAAGGATCGTGTAGGCGAGCTTCTCCTTCTGGCCGCCCGACTTCCCGGCCGAATCGGTGTAGCTCTCGTACTCGCTTTCGTCGGCCCGCCACCGTTCGGAAGCCGAGAACACGAACCATTGCCGCACGTCGGTAACGCGCCGAGTCCAGTTTCGGTCGATGTCGACAGTTCCCTCGCGACCCTTGAAGCGGTCGATGATGCGCTTTACCTGTAGGAACCTCTCCTCGGAATACTGTTCGGAATCGTCGCCGCCGACCACGTTGTCGGTACACGCGCGCAGTTCCGCACGGAACTCGCGGATCTCGGTGTTCGGTGTCGGGTCGGGAACGAGGCGTATGTAGCGGCCTTCGTTGTAGTCGATCCCGTGCAGTGATCCGTTGATTCTCCCGACCCGTTCGCGGATGCTCTCTTCTTCCTTGTCGAGCTGGGCCGAGAATCCTGCGATTTCGCGAATGGTGTTCTGATTCAGATAGTCCTTGAACTCGCGTTCGAAACGCGGGAGGTCGTCAGTGGCGAGACGTTCATGGAGCTCCCGGTACTCGGCGGCGGAGGCAAGCGAGTCGTCCAGCTCCGCGGTCTCCTGCGGGTAGGAAGTCCGGAACCGCCCCATTGCCCTGACGACGCTCGTCTCCTTCCGGTGTCGTTCTGCCGTCGCGGCCGAGGATTGTTCGAGAACGGTGCTGGTGGCAGATTGCTGCGCGTCGCCGATGCTCGCGAGGTCGGCAATCGTGGCGTCGACTTCGTTCGCCATGAACTGTTCGATCGACTCGAACAGTTCGCGTGCGTCGGTCAACGCGGCTTCGTCCGCGAGTACGCGCTCGACCTTGGCCAGCCGGCTCTCGGCTGCGCGCAGCTCCGCTTCAGCGCCACCGCGGTCGCGGTGCAGCTGCTCGAGCCTTTTCGTGATAGTCGCGATCTCACCTCGGACTCGTGCGCGTTCCGAGGAAAGGGTCGCCAGCGTGTGGGATGACGACCGTATTCGTTCCTCTTCGTCGCGCAGGCCGGCGATGCGGGTGACGAGACTCTGCCAGTCGAGGTCTTCCCAGCTCGTGTACTCGCGGAGCCCGACGAGCTTGTTGTGTTGGCGGGTGACGGTGCCGCGGTCGTCGTCCAATGTGGCGACGGACTTCGCCGAATCGGCCAGAGTCGTGTGCAGCCGCGCCGCGTGCGTGACGAGGGCGTCGACCTTTTGCTCGTTTGTCCAGCCGAGCACGTACTCGCGCCGGTCGTCGATGCGGTGGCGGTCGTCCTTCTCGTGGCGGCTCCTGTCCTTGATCTGGCCCTGGCGGGTAACGGCCTTATCGGCGCTGCGGAACTCGGCGACGGAGTCAACGCACATGTGGTTGGCTCGTCGGCCGAGTTCAGTGTTGAGCCAGGCCTCGAACTCGGTGTCCGGCCTGACCTCGAGCATGTCTACCAGCAACGGTCGAGTCGATCGTCGCTCGGGCGCCTGCGTTGGTGCGGCGCGTTGCGGGACTCGGAAGTAGACGACGCGTGCGTTCAGATGATGCCCGTCGATCCACGCCGCGACCGCCTCGTAATGGGCGTCGGGCACCAACAGTGAGAGCGCGAAGTTGCGCAGCACTCGTTCGGCGGCACCCTCCCAATCCGGGGCGTCGTCGCGTACCTGGATCAGCTCGCCCGCGAACGGCAGGGTGCCGGGTTCGATGCCGAGGTCGGCGCAGAGCGCGTCGCGCAACTCGAGGCTGCGGCGAGGCAAGTTGCTCTGCCGCGATTTCAGGCTTCGCAACTCTTCGTTGACGGTTCGAGCTTCGTCCTCGAGCCCACGGTGCGTATGTCGTTGCTCTGTGAGGTCGTTCTCGATCGTCGCCAGCCGGCTATTCAGATCGATGTCGCGAGACTCGATCCGTTCCTGGGTCGCGTTGAACTGGTGTACAACCGAGACGCCGTCGAGCCCGGCGTGCTCCAGGAGCTCGTTGAAACGATCGAACCTCTGTCGACGCTTGGGTCGTTCCTGCTCGTACTCGGCGATCGACTTCTCGATGTCGGCCAGCCGATCGCCGCCGCAGCCGGCGATCTGCATGCCGAGTTGCTCGTCATCGACCCGGAGTCTCGTGGCCGTGGAGTTGGCGTCCGCAATCTCGTCGTCGAGGGCGGTGATGATGCCCGCGCGGAGCCCAAGATCGATCGCGAGCAGCGCTTTCGTGCGGTCGGCAAAGAACAACGGCAGAGCCCGGTGCCGACGGTCGAGGGCGGTGATCGTCGCCGTGAGGTCGTCGTAGGTGTCGAGGCCGTCGACGAGCGGGACGAGCAGGTCGAGCTGGGCGCGGGCCCGTAGCACCGCGTCGTGGGCCTTCGTCAAGTTGTCGAAGTGCGCGACGAGCGATTCGATACGCGGCTTCGTGTCGAGCGGTTCGAGCATGTGCGCCCGTACGAACTCGTTGAGGTTGTCGACCGCCTTCATCGAGACGGTCTGGTGAAAGAGGTCGAGCGCCTGCTCGGACTCGATGCCGAGGTGACGCCGAAAGTCCCTCCCGTACTCGGGAAAACTGTCGTAGATGCGCGCGCCGAGCTCGCGGAGCTTGCGCCGGAGGCCGTTGAGATCGGCGCCGAACTCGGAGAATTCCTTCGCGATCGACATGTCTGTGTCGGCGACGACAAAGAAGCGGTCGGGTTGGCCCACGTCGCGCGCCCGGAACACCTGGGCCAGCATCACGGTGTCTCCGTAACCGGCATTGGCGAACACGCCGAGAATCACGGAGTAGTGGCGAGCGTCGCGGAGACCCACTGAACGGGAAGCGCCGGTGGTTTCGTTCCGCTCCGACTTGTAGTGACCGAGCACGTACGACCGCAGATCTCGTTCTCGAGTGTCGGCGCCCGCGGCCTTGTTGTAGGAGATCCGATGGGCCGGAAGCAAGAGTGTGGTGATCGCGTCGACGAGCGTCGACTTTCCCGAACCGATGTCGCCCGTCAAGAGTGCGTTGCGGCCGTCGACACCGAAGGTCCATACCTTCTGATCGAAGGTTCCCCAGTTGAGGATCTCGAGCCGCTGGAGCCGGCATCCCGGGAGCGCGTCGCCTCGGTAACTCTCGAGATCGTTGAGCCCAGAAGCGTTCGCCATCAGCTCGGTTCTCCCACGCGGCCGAGTTCGACGAGGTACTCGTCGAGACGAGCGTCGAACTCGCTCAGCCATTGACCGTCGACGAATGCCTTGAGGATGCGGCGCACCTCGAACTGATCCGCGTCGCTGCGCAACCGACGAAGGAATCCGAGTTCGACGACCTTGTTGATGTGAGCGTCGATGTTGTCGACGAGCCGGGCGTCGTTGCTCGATTCCGGCATGAACAGCCGCAGCATCTCGACGATCTGTTCGCGACCGAGTACCAAACGCACATCGGAGCTCGACGCGTCGAACTCGGCGAGACGTTTCCGGAGCAGGGCCAACAGCACACTCACGTGGAACGACAGCGTTCGCCTTACGACCAGGCGGGGCGTTTCGACATCGCCGTCGGCGACGGGACGGCTTCGTAGGAACGCGTACCCCTCGCTCTCGTTCACGTCGACCAGGAGACCGAGCACGCCAACGTGATCGCTGATCGGCGCGCGCAGCCTCAACATCGGCTCCCAGAGCTTCTCGTGAGTGTCGCGGTACAGCGGCCCCTTGAAGAGCTGGATCAGGACGAGGGAGAGGTCGGAGGGCTGCTCCGCGGGCCGGGGCGCAACTGTGGTCATGGTGCCTCCGAGCCGTTGCGGCTGAACGTAGTTCGCGGGAGGTCGGCTACTCGCGTTGCCTCGTCAGTGTCCCATGTGACTTTGGCCCGGCCGTCTTCGTCGAAGACGACGTCGAGCCCGGTTTCGCGCAGCGAGACATAGCCGATCAACTCGGCGAGACCGTGTTCGAGCGGCGTGCGAGAAACGACCGCCTCGAGGGCCACCTGGTCGGACGTTCCCAGAGCTTCGAGCACACGCTGCACGAGCGCTTCGCGATCCACGTGGATCTGGCCGAGCAGCGCCGACGAGTCGAAGTCGTTGTCGCCCTCCTCCACGGACCCGCCCGCGAGCTCTGTGACCCGCGTCCGCCGGTAGAGCGGGCGCTCAACCGGAAGGACGACCGTGACTCTCGTGTCGTCGAGTTCCGTGTTCACGTGGGGGACCGCTATATCGCGAACGCGTAGAGCCTTCGTCTCGATGTTGCGCAGCAGGTCGAACACTCGGCGGTTCTCGAGCCACACCTGATCGTCGAGGAAGCGTCGCAGCTGTTCGGAGAGCAACCGCACAGTGGCTTGGGTGCGCTCGCTCGCGTCGATCCAGTCGAAGTGGATCCGCGCCAAGCGCGGATCGTGTTCGTCGATTGACTCGATGTTCTCGAGGCGGCGCAACAGTTCGCTCAGTTCGGCGCGTCGCTCGGAAGAGAGCAGAAAATCGTAGAATGCGCGGAAGCTTCGGCCTTGGTCGGATTCGGCGATACTGCTGCGACTGCCGAGTGCCTCGTCGAGCAGCTCGCCTTTCGAACCCGTCCAGCCCGCGATCTGTTCGCGCAGACGTCGGTCGAGCCGGCGGAAGTTGTCCTCGACCTCTCGGAAGTCGGCCAGCAGCTCGCGTGCGGTCCGAGCGAACTGTTGGTATCGGTCGCGCTGGCCCACCGTGTCGAGAACGACGATGTCGCCCCGTTCGGCCCGGTTGATCTCTTCGTCGAGTTTCGCGCGCCGGCGGCGGAGTTCGACGAGGCGGCGCTCCGGGTTGGTCTCGGCACCGAACACCATCTGACGCAGGAGCTCGAAGATCGTGTTCAGTCGAGATTCGGTACCGATGAAGTCGCGCGATCGCAACGCTCGCACCCATGTCGTTGCTTTCTCGACCGCCGGAGCAAGGTCGTAGTGAGCCTCGTCCGATCCGGGCGGGTAGTACTTCCGCAACCAGCCACGTTCGGGCGACGCCCACTCGTCGAGATACGCGGTTGCCGACCTGGGAAAGGTGTCGTCGCCGAGCCGTTGATTGAGCGCGTACAGCTCGTTGTCCAGCTCACTCGCGAGTTTCGAAGCGGGCTGGGCGCCGGAGTTGGCGTCGACGAACACCCGGCCGAGGAAGCTGAGCACAAGGGCGACGTGGTCGGCGCGCAGGAGGGACCACGCCGGATGCCTGCTCCGCAAGAGAGTGATCTCGTCGTAATGCATGGGTCGGCCGCTCCGGTCTCGCCTGGGAACTCTAGAAGGCGCCTGAGACAGCGAGTCGAGGAGGTTACGCAGGACGCTCGGGAAGGCGTGCACCGAACCCACAACGACGACCGTCCCGTTGTACTCCTTTGATGGATCTGTCCCGCCGCCCGAGCTCGTGAATACGGGCGACGACTACGAAGCCGTCTACCGCAGCCTCGACGCCTATTCGACCTGGTTGTACGGTGCCGGCAGCCGCAGCACGAGCGATGTTGGTGGCAGCGAGGCGGACCCGCCCGCCCGGCACACCTACGAGACGAAAGGTCCGTACGTGTTGTCGGTGTCGTCGACCTGGACGGCGGCGTTCACGCTCACGGGCCCGAACCTGAGCGTGGCGCTTCCCGTGGATGTCGGGACGGTGGCCGTGACGACAACCCGCGACTACCGGGTCGTCGAGATCCGAGGCGTCCTCGTCGGCTGATTCCGGATTTATAGCTACACTTCTGGCTATGGCTGCCTCAGATCATGTTTCCCTCGCCGACGTCAAGAACCGTCTTTCCGAGGTGGTCGAGCGGCTGGAGCGTGATCACGGCCGGGTCGTCATCACCAAGCATGGTCGCCCGGCCGCGGTGATGCTCAGCGTCGAGGACCTCGAATCGCTCGAGGAGACGCTGGCAATCATGAGTGATCCGCTGCTCATGCGAGACATTCAGCGGTCTGCGCGTGAAGCACAAGCGGGTAAGTCGGTCCGCTTGACCCGGGACGAGGCGGTTGCCCGGATCAAGCGTTCGTGACGGCAAGGAAGTACGCGATCGAGTGGTCGCCGACCGCGCTTCGGAACCTGGCGCGACTCCCCGAGAAGGTCGCCACTGCTGCCGTCGAGTTCGCGTATGGCGCATTGGCAGCGAATCCCCGACGAGTCGGGCACGAGCTCCGCTTCGAGCTGGAGGGCAAGCGCAGTGCGAACCGCGGTGACTATCGGGTCGTATACGAGATCGATACCAAGGCGCGCGTCGTGACGATCTTGGCGATCGACCACCGAAGCAAGATCTACCGGCGCCGTTGACCGGAGCGGATCGCCGCCGGACCCGGCACCGAGTGTCCAGCTCGATCTCATCGGCTCAGCCGCCTATGCCCGCCGGCGATTGCATCCCAGCGACGCGCGCCGATCTGTTGTCTCTGCCGCCCCTCTTGCCGCCCGGAACGGCAC
>JANNHK010000106.1:0-25880 GCA_031404355.1 Actinomycetes bacterium
AACGCGATTGTCTACGGCGCAAACAATGCGTCGAATACTTTCTTGTCTATTTGGTTCATGTGCCTTCCCCCCCGGGCGACCGTCGACGCCGCCGGGCTACCAGACGCTGGGCGGCACCTCGATGGCCGCGCCGTTCGTCGCCGGGCTCGCCGGATGGCTCACCGCGTACAAACCGGCGCTGAGCGTCGGCCAGGTCAAGGCCGCGATCGTCGGCGGGGCCCGCAGCGACACCACCGGCGGTGCCAAACCTCGCGTCGACGCGTACTCCTCGTTCCTCATCGCCGGCGCGCTCACGGATCTGGCCGACTTCAACGATTCGTCGGCCGACGGCAACCGGCGCATCATCCGCTCGAAGACCCAGACCGAAACGGTCGACACGGACGTCGGCGCGAAGGTGGACGGCGCCCAACTCCACTCCGCACCCGACGGCAAGGTCGACATGCGCGACTTCCGCCGCTTCCGCGACGCGTTGCTACAGACCTGCATCAACCGCACTTCCGTTCCCGGCTGTCCGCCCATCGGCACCGTCAGCATGGACGGCGCGAACAACCATCCGAAGAACGACCTCAACTACGACGGTTGCGTCTTCCCGACCACCTGCCGGACCGAAGAAGCGTGGTCGCGCTTCGACCTGAACGGCGACGGCATGGTCACGCCGAACCGGGCCGCCCCTGTGCCCCTCGGCTCCGGCGGCGCCGACGTGTCGCTGAGCGACATGGAGATGTTCGCCCGCGTGTTCCAAGAGCCGTCGGAGGGCTGGAACCGCAACGACCTCGCGACGCTGCTGCGCTCGGGCGACATCGAAGTTCACGCCGACACGATGTTCGAGGCCGGCGCGACCGAAGTCACGATCGAGGTGCGCTACGGCGCGTCGGGCACGCTCGCACCCGGTCAGTACAAGATCGACCGACGGGGCGGTTCGGTCATCGTGACGGTCCCCACCGTCGACGCGGGCACGCCGGTCGAGATCATCGGCCGGGCGACCGTCGACGACAAGCCACTCGTCTCCGCACCCAAGCAGCGCACGCTGAAGCACGGCGAGGACGCCCGCATCGACGTGTGCGTCCCGGTCATCGACGTGACGACGGGCGCACCCGCGCTGTACGCCGACGGCAAGGACAAGACGAAGGTGCACGGCACGCTCGTGCGCTGCGACGGCGACACCGTCGACGCCGAACACATGACGTTCAAACTCGAAAAGGATGCGGCGCCGCCGGTCGCGACGCTGTCGGCGCCGAGCGCGACCACGAACGAGAGCGGCCGCGCCACCGTCGAAGTGACCGCAGGCGCCGAGGCCGAAGCGGTCAAGGTCCTGGCCGAAGTCACCATCGTCGGGAGCCCCGGGACACCGCCCCAGATCGTGCGAGGCTCCAAGGAACTTGCGGTCACGAACCCGCCCCGCATGATCTACAAGTGGGAACAGGTCACGAGCGGGTGGAACCTCCACTCCGAAGGCGACCACTCCGGCGGCCCGGGCGGCGTCACTGTGCATCGCACGGTCGACAGCACATCGACCGCGCCGGTGGTCATCGGCCGCACCGGCCACCTGACTCCGTTTGCCGGCACGGGACCGGGAACGGGAGACGATCGCGCCAGCGTCCGCGTCTCGGAGATCGTGGGTCCGTCCGCGGTCGACTACTCATGGGTCTCCACCGACACGCCGGGTGCGACGACGAGCGGCAATACCCGGTTGGTGCTCCCGACGAACGGCGACGAGATCCGCGACCTCTTGCTGGCACCGTGGATCCTCGACTTTTCCGAGCCGAGCGGGCTGACCCGGACGGTCTGGGAGCTCCCGAACACCTACATGGACATCTCGAACGACGCGATCGTCGTCAACAACGTGAGTGACGTCAGCGCGCTCCACTACGAGTACGCGCCGAGCGAGGACTTCAACTGTCACGCGATCGGTGCCGGCTGCGACGGCATGTTCTTCCTCGACCAGGTCGGCGTCGCCGAACGCGAGGAGGGTTCCGCGTTCCAGGTCGCGCCCGACTTGCACGCCGCAATCACGTTCACCCGCAAACCCGACAATAAGTGGAGCACCTACCGGTGGTGCGGCGCCGAGAAGACGTTCAACTTCGCGCCCCGCCAAATCGGCACGTTGCTCCAACAGTCGGGTACGGCGCAGTCAAAGTTTCGTTTCGTGGCGACGATTACGACCGACCCGACCATGACCGAGGCCGACCTCACCCTCCCCGGCCCGGATGCCTGTTCTGTCGAGCAGAAGCCGCCGATCGCGGCGATCGCCCGCGACTTCGTGACGGCCAAGGAAGGCCAGGTCGTCAGGTTCCTCGACGCGTCGAGCGATCCGAACAACGACGTCGAGCGTTGGCACTGGGACTTCGGCGACGGCACGACGAGCGACGAGCAGTTCCCCCGGCACCGCTTCGACGACGACGGGAACTACCGCGTCAGGCTCACGGTCACCGACGCCGCGAACCTGTCCGACACCACCGACATCACCGTCGGTGTCGTGAATGTCGCGCCCACCGTGGGCGGCGACGACGTCAGGGTGGCGAAGGGGACCCCGGTGTCGGTGCCGCTGCGCTTGTTCGACCCCGGCGAGCGCGACCAGGCAGCGTTGACGCTGAAGAAATCGTTCGGTGGCGAGGCCGGGCTCCCCGTGTACCCGGACCAGACGATTCCCGCCGGCTCGATCTACCTGAACCTCGGCGTCCTGCCCGAAGGCCATCACCAGCTGACGCTGACCGCCGTCGACAAGGACGGCGCTTCGAGCGCGCCGGTGACGATCTCGATCGACGTCGGCGTAGACGGCACGGTCGATCCCGACGAGGACATCGAGGCCGAAGCCGCGCCATCCTGCGACTACGGGGTGAAGCTCGACACCGGCGAGAGCGATTTCGTCGACCTCGTGACGCAGTACCGCGTCGAGAACGGCCTCTCCCGCGTCTACCCCTCCCCCACCCTGACCGAGACCGCCGAAGACTTCGCCGCCTGGTTACGGGACAACGACCTGTTCCAGCACGAGGGACCGGGCGGCAACTCGCCGTCGGATCGCGCTCAGGACGGCGGCTATCCCGGCTTCGCGGTCGGCGAGAACCTCGCGCGCGGCCCGGTGAACGCACCGAGCGTGATGGTCGGGTGGCAGGTCTCCGACGCCCACAACCTCAACATGCTCGACGACCGCTGGCATGCGATCGGGATCTCGAAAGTGGACACGCCGCACGGTCCGCTGTGGGTGACGGTGTACGGCGACCTCGTCGACTGCCCGGACCTACCCCCCGACCTCGAAGAGCCGCTCACCGCCGCCGCGCTCGCTCCGGTCTTCCCGCAGCCCGCCGACCCGGAGACCGAGGTACTCGGCTGGCGCACGGCCGAACCGGCCCCGCCCACAATTCCGGTGACGGCCTTCACCGTGTCGGACACGACGCCCGCCACCGGCGACATCGTCGCGGTCGCCAACCGTTCGAGCGGCAGCGCCCTGCTCCAACCGGGCGACGGGCAAGTGCCGTACACCGTCGGGGCGGGCGCGACGGCCAGCGCGATCTATCTCGATCCCGGCCCGTTCTCGATGTCGATGACCGTCGGCACCCGGGTTGCACGCATCGCCGTCGACGTCGGCGGCATCGGCCGCCCCGTCGAGATCACGCCGCTCGGACCGCCCGGCGCCGCGTTCGGCGCCCGCCCGACAGTCCGAGCGCAGGTGACGACGGCCGGCGGCGGCACCGTCGCGAACCGCGAAGTCACATTCGAGATCGCCGGGCGGTCGGCGTCGGGGGTCACCGACGCAACCGGCACCGCGGCGGCGACACTGTTCGTCGACTTCCTTCCCGGTGACCACCTGCTCACGATCACGGTGCCGGCCCTCCCCGGCGGCACCGACGTGTCCACGACCGCCCCGTTCACCGTGACACCGAACGCGCTCCCGGTTGCGAACCTGAACGGCCCGTACGACGTGCTCATCGGGTCGGGCCTTGCGCCCAACCTCGCGGGATCGTTCGACCCGGACGGCGTGCCCCTCGTCAACGTGACGTACGACCTCGACGCCGACGGAACATTCGGCGACTTCTTCGGGTTCGGGTTGATTCCGGCCGAGGTCGTGCGCGAACAGATCTGCGGCGGCACGTGCACGCCGGGCGCCGACAAGACCATCGCCGCGCGCGTCGTCGACGCCGCCGGCGGCCAGGCCCAAGCGAGCGCACTCGTACGGTTCAGACGTGACTTCATCTTGTCGGTCACGCCCGGTACCGCGACGGTGAATCCGGGCGGTTCGATCAGCTTCCAAGTCGGCGTAATCACGACGAGCGGCTTCGCCGATGCGGTCGCGCTCACTGTTCCCGACCTCCCGGCCGGCGTCACTGCGTCGTTCTCACCCCCCACGGTCACGCCGACCGGCGCGTCGATCCTCACCCTCACTGCCGCGCTGAACGCGTCCTCGTTCGACACGCCGTTCACGGTGCGGGGCACGAGCGGCACGGTCGTGCACGACGCGACCAGCGTCGTCAGCGTCGAGTTCGGCCTCGTTCCCCAGTGTTTCGGCATTGTCGACGTGCACGTCGTCGACAAGGAGACCGGCGCACCCATCGAGAACGCGACCGTCAACAACTACTTCCCCATCCCCCGGACCGACGCCGCCGGCAACGCGCGCGTCGACAAGGTGTACCTGGCGGCCGGCAACGCGCCGAGCCTCACCCGCATGTACACCAACCACCCTGACTACTGGCCGGCGACGTCGCCCGACGTCCTCGCCGCGTGCGGCGCGCCGAACGCGACCGAGATCAAGATGTTGCGCCGGCAGTTCGGTGGGCTCGAGGGCCGCGTCGTCGTCGGGATTCCCGACCCCGCCGACCACACGTCCAACCGGGCCATCACACCGACGGACATCCCCATTCCGGATGCGAACATCGCCTTCTATACCGGTGCCACGACCGACGTCGACGGCCGGTACGCGGTACCCAACATCGCCATGACGTTCGGTACGAACGCGCCGCTCCAAGGATTCGTCCAGGCCGGGAAGTTCGGCTATTTCGCCGAGTTCAAGTCCGTCACGGTCACCCCCGGACCTCCCGTCGAGGCGACATTCGCGCTCGTCCCGCAGTGCTCGGGCGACGTCGACGTCCGGGTCCTCGACGCCGCGACCCGACTTCCGATTCCCGGCGCCCGCGTCGACGTCAACTGGGAAACCGGCTCGCGCAACGGGTTGACGGCCGAGAACGGGCGGATCCGGCTCGACGGCATCGGGCTCGGCGTTCGCAACAGCCCGGCGAGTCGCTACGCGTCGGCGACCGCGACGCTCAACGGCGTGTCCGTGTCCCGCAACGGGACCTTCCGCCTCGAGGACTGCGGTTCCCTCGGCGTCACCGACATCCTGTTGCCCTTCCCCGTCGAACGACGGGCGAGCATCACGGGCACCATCACCGACGAGGCCACCGGCGCGCCGATCGACGACGCGTTCGTCGCCACCGGCTTCGGCTCCACGCGCACCCTCTCCGACGGAACCTATGAGATCAGGGACATGCTCATCGGCTACGACGGACTGACCACGCGCGACACCACCGTGTCTGCCACCCCGCGCGACAACAACTACCTCCCGAAGAGCGAGGCGGTGACGCTGCGCGCCGGCGAAACCGTCGTGCAGGATCTCGCGCTCACCAGGCGGCGCACCGGCAGCCTCGAGGTCACGGTGACCGACGCGCTGACCGGCGAACCGATCAGCGGCGCCCCCTTGGGAGGCCCGGCCTCGGGCGAGGCGAGGACCGGACCCGACGGGAAGTATCTCTACACCGGGATCTTCACCGGCAACGTGCCGGCCTCGGTCTCGGTCTCCGCCTTCATGCCGGGGTACTGGTACGGCTACGGCACTGTCACCGTCGTCCCCGACGAAACCGCGCACGTAGAGATCAAGCTGATTCGCGAGTGTGCGCCGGCGACGATCACGGGCCGGGTGTTCAACGCGGTGACGAGCGCGCCACTCGAGGGCGCCTATGTGCGCAACACGTTCGATTCCTCCCAGTACGTGTTCACCGATGCCGGCGGCCGGTTCACGTTCGGCGGTATCCGGATCTTCAACAACGCGCCGTTCTCCATGTCGCTGTCCGCGAGCAAGGAGGGCTTCCTCCCCGCGACGAAGGTCATCCAGGTCTTCTGTGGTGCTCGCATCTCGGCCGACTTCGGTGCTCCCGACACGGGCCACGCCTCGCTGTCCGGCGTGGTGACCGAAGCCGCGACCGGCGACCCGGTCGTGGGCGCGTCCGTCGGCACCGAGTGGGGCGCCATCGACACCACCGACGCGGCGGGCGCGTACGCGTTCGACGACGTACCGATGGGCGGCGAAGTGACTGCGAAGACGTGGCACGTCGACGCCATCCCACCGGCGGGCGCCGGGCTGGTGGCCCTGTCGAAGGACGTCACCGTTCACCCGAACGAGGAGGCCACGCTCGACTTCGCGCTGGGTGCGCCGACGAACCGCCGTCCGGTGGTGGAGGAGGTGCGCGTCACGGTCCCGTCGACGACGACGTTCGTGCCACTGTTCCTCACCGGCACCGACCCCGACGGCGACACCTTGAAGTTCCGCATGTTCACCCCGACGGGCGGCAGCATCGACAACTCGAACGAGTTCGGCGGTGTCAACTTCTCGCTCGCCGCCGGCGTCACCGAAGGTCGGTACTGGTACACGGCCACCGACGGCAAACTCGACGCGGTCCCGGCCGAAGTGATCATCACGAGGGGCGCACCCATACCCAACGTCCCGCCGACGGCGACCATCACGGGACTCACGACCGCGCCGGAAGGCGGAACGGTGAACCTCACGGTGACCGGTACCGACACCGACGGGTTCATCAACAGCCGGGGCTGGGACACCGACGGCGACGGCGAGTTCGACGACGGCAACGCGTCAACGCGTTCGCTGACCCGCGCCGACGACGCGGTGGTCTCCGTGGAGGCTCGCGTCACCGACGACGACGGCGCGACGGGCGACGACACGCACACGGTGACGTTCACCAACGTCGCACCCACCGTCGCGGCGTTCGATGCGGTCGCGATCGACGCCGGGAACGAGTTCTTCCGGTCGGCAGCGTTCGCCGACCCGGGCAACGACGACTGGACCGCGACCGTCGACTGGGGCGACGGTGCCGGTCCGCAGCCCGTCGCGGTCGGCGAGTTCATCGACTTCCTGGGCATGTACGACGTGCCCGTGTCACACACCTACGCCGCGGCCGGGCTGTACACGGTGACGATCGAGGTCTGCGACGACGACGGCGGCTGCGACAGCGCGGAAACGGGAGCGAACATCGCCGAGCCACCGCCCCCGGCACCGGTCGCGGACATCTCGGTGACGAAGCATCACGAGGGTGACTTCGCCCGCGGCGGCCGACACGAGTACGTCGTCGAAGTCGTCAACGCCGGCCCCGACTCGATCGCCGGTATCGAGGTCGGCGACACGATCCCCGTCGGCATGACGCTCGTCTCGGCGAGCGGCGACGGTTGGGACTGTGCCAACTCGTCGGACGGCTTCGCGGGTTGCATCCGCGCCGATGCGCTCGGCGTGGGTCCCGCGCCACTCCTGCACGTCGTCGTCGACGTCGACCCGTCGGTCGAGGACGACGTCGTCAACTACGTCTACGCGGTCCACGGCGGCGACGACCCGGACACCGAGGACAACCAGGACGAGGACCCGACGCACGTCGTCGCCGCGCCGCCCACGTCGACGACGACCACAACCACATCCACGTCGACCACAACATCGACGAGTACGAGTACGAGTACGACCACGACGTCGGTCCCGGGAACAACGTCGACGTCGACCAGCACGACGACGACCACTGCGGGACCCACGACGAGCACGACCGTGGCGGTCGCCGGTTCGACTACGACAACCGGCGGGCCGACGACGACCAGCACAACTACGACGACCACGGGGCCGTCACCGAGCACGACGGTCGCCGGTGCGACGGCGACAACCGCGGTCGCGTCGGCGCCGGGCACCACCACGGGACCGACCACGGACAGTTCCTCGGCGGGCACTCCCGCCGCCACCTCGGGCTCGGGGAGCAGCGGCGCCCTCCCGAGGACCGGCGGTGACACGCACGGGCAAGTCCTGCTCGGTCTCGTCATGGTGGCGGCCGGTCTCGTACTCATCGCCCGCCGGAAACGCACACACGACTGATCAATTCCGGCGCGAAGGGCGAGTCCTTCCGTCGATTTGCATCGCCGATTTGCATCGCGATGAGAGACTGACCTTCACGGCCCAAGCGGTTCCGGGAAGCGAGGTCAGTGTTGGCGCGTGCGGCCATAGGATCGGAAACGGCGGATTCCAGCGATGTTGCGCCCGGCTGGAAGTTCGTCGGACGCGCCGACGAACTTCGGGCGATCGACGACGCGCGCCACACCGAGCACGGATCGACGATCATCGTCGGCCCTCCGGGAGTCGGAAAAACCCGACTCGCCCGTGAGGCCGCCGCCCGCGCGGCCGCTGACGGCTGGCAGGTCGAGTGGGCAGTGGGCACCGCCTCGGCCCGCGACCTTCCGCTCGGCGCGTTCTTGCACCTCGTCCCCGAAGGACGCGGCGGGCGCGGCGAGGCGTTGCTGGGTGCCATCGTCGACGGCTTGCTCGAACGCGACCCGGCTGCATCGCTCCTCCTCGTCGTCGACGACGCCCACCTCCTCGACCCCGCGTCGGCCACACTGGTACACCGGCTCGTCATGACCGGCCGCGCGTTCGCGGTCGCGACGGTCCGCACGGGTGAACCGGTCGCCGACTCGATCCGACTGCTCTGGCGCGACGATGCCGGGACGGTGTTGGAACTCCCGCCGTTCGACGCCGCCGGAACGACCGAGCTCGCGGCGACGCTCCTCGACGGAAGCCTCGACGCCGCCACCGCCGACACACTGTTCGACATCACGCGCGGCAACGCCCTGTTCCTGCGTGAGCTCCTCGCCGAAGGCGTGCGCCAAGGGACACTGCGCTCGGACTCCGGGCGCTGGACATGGCGCGGTCCGCCCGTCGTCTCGATGGGCCTACGCGACTTCGTCGGGACCCGCATCGCGAATCTCGACCCGGTCGCGCGGGCCGCGCTCGAAGTCGTGGCCGTGTGCGAGCCAATCGGACTCGCACTGCTGCGCCACATCACCGATCCGACAGCGGTGGAGACGCTGGAACGCGAAGGGCTGCTGGAGGTTTCTCTCGAAGGCGCGCGCCGCGTCGTGCGCAGTGGGCACCCGTTGTTCGGTGAAGCGGTACGCGTCGATGTGCCCTCAGTCCGGACCGAGCAGATACAGGCGGCGTTCGCCGACGAGCTCGCCGCGACGGGCGCCCGCCGCACCGACGACCTGCTCCGCCTCGCGCAGTTGCGGCTCGACACCGGCGACGACTCCGACACCGAGTTACTGACCCGGGCCGCGCGCCAGGCCCGCCACACCGGCAATACGTCGCTCCTCGCACGCCTGGCCACGGCCGTGACGCGGCGCACACGGAACGTCGAGGCCGAGTACCTCCTCGGCGAGGCCTTCGCCGACGAGGGCCGGTTCGAGGAGGCGCTGGTGCAGTGGGAACCGCTCGGCGCCGCCGAGTGCGACGACGAACTCACGATGCAGATCGCCAAGGCCCGTGCCACGGTGCTCACCAACATCTTCAACCGCACCGACGACGCCGCCGTGATTCTCGACACCGCGATCAAACGACTGTCGGATCCTGACCTACGCACAGTGCTCCAGCTCGTGCGCGATGACATCGACTCGCAGTGGGAGGTGCGCGACCTCGCCGTGGCACCCAACGACGAGGCCGCGATCTGGATCTGGATGGCCAACGGCCGCACGTTGATCATGAACGGTCAGTTCGACGACGTGGCCGACGACCCGA
Organism: Actinomycetes bacterium; assembly: GCA_031404355.1. Lineage (GTDB taxonomy): Bacteria > Actinomycetota > Acidimicrobiia > IMCC26256 > PALSA-610 > JANNHK01. The sequence goes on from JANNHK010000106.1 coordinate 9,824, forward strand.
CCCCGGTGGAGGACATGGCCCGCGCCGGCAGCGGCGAGTGGCCGCTCGCGTTGATGTTCACGCAGATCATCCGGTTCTTCGCGCTGGCATGCGGCGGTCGGTTCGATACCGCCGAGGCGTTGGCCCGCCGAGGACTGACCAGCGCGATCGGCGACGAGCGCCTGGCGATTCGCGCGTACTGGCTCGAAGCGCTCGGCATCACCGCCCTCGGTCGGGGACTCCCCCACGAGGCGACCGCCCACCTGACCGATGCCACCAACACGCTTCGCGGGGCCAACAACCCGGCGCTGCGCAGTGCGCTGTACGAGCTGACCGTGGCCCGGGCCCAAGCGGGCGATATCGACGGTGCCGCGTCTGCGATCAGCGAAGCCGAGATCGCCGAAGCAGGCATGATCGATCCGTTCGTGTCCGCAGCGCGGGCCCGCGCCGCGCTCGAAGCCGCACGGGGCCGCGTCAGCGCGGCGGTCGAGCTGCTGAACGACGACGCGCGTGTCGCCCGCGACGGCGGTCTGCATCTGTTCGAGATGCACGCGTTGTTCGACGCGGTTCGGTACGGCGCGGCGCGCGAGCACGCCTCGCGGCTGCGCGAACTGGCCGCCACGATGCAGAGCCCCTTGCCGGACCTATACGCACGGTTCGCGGCCGGGTTGGTGTCGGGCGACGCCGACGAACTGGCCGCGGTCGGCCGCGGCTTCGCCGAGATCGGCTGCATCCTGCACGCCGCGGAAGCGACGGCGGCCGCCGCGCGCGCGGCCCATGGGTCCGACTCGGGCGGCGCGTTCGCGCTGGCCGACCGGGCCAACGAGTACGCGGCCGCGGCCGGCAACCCTGTCACTCCCCTCCTCGTCGGAGGTGTCGAGACCGCGCCGCTGACACCGCGGGAGCGCGAGGTCGCCACGCTGGTCGCGCAGGGCAGCACCGACAAGGACGTCGCCGCCGAACTCGGCTTGTCCGTGCGCACGGTGAACGCCCACTTGCGATCGGTCTACGCGAAGTTGCGGGTCGCGGGCCGCGACGACCTTGCCGCCGCCCTCGGCGCGCGCTGACGTGCCTTCGGAACCGCCCTCGACGACGGCGATCCACGTGCAGCGCGACGGTGCCGTCGGGCGGATCACGCTGGCCCGGCCCGAGAAACTGAACGCGCTCAACCGGGCGATGCTCGAAGAACTCGCCGTCGCCGCCGCGTGGTTCGACCGTCAGTCGCCGGTGAAGGTTGTCGTCGTGGCCGGCGAAGGCACCGCGTTCTCGGCCGGGTTCGACCTCGCCGACGAGCGGTGGCGCAAGCTCGGCCCGCCCGAGCGGTCGGCGGTCGTCGGCCGCACGATGGCCGAGGCAATCGGCGGCATGCAGGCCGTCACAATCGCGTCGATCCGCGGGCACTGCATCGGCGGTGGGGTCGTGTTGGCATCGGCGTGCGACCTGCGCGTCGCGTCGGAGAACGCAGCGTTTCGCATTCCGGAGATCGACTTGGGTATCCCGTTGTTCTGGACGGGCGTGCCGCGCTTGACCCGTGAGGTCGGACCGGCCGTCGCCAAGGAGTTGATCCTCACGGGCCGGTCGTTCGACGCGGAAGAGGCCCGGGCGTTCCGGTTCGTCAACCGCGTCGTGCCCGATGACGATTTGGAAGGGGCAACCGACGCGCTCGCGACGGAGTTGGCGGCGAAATCGGCGCACGTGCTCCGAGCGACCAAGCGCCAGGTGGAGGAAGCGTCGTCAGCCGCGTCGGCGGCGGGCGCCGAAGACGACGTCGCAGCCCTCGCCGCCGCGTTCGCGGACCCTGAATCGCAGGCGCTCGCCGCGGCGTACTACGAACGACTGCGTACACCCGACTGACGCCGCTTACGGGAGCGGGCGACGCGACTCGGAGAAGGTTCCCGACGCGGCGCCGTCGAAGTCGTGTTGGCGCCACGCTTCGTACGCGATCACGCCGACCGCGTTCGAGAGGTTGAGGCTGCGGTTCTCGGGGCGCATCGGGATCCGGAGTTGGTGGTCGTCGTCGAACTCGTCGAGCACGGCCGGCGGGAGACCGTCGGCCTCGCAGCCGAACACCACGACATCGCCGACCGCGTAGTCGACGTCGTCGTAGCGGCGCAGCGGGGCACCCGACGTCGTGGCGAACATCCGACGCCCACCGAGACCGGCACGGCACTCGAACCACGAATCCCACACCGTCGTGGCGGTCAGCTCGTGGTAGTCGAGCCCACCGCGCCGGAGAGCGGCCTCGTCGAGGGTGAAGCCGAGTGGCTGTACGAGATGGAGGCGCGCACCGACGTTCGCGCAGAGGCGGATGATGTTCCCGGTGTTCATCGCGATCTGCGGCTCGATGAGCACGATGTCGAGCATTAGCCCAAGTCTGGCCTACGGGCACGCCCACCCACATGTGCGGATCTGCGCCATGCGGTGTAGGCATGTGGGACACGGCTCGGACCGGGGAGAACGAGATGGCCGACGACCTCGCAGCAGACACAAGGTCGCTCATTGCGACGGCGCCACCCACGTTTGCGACCGTGGAAGAGGAGCGACGGCACCGGTTGGAACGGCTCGCCGGAGTGTGCCGGGTCTTCGGTCGCGCCGGGTACTCCGAGGGATTGCTCGGGCATGTCACGGTGCGCGATCCGGAGCACGCCGACCGCTTCTGGATGAACCCGGTCGGCGTTTCGTTTCGGCAGATCAAGGTGTCGCATCTCGTCCAGGTGAGTCACGACGGGAGGGTTCTCGTCGGCGACCGCCCGATCAACCCTGTCGGTTTCCGCTTGCATTCGGCCATTCACGCGGCGCGTCCCGAAGTGAACGCCGTCTGCCACGCGCACTCCGTCCACGGAAAGGCGTGGTCGAGCTTGGCGCGAGTGTTGGATCCGATTACGCAAGACAGCGCGGTGTTCTTCGAGCAGCAAGCACTCATCACGGCGCCACGCGTCGCGATGAACGAAGAACAAGGCAAGGAGTTCGCGGTCTCGTTCGGCGACAAGCGCGTCGCCATCCAAGTCGGGCACGGCATCTTCAGTACCGGCGAATCGGTCGACGAAGCGGCGTGGTGGTTCATTGCCATGGAGACCTCGTGCCGAGCGCAGCTCTTGGCCGAAGCCGCCGGAACACCAGTCATGTGGAAAGCCGACGAGGCCCGGATGATGGTCGGCGCGCTCGGGAACTCGCAGTTCGGCTGGGCGTCGTTCCAACCGTTCTGGGACGAAATCGTGGAATCGGATCCCGACCTACTCACGTAGCCGCGCGCGCTGCCGTGCGCGCAGAATCATCAGTGGTAGCGACGCCGTACGTGTTCCTGCATTGCCGCGATCACGTCCGGTGCGGCGTCGAGCACCCGCTGGAGCTGCTCGCGCGAAATCGCGTAGGCAATCATGTGCGAGGTGGTGGTCACCGTCGCGGCCCGGCTCGCGCCGAGAATCACGCCCCGCTCCCCCACCACGTCGTCGGCACCGACGGTTGCGACCCGTTCGCCACCCATCACGATGTCGGCATCACCGGCCGCGATCACGTAGCAGTCCGGCGCCTCGGTACCTTCGACGCAGAGATGCTCACCCGGATCGAACGAGATCGGGTACGCCGTGGCGGCCAGGGTCGCGAGATCCGAGTCCGAGCACGGCGCGAAGAACGGCACGCGCCGCAGCAGTGCGATGCGCGCGGCGCGCTCGTCGCCCGCGAGCATCTCGGGCCGGTCGTCGAGACGGCGGCGGTAGTCGATGCGCCATTGGGTGTCGTCGCCCGCGGGCCGGGCCGCCAGCGGCGACTCGTCGACAACCCGCGTGCGCAGCTTCAGGGGCACTGCGGTCGGCGCGCGCAGCGTGAGCCGGTCGCGGTGCGGCGGCAACTCGTCACCAAGTTCGATGGCCTCGAAGCGTTCCGAAAGTTTGCGGAACACGATCTCGATCTCGAGCCGGGCGAGAGGCGCACCCAGGCAGAGGTGCACACCACCGCCGAACGCGAGGGGCGCAACCTGCGTACGCGTGAAGTCGATGCGGTCGGGATCGGGGTAGCGCTCCGGGTCGCGGTTCGCCGCGCCCAGGATGATGAAGATGCCGTCGCCCCCGGGGATCGTCACGTCGCCGAACGCGACGTCGGTCGACGCGAACCGGCTCGCGAGCTGCACGGTCCCGTCGTGGCGCAGCAACTCGTCGGCCACGTTCGCACACAGGTCGGGCTGCGCCCGGAGCGCGTCCATCTGGTCGGGCTGCGTCAGCAACGAGATCATGCCGTTGCCGATGAGGTTCGTGGTCGTCTCGAAGCCGGCGAGAAACAGCAGCGCGGCGAGGGTGTTCAGTTCCTCGTTCGTCAGCCGGTCGGGCTCGCCGGCCTCGGCGTCCTGGTTGGTGTCCGCTTCGATGAGCCGGCTCAGGAGGTCGTCCTGCGGGCGGGCCCGGCGTTCCTCGATGAGCCCGTCGAAGTACGCATTGCACTCGAGCACCGCGGCGTCGGCCGCGTCGAGCATGGCGCGCGTCGCGCCCAGTTCGAAGACGGCGGTGAGTGCCTGCGTCAACTCACGGAACTGCGGCCGGTCCTCGGCCGGGACGCCGAGCAGCATGCCGATCACGCTGATCGGCAACTTGAACGCGAGCGCATCCATCAACTCGGCGACACCGCGATCTTCGATCTCGTCGAGCATGCCGTCGACCATCGCTTCTACCTGCGGGCGCAGCACTTCGACGGTGCGCGGCGTGAACTCGCGTATCACGAGGCGTCGGAGCCGGGTGTGCTCGGGTGCGTCGAGGTTCAACATCGTGCGACTGCTCCACTGGAGCCCGGGCCGCGCCCGCCACCCGGGCGCGCGCGTGTCGAGCGACTCGGCGAAGTGCTTTTCGAGGCGGGGGTCGCGCAATGCCGACTTGCAGTCGCTGTAGCGCGTGAGGAGCCACGCCTGGAGCGCCTCGCTGCGATACACCGGCGCGAGGTCGCGCAACTGGTGATAGCGCGGGTACGGATCGGCCCGGCCCTCGGGCGTGAAGAAGAGCTCCTTGACGACGGCTTCGGCGGCAACGGCGGTCTCTGTCACAACGCCTCCAAGATGGCACGGCCGCGCGGGACGATGCCGAACGGTCCGGTCATGCCGAGTTCTTCACCCATCACGATCGAAATCTCGGCCTGTTCGCGGGCGCGCGTCGTGTCGCCGCGGTCTGCGAGTACCCGGCTCCAGTCGCCGTGCGTGCGGGCGAGCCAGCACCGGGCCCGGGCGCGCTCGCACAGCGCGAGCGCCGCCGCGAAGTACCGATCGGCGTCGTCGTGGCGGCCGAGCGTGGCCGCCACCATCGCCAGGCCGAGGTCGTTGGGCCCGCTGATGCCGACGCCGCTCCAGTTCATGAACCCGCTGAACGGGAGGAGCCGGTCGTAGATCGAGTGCAACACCGAGTCGGGCGGTCGCATACGGAACGCCATACGCGCGAGCCCGTCGATCGCCACGGGATACTCGACATCGTTCGGCACCTTGGCGCAGTCGTCCTCGGCCAGCCACATGTAGTGGACGCGCGCGTCGTCGACGCGATCGCACTCGACCAGCACACCCGCGAGCGCGACCCGCCAGACCGGTGCACCCGGTTGCGACTCGACGAGCCCCGCGATGGTGTCAACCAGTTCGTCGGGGCGACCTTGCGCGAACCGCATGTAGAAGAAGAGACCCCCGACGAACGCACTGACAATGTCTTCGGCGGTCCCGGCCCGCTGCGCGACCTCCATGCCCTCCAGCGTGAGGCGCTCGGCGTCGGCCAGGCGCCCGTCGTACTCCGCGAGGGCGGCCTCGTCGAACACTCGTACGGCACGAATGCGCGGATGGCGGAGCTGGTCGACGGCGCGGACGTACGCCGCGAAGCGCGCGTCGAGTTCGGGCCGGTCTCCGAGCATCGCGCTCATCCACAACGCGAAGCGGTGCACGTCGACCAGCGTCCGCACGTCGCCGGTCTCGATGGCGACGGCCTCGGCCTCCTGGTTGAGCGGAACGAACTCGGTATGCCAGGGCCGGGAACCGTCGAGCAACGCCCAGCTGCGCGTCAACACGTGGCTGAGGGTTACCGGATCACGCGTCGCACGCGCCATCTCGAGGCCTTCGCGCGCGAGTTCCACCCGCCGCTGACCCTCCTCCGGGGACCACTGCAGCTCGACGGCAAGCGATGCCAGGAGCCGGGCGCGCACGGGCGCGGGCCCGGGCGGGAGCGCGGCCAGTGCTTCCTCAAGGAGCGCGACGATCTCGCCGTCGACCAATCCTGCGTGCGTCGCCCCCGAGGTGTAACTGACGAGCGCCAGCGCGGCGCCCGCCAACCGGCCGGCGTCGCCGATCACCCGAGCCCGCTGCGCGGCGTCGAACACGACGGCGCGGCTGCGCGGGTCTCCGACGATCTGGAGCGCGTTGGCCCACGCAATGAGGAGGTCGCAGCGCACCGCCGGGGCCGAGTCGTCGATGAGTTCCAGTGTCCCGAGCGCGCGTTCGAAGTGTGCGCCTGCCGACTCGAACGCCAGGTCTTTCATCGCGCGCTCGCCGGCGCGGCGCGCGTAGTCGACCGCCTTGACCGGGTCGCCGGCCAGGGCACCCTCGCCGAAGTGATAGGCGAGTTCGTCGAGGTGCGCGTCGAGATCGGACGCGAAGCGCGATTCGAGTACCTCGCCGACCCGCCAGTGCATCCGGACGCGGCGATTGGTGGTGAGTTCCTCGTAGAGCGCGGACCGCATGAGCGCGTGGGCGAACGAGTACCGACCCGCGGCTCCGGGCACCTCGCGGATGAGGCCGTGCTGGGTTGCCTCGTCGAGCGCGTCGAAGAGTTCGTCGCCGGTCGGCCCACCCGCGCCCTCGACCGTCGCGAGGTCGAACACCGGACCGACCACGGCCGCGACCGCGAGCGCGCGGTTCACGGCGTCGGAGAGACGCGACAGGCGCCGGCCGATGACTTCGCGGATGCCTTCGGGGATGCCGGCGTCGCCCAGGCCGGTCGTCCAGCGGCCGTCGTGCTGCACGATGGCGCCCGACTCGGCGAGGTGGCGCAGCACCTCACCGACGAAGAACGGGTTGCCTTCGGTCTCGGTGAACAACGTGTGCGCGAGGTCGAGCCCCGACGCTTCGAGATCGTGGCCGGCGCTCTTCGTCATCAAGCCGACGATCTCGCCCTCGTCGAGGCCCTGGAGGTCGAGGCGTTCGACGCCGGGTTGACGGCGCAAGTCGGCGAGGACGTCGGAAAGCGGATGGCTGCGGTCGAGGTCGGTGTCGCGATACGTCGCGAGCACGAACAGCCGCATCGGCGTCGACGACCGCAGGAGATGGCGGAGCAGGACGAGCGACGGCTTGTCGGCCCAGTGCACGTCGTCGAGTACGAGCACGACGGGATGCGCGACCGACATCTCGGCGAGCAGGTCGGCGACGCTGTCGAAGAGGCGGAAGCGCTCGGTGTCGGCGTCGGCCCGCAACGGTTCGGCCATACCCGGGACGCGGGCTGACAGTTCGGGAACGATGCGCACCAATTCGCCGCCGAGTGGCCCGAGTTCCGCCCGCAGCCGGTCGGGCGGGCTCACCGCGACGTAGTGGCGTAACGCTTCGACGAACGGCGCGTAGGGCGCCCCCATTTCCTCGTCGCAGCGCCCCCACAGCACGATCGCGCCGCGGTCGTGCGCGATGCGCACCACTTCGGTGACGAGTCGCGTCTTGCCGATGCCGGGTTCGCCCGACACCAGCACCGCGCGCCGGGCCCCCTCCGCGGTTTCCTTCCACGTGACCGTCAGGCGTTCGACCTGGTCGACGCGGCCCGCGAACGGGAAGGCGGGGTCGATCTCGATGCAGACCGGCAGCGGGAACTCGGCCTCGCTGCTCGCCACCTGCCATACGACCTCGCACGCGGCCAGGGGCGCGGGCAGGCCCTTGAGGTCGAGCTCGCCGAGGGGCCGCAACTCGAGGTCGGCGCGCGATCCCGCGAGCACGCGGACGATGTCGCTCACGAGGATCTGGCCGCCGGTCGCGGCCGCGCACAGCCGGGACGACTCGACGACCGGCGTGCCGAACCAGTCGCCGTCTTCGAAGTTCGCGTCGCCGGCACTGATGCCGACGCGCATCGCGAGCCGGCCCTCGCCCAGCTTGCGGTTGTGGCGCTCGACCGCGCGCTGCATCGTCGCCGCGCCCGCCAGCGCGTCGGCGGCGCCCGAGTACGACACCATGAGCGCGTCGCCGATCGTCTTCACTTCGGTCCCGCCCGTCGCGGCCACGGCTTCGCGCAGCGACGCAAAGTGGTCGCGGCGCAACTCGTCCGCCGCCGCGTCGCCGATCTCCGACGCGAGTTCCGTCGACCCGACCAGGTCGGTGAACAAGATCGTGATCAGACCACTCGCCATGACGTCTCCTCAGGCTTCCTGCGCGAGGATCGCCTGCGCGCGCGGCACGACACCCTGCGGACCGGTCATACCGAGTTCGGTGCCGAGCTTGATCGCGAGCTCGCCCTGCTCGCGGGCGCGGGCGACGTCGCCGCGGTCGGCGAGCACGCGGGTCCAGAAGAAGTGGAACCGGGCGAGGAACGAACGGGTGCCCGCCCGCCCGCAGAGTGCGATGCCGTCGGCGAAGTGGCGGTCGGCGTCGTCCGACCGACCGAGGGCAGCCGCGTTCATCGCGAGACCGAGGTCGGCGAGATCACTCATGCCCGGACCGCTGTACCCGAACAATCCCGCGAACGGCAACAAGCGCTCGTAGACGTCGCGCATGATCGGCTCGGGTGGCCGGAGGAAGTAGGACTGGCGGGCGAGCCCGCAGATCGTCACCCCGTACTCGGCGTCGTGCGGCACCTTGGCGCAACTGTCTTCGGCCATCCAGAGGTGGTGTTCCATCGCCTCGTCGTACCGTTCGCTCTCCAGGAGGGCGCCGCCGAGCGCGACGCGCCAGACCGGAACGTCGGGATTGCTTTCGACGCGGGCTTCGAGGAGCGGGATCAGCTCACCTACTCGACCTTGCGCGGTGCGAATCTGGTACAGGTACGTGCCGTAGAAGGCGATCATGGCCTCGTCGCTCACGCCGGCGCGCTGTCCGAGCTCGAGGGTCTCGTTGGCGAGCTGCTCGGCCCGCTCGAGTTCGCCCAAGTACCCCGCCAGTGCCGACGCGTGGCATCGCACGATCCACGCCAGCCTCGGCCGGCGCATCCCGTCGGAGATGCGCGCAACTTCCTCGAGGTGCGCGGCGAACGCGCCGCTGTCGCCGCGGCACGCGGCCATGAACGCTTTGCTCTGGAGCACGTTCACGAGCTGGGCCGGGTCGCCGGTGGCGCGCGCCACCGGTTCCGCCTCGGCGATGAGCGATTCGATCTCGGCAACCATCGGCTGCGAGCCGTCGAGCAGGGCCCACCCTCGCGTCAGAACGATATTGAGCGCGACGGGATCCTGCGACTCGCGGGCCACCGCGAGCGACTCGCGTGCGAGCTGCATACGCCGCTCCACCTGTGGGCTCCATTGGAGTTCCGCAGCCAGCGACGACAACAACCGGGCGCGCAGCCCGGTGGGTGCCTCGCCGATCGCGTCGAGCGCGTTCTCGAGCAGCCCGACCAGCTCACGGTCGAATGCGGCGTCGCTGGTGCCGGTGTTCGACGTGAGGATGAGCGCGGCGGAGGCGAGTCGTTCGGCATCCCCGAGCTCGCGGCCGCTCGCGGCCGCCGCGAACACGGCCTCGCGACAGCGCTCGTCGCCCGCGTTGAACAACGCGATCGCGAGCGCGAGCTGGAGGTCGCAACGCACGACGAGATCCGGAACGTCGACCAGTTCGAGTGCGCTCAGCGCGCGGTCGTAGTGCGTCACTGCGCTTTCGAACGCGAGCTCGTTGTCGGCCCGCTCGCCGGCCCGCCGGCAGTACTCGACCGCCTTGTTCGCGTCGCCCGCGAGCGCGCCTTCGGTGAAGTGGTACGCGAGTTCGTCGAGGTGCTCGTCGATGCGGTGCGCGTTTCGGGTTTCGATCGCGTTGGCGATCTGCGCGTGCATGCGGACGCGGCGGTTGGTCGTCAGCTCCTCGTACAGCGCCGAGCGCATGAGCGCGTGCGCGAACGTGTACCGGCCGACCGTGCCGGGCACCTCACGAATGATCGAGTGCTGCACCGCTTGGTCGAGCGCGTCGAACAGTTCGTCGCCCTGCGGGCCACCGGCGGCTTCGATCGTCGCGAGGTCGAACTGCGCACCGATCACCGCGGCCAACGCGAGGGCGCGGTTGGCCGGTTCGGACAGCCGCGACAGTCGCCGCCCGACGACCTCGCGGATGCCTTCCGGGAGACCCACATCGGCCAGCGTGAAGTCGCTGGTCCAGCGGCCTTCGCGTTGCACCAGCACGCCCGATTCGGCGAGGTGGCGCAACACTTCGCCGACGAAGAACGGGTTGCCTTCGGTTTCTCGCTGCAACGCGACGGCGAGGTCGGCGCCGGGCTCGTCGAGATCGTGGCCGGCGCTCGACTCCATGAGCGCAGTGACCTCGGACCGGTCGAGGCCGACGAGGTCGAGGCGCGACACGCCGGGCTCGCGCCGCAGGTCGGCCAGCACGTCGGCGAGCGGGTGCGTGCGGTCGAGGTCGGTGTCGCGGTACGTCGCGAGCACGAACAGCCGCATCGACGAGCCCGAACGCAGGAGATGGCGCAAGAGGAGTAGTGAGGGCTTGTCGGCCCAGTGGATGTCATCGAGGACGAGGATGACCGCGTCGGTGTGCGACATCTCGGCAAGAAAGTCGGTGACGGCTTCGAAGAGACGATGGCGCTCGGTGTCGGCGTCGGCGGGCATCGGGGCCGCGAGCCCGGGCACGCGCGCCGTGAGTTCGGGAAGCAACCGGGTCAGCTCACCGCCCAATGGCCCGATCTCGGCGCGCAGCCGGTCCGGCGGCACCGACTGCGCGTAGTGACGGAGCGCTTCGGCGAACGGTTCGAACGGCGCGCCGAGTTCCTCGTCACAGCGGCCCCAGAGAATCGTCGTCCCCACCTCGTGCGCGTACCGCACCAACTCGGTCACGAGTCGAGTCTTCCCGATGCCCGGTTCGCCCGACACGAGCACGGCGCGGCGGGCGCCTTCGAGCGTTTCCTTCCACGCCGTCAGGAGCGTGTCGTACGCATCGACGCGACCTGCGAACGCGAACCCTGGCGCGATGTCGACGAACGTCGGGAGCGGGAGGCGGGTTGCATCGTGCGCGACGCGCCAATCGACCTCGCAGATCGCGATCGGGTCGGGCAGGCCCTTGAGTTCGCGCGTTCCGAGTGGGAGGAGGTCGAACTCGCAGCGCGAGCCCGCGAGGGCCCGTACGAGGTCGCTCACGAGGATCTGCGCACCGGTCGCGGCCGCACACAGGCGCGACGCTTCGATGACCGGGGTGCCGAACCAGTCGCCGTCTTCGAACGACGCGTCACCCGCGCTGATACCGACCCGCATCTCCAACCGCACGGTCTCGTTCCCGCGGTTGTGCCGGTCGACGGCGCGCTGCATCGCCACCCCGCCGGCGAGGGCGTCGGCCGCACCCCTGTACGAGACCATGACGGCGTCGCCGATGGTCTTCACCTCGGTGCCGCCCGTCGCGGCGATGGCCTCGCGCAGGTGTCCGAAATGGGCGCGGCGCAACTCGTCGGCCGCGACATCGCCGAGGTCCGACGCCATTTCGGTCGAACCCACGAGATCGGTGAACAAGATGGTGACGAGCCCCGCCTCAGCCACGGTTCATCCTCTCATACTTCCTTGGAATGAGCCCGGGGAAGGTCGCGGCTGATCGTGAGCACGACATTGCCCGTCTTCTGCTCGGTTTCGACGTAAGCCGTCGCCCCGACGACCTGCTCGAGTGGATAGCGCCGATCGACGACCGCCCGGTACTTCCCGGCCTCGACGAGTTCCTTGCGCAGAACGATGTCCTGCTTCGTGTACTTGGGTATCGGGAAGAGCACCTTCTTCTTCCCGAACCGCGAGGTCAGCAGCGCCAGGATCGGGTTCTGCCAACCGAACCCGAGGTCGGTTTCGATGAGGGCGCCGCCCGGCTTCAGTGCCCGCTTGCAGCGCCGGAACGAGGACTTCCCCACCGCGTCGAACACGACGTCGTAGATCTCGCCGTCGCCGGTGAAGTCGTCGCGGGTGTAGTCGACGACCCGGTCGGCCCCGAGTGATCTCACGATCTCGACGTTCTTGGTGTCGCACACCGCGGTGACGTCGGCGCCGAAGGAACACTTCGCGAGTTGCACCGCGGCCGTACCGATCGATCCGGATGCGCCGTAGATGAGGATCCGTTGGCCGCGTTGGAGATCTGCCTTCCTCAGGCAGGCCAGGGCCAGAACCACTCCGTCGCCGACCGCCGCCGCGTCCTCGAAGGTCATGCCGGTCGGCATCGTCGCCAGCGCGGCGTCCTCGGCGACGCACACGAACTCGGCGTGCGCGCCGAACTTGTCGGCGTTGACACCGAACACGCGGTCGCCCACCGCAAACTCGGTGACCGCGGCGCCGACTGCTTCGACTTCCCCGGCCAGTTCCGTGCCGAGAATCTTGTTCTTCGGTCGCACGAGGCCGCTGAAGACGCGCACGAAGAACGGCCGGGGGTCGCGAAATCCGCAGTCGGTTCGGTTGACCGTCGTCGCGTGAACCTTGACGAGCACTTCGTTGGCCTTGGGTATCGGCCGCTCGACTTCTTCGAGGTGCAACACCTCTGGGCCGCCGTATTTCGTGTGCACAACCGCTCTCACCGCGTCACTTCCGTTTCTGTATTCGCTTCGGACGGCGAATCGGTCCGCCGTGCTTCCATGCCCCGCCCGCTCGAAACAACTCCGCGGGCTTGCCGCCGGCCGCCCCGGGCTCGGCGAGGCGTCCGGTCGGGATCACCCAACCCTCGTCCGCAACGACACTGCGCCGGAAGTTCGCGCCGTCGAGTTCGACACCCCAGACCGCCTCGTACACGGCCCGAAGCTCGGCGAGCGTGAACGTCGTGCCGACGAACGCCGTCGCGACACCCGAGACTTCGAGTTCGACGCGGACTCGTTCGATCGCATCCCGCACGATCCGCATGTGGTCGAACGCCAACTCGAGCTTCCCGTTGAGCAGCTCCGATACCGGTACGAGTGAGGCCTCGGCCGCGTCCGAGCCGGCAACCACCGCGCCCACGTCGCGCAGCACCGCGAGGTAGGCAACCGTCACGACGTTCATACGCGGGTCGCGACCGGGGTCGCCGTACGCGCCGAACTGGGTCAGCAAGCTCGCGGCATCGACACCGGTCTCCTCGGCCAACTCCCGCTTCGCCGCTTCGTCCAACGTCTCGCCGGGAAGCTTGAAGCCGCCGGGGATCGCCCACGTCCCTTCGAACGGCGCCTGGCCGCGCCGCACGAGCAATACGTGCAGCTCGCCTTCGGACATGGTCAGGATCACCACGTCGACGGTCACTGCGAAGGGCGGGTACTGCGAGGGGTCGTAGCCCGCCGCCGCCCGGGCATCTCCGGTTTTTGTCTTCACGACTCTTACCCTAACCGGAAGGTTATGGTCCTGTCGACCCGAACTACCTCGGGGTCAGGGGCCGAGGACAGTTCGTTGGGCCCATTTCCTCTCGTCGTGGCGCGAACTAGACAGGGAGCCATCGACGGCAGATAGGTCGCTCCGAGTCGCGGCGGCCGTTGAGGCACGGGGGAACGGATGCCCACTCACTCGACTCGGACCGCGCGGCGTCGCGCCGTCCCGGTGGTCATCGCGGTCGCCGCCACGTTGCTGGGCGCAGGAGGCGCGGCCACCGCCGGCACCGCCCCATCGTCGGACGTGACGATGGAGGGAACCGTCACGGTCACCGTGGCGATGCTCGACGACGGCACGATGAAGGCCGACGAAGTCACGATCGTCACGGACGGGGGCGAACGGTTCGGCGTGGAAGGCGACGGCGCGCTCGAAGACTTCGAACCCCTGTCGGGTCAACGAGTCGCGATCACCGGCGAGGTTTCCGGCGACGTCGTCGCGGTCGAACACTTCCACCGCATCGGTTCGTACATGCCTGCGTACAGCGGCGCGAAGCGCGCCGCAATCATTCGCATCAAGCACTTCACCTCGTCGAAGCCGTACCTCGGGAGCGAGTCCACACTGAGCGACATGGTCTTCACCGGATCGAACTCGCTCGCGAAGATGTGGGAGAAGGAGTCGCGCGGCAAGCTCACGCTCTCGGGCGGCGTCGACGACGTGTTCTCCGAGACCCTTCCGGCGGGCACGTCGGACAACTGCATCGGCGGCAACGACGGTACGTACGAAGTCGCCCAGCGACACCCGGGCTACGACTTCTACCTGTTCATGAGCAACGTCGACTGCTTCGGCATCACCGGCCGCGCCCAGCTCTTCGGCGGGCGCAGCTGGTACTTCGGGCCACTCGACACGCAGACGCTCTGGCACGAGATGGGCCACAACCTGGGTTTCCACCACTCGAACGAACTCAGCTGCAACGACGGACGCTTCCCGCTGCCGATGGGGCCCAACTGCAGCTCGGCGGAATACGGCGACTGGCTCACGCCGCTCGGCAACGGCGGCGGCGCGTGCGCATACAGCGCCTACCAGGACATCGTCGCCGACTGGGACCTGCCGTACACCGAGGTCGAAGCCGATGCCACGGTCCAGCTGCGCGCGCGGAATCTCGACGGCAACGGCCTGCCGCGCGCGCTCGTCGTACCCGGCGCACCCGCCTCCCACGGCGGCTATTACATGCTCGAATGGCGAACGACCGACTACCCGTCGTGCCGCTCGAAGAACACCAAGGGCCTCCAGATCCGCGTCGTCGGTAACGCACAAGCCAATCAGCACACGCACCTCGTCGACATGACACCGGTGACCGACGGCGTCGACCAGACCCTGGGCATCGGGAAGACCTTTCGCGACCCCATGACGAACATGTCGATCACGCTCGTCAGCCAAAACGTCGCGACCGGCGTCGCCGACGTGCAGGTCAAGTTCGACGATCCCGGGCCGCCTCCACCGCCCCCGCCGCCGACGGCAACGGTCGTGCGGGGCCAGCTGCGGATCATCGGCGACGATTTCGCCTGGGAGGGCGATGCCCTGGACGTGTACGACGACGGCACCGACGTCATCGTCTCGAACCGGTTCCCGGTGACGGTGAGCGACGGATGCGTGAACATCAACCCCACCAGCGCCCGTTGTAGCGGCGTCACGAAGATCCTCATCGACGGCAAGTGGGGGCGCGACGTATTCACCGTGCAGACGATGCGGCCCGTCGACGTCAACGACACGCTCGGCTACGACACGTACAAGGCCGGACCGACTCCCGACGGCCCGGTGCGCTTCATCGGCAAGGGCAACTACACGATCGACTACTCGGCCCGCTTGATGCCCCTGTCGATCACGCTCGACGGCAAGGCCAACGACGGCGCACCCGGCGAACTCGACAACATCGGCAAGACCGTCGACGTGTTCGGCGGGGCGGCCAACGACCACATCGTCGGTCCGCGCGGCACCTGGGTGAACCTCCACGGAGGGGCCGGCGACGACCTCATCGAGGGCAACAACCACGTCGTGACGTTGTACGGCGGACCCGGCAACGACACCCTGCGGGGCACGAAGGCGGTCGAGTACCTCTTCGGCGAAGACGGCAATGACGTGATCGAGGCGGGTGCGGGCCGCGACCTGATCTACGCCGGACCCGGCAACGACAGCGTCAATGCCAAGGACGGCGTACGCGAGTGGGACATCGACTGCGGCGACGGCAACGACGGACTCAGTGCCGATCCCGCCCAGGGCGCGACCCCCGGCGACACGAGCACGAACTGCGAACAGGTGACGCACTGACCGATCGAAGGACCTGACCCGATCGGCGGAAAGAAAGTTGCGAGACGCCGCCCACCCGCTGCTCCCACATGCGCACGGCCACGGGGCCGCAATGCATGACCAGGGAGGCAGCGATGAAGACGAGAAATCTCGTATGGGGCAGCGCAGTGGCGGCAGTGGTGACCGTGTTACCCGCCGCGTGGCGGCCACAGCCGGGGCGACCACGACGACCGGGGCGCCGGTCGCCGCCGCGTCCGTCACCGCGGAGGGGACCCCGCCTGCGGCGGGCGGGTCCGACACTCCGGCACCGAAGCCCACCGCTCCTCCGGCGCCGACCGACACGACGACGACA
>JANNHK010000107.1:0-20025 GCA_031404355.1 Actinomycetes bacterium
CGCGCTCGTCGAGCCCGAACGCGGCCAGGTTCACGTCGCGCACCGTGAACCGCCGGATCGTCAGGCACGGACCGTCGGGTGCGAGCGGTGGCAGCACCGCATGGACACGGGAGCCGTCGGGGAGACGGGCGTCGACGAGCGGTGACGACTGGTCGAGGCGCAGTCCCAGCGGAGCCACGATGCGTTGTGCGAGGCGGGCGATCGTGGCCGCGTCGAGATCGAGATCGACTGCGACCAACCGCCCCCGCCGCTCGACGAACGCACGACCGGGGCCGTTGAGCATGACTTCGGTGACCTCGTCGTCGGCCATCAACGGCTCGAGCGCCCCGAGACCACCGACTTCGTCGACCAGCGCGTCGAGCACCCGCGCCGCATCGGCCGCCGGGCACAGCGGATCCTCGTCGCGCAGCAGCATCTCGAGGCGGCTCCGCAACTCGGGCCGGTCGAACTGTTCCGGATCGAACGGCGTATCGAGCAGCCGTCGATGCAGCGCGTCACGCAGGGCCATGTTCATGCGGCTACGACCTCCGGTGCTCCACCGCAGCGACGCGTGCCGCCCGAGAGCGCGCCGCACCTCCGGATCTGCGCCTGGATCCTCACGCGGCGCGACCCTTGCGCGCGAGGCCGGCGTGCGCGAGCAGCTCTCGCGCCGGACGCGCGAGATGGTCGGGAAGGCGCGAGGTGAGCACCCCGGCGTCGACCACCCGCGCCACCGAGGACCGCACCGGCACCGTCGCCAGCACCGGGACACCGAGGACGTCGGCAACCTCACGCGCACCGAGCGCCCGGCCCGCTTCTTCCACGAGCACCGCGCCCGCAATCCGTGCCGTCGCGGGGTCGCGCACCGCCCGCCGCAACGCGAGGTAGCAGCCCCGCACCACGAGGACCGACATGTCGGCCACTTCGAGCAACGCGTCGAGCGCGGGCACACGTTCGCCGCCGACGTCGACAATCGTGGGCACCCCGCTACTGCGTAACGCCATGCCGAGCGCGGCCCCGGCCTCGGGCGCCACGTCGCCCACCGCCGCCTGGCCCGCCGGCAACAACGTCAGCCCCCGACCCGCGTCGAGCGCGAGGCGGTCGAGCGCGTCGGTCGGAGCCTCGACCCCCACCTTCAGCCACTCCCGCAGTCCGGTACCCGGATCGGCGCCCAGCCCCAGGATCGCGGGCTGGTCACCCCCGATATCGGCGAGACGGGCGCCGCCGTCGCGAGCAAGCGTCAGTGCGCACGCCGCCGCGAACACCGACGCGCCGGACCCACCTTTAGGCGACCACAAGCACAGCAACACGGACCCTCCCCGGGTCGAAACGCGAACCGACAGAACGGGGGAAGGAAAGACACCCGGCCCGTGTACGGAACACGGATGCGCGCGGGCGGCCCGGGGGAAGTCACCGGGGAAGTGACGACACCGTACGGCCCTGCTCGACTCGCGTCAAGGGTTCCCTTCTACGCTGTAGGCAGATGCAAGCCGCGTTCTTCGACCTCGACAAGACCATCATCGCCACGAGTTCCGTCATGGCCCTCGGTGGCAGCTTCTATCGCGAGGGCCTGATCTCGAAGCGAACGATCGTGCGCGGCTTGTACGCGCAGATCGTGTACATGCTCGTCGGCGCCGACGAACAGAAGATGGAACGGCTACGCGAAGCGATGCTCGCGCTCACGCGCGGGTGGGATCACGCACGCGTCAAAGAGATCGTGCACGAGACGCTCGAAGACGTGATCTCGCCGGTCATCTACGCGGAAGCGCTCGACCTCATCGAAGAACACAAGAAAGCCGGACGCAAGACCGTGATCATTTCGTCGTCGCCCTCCGAGACGGTCGAGGCAATCGGCGAGTACCTCGGCGTCGACGACGTCATCGCCACCCGCGCCCGGCTCGACGACGAAGGCAAGTACACCGGCGAACTCGAGTTCTACGCGTACGGGCCGCACAAGGCCGAAGCCATGCGCGAGATGGCCGTACGCGAAGGCATCGACCTCGCCGGCTCGTACGCGTACTCCGACTCCATCACCGACCTCCCGATGCTGGAGCTGGTCGGCAACCCCGTTGCCGTGAACCCCGACCGCGAACTCGCACGCATCGCACGCGAGCGCGACTGGGAGAGTGTCTCGTTCGAGAACCCCGTGCGCCTCCGCGACCGTGTACCGGTACCACCGAAGGGACCGACCATCGCGGCCGGGAGCGCGCTCGCGGCGTTAGGGACCGGCGTCGTGGTGTACCTCTGGCTCCGCCGCCGGGCCGAGCCCGCACGCGCGTAGAACGACGAACGCGGCTACGCGTCGCGGACTTTCTTCGCGACGAGCGCCCCGAGGGCGACGAGCACGAGCAGCAACAACAACTTCTTCACGGGTTGACACCTCCTCCGAACGGCGGCCGCAGCGTACTTGCTTTGTCGCTCCCGGACTTGGCTGGGCGCTTCGCGCCTGGGGAGTCCTCCCGCTCCGGCGAGGCTCGCTGCGCTCGCCCACCTTCAGATTCCGACTCCCACCGCGGCGGCACCGACGACGGCCAAGCCACCGAAGAGCTGGCGCAGTCCGAGCACCTTGGCCGGGACCGGCGGCCGGCGAACGCCGACGACCTGGATCGCGGCAAGCACGCCGACGGCGGAGGCGCCCAGGACCAGATCGCGGTACACCAACGCGGCGACAGCGGCTACGGCACACCCGGCGAGCTGGGCGGCATCGCTCGTCGCACGCGTGTACGTGTTCTGGCGCAACCGGGCGATCTGCACCCGCACGAAAGGAATCGATGCGATCGCGCGCGCGGCGACGAGCAACCAGACCGCGGTCGCGAGCCGGCCGCTGTCGCCTCCGGCCAGCACGATCGCGGCACCGGCCGCGCCGATGCCGATCGCCCCGCACAACTCGGGGACCAAGCGCCGGCTCCGGCTGCGCATGTCGAACCACAGTTCGACTGCCACGAATGGGACCGCGAGCAGCGCCGGGAGGACCCACACACTTCCCGCCCTGACGAATGCGACCGTGGCGAGCCCGACGAGGATCACGGTTTCGACGGCCAGCACCGTCGCGGCGACGCGCGTGCGGTCGATCCATCGGCCCCGACGCCGGTCGACGAGCAGAACCTTGAGCGGCGTGCGCGCGACGAACGCGACAAACGCGGCCAGCCCGATCGCACCGCCCGCGATCGACGGGGCGACGAGGAGCCCGAGCAGGACCGGCTCGAGCGTGAGCCCCCACCCGCCGTGTTCGCTGGGAAGCGCCACCGCCCGCAGCCGCGAGCGCGCACGCGGCAGCACGTCGACATCCATGACACCAGCGTCGGGTGTGCGCCCCGCACAGGAACAGGGCCGAAGGTCCTAGCGTGCGACCCGGAGGTGAAAGGGGTCTGGTGGCCCCCCTCGTCTTCAACACGAGTGGGACGGACTCCGTCCGTCCGGTGGGTTCGATTCCTGCCACCTCCGCTATATCTCTTTGTCGCTCCCGGAAAGGGCAGGGCGCTTCTTGCTTTGTCGCTCCCGGACTTGGCTGGGCGCTGCGCGCCTGGAGAGTCCTCCCGCTCCGGCGAGGCTCGCTGCGCTCGCCCGCATCTTGCGCTCCTTCTTCGGCCACTGGCGCTTGCTATGTCCTTGCCACTTCCTCTAGTTGAGGCCTCTGTCGTCTTGTTTGAGCGCGGTGTCTATGCAGAGTGCCGCTACCACGACGAGACTGTGGAGGGGTTGCTCCATGGGGCCGTGGAACTGCACGACGTAGTTGTCCGCGGTTGTGAACGACGTCTTGAGGATGCCTTCGAACGTCTTGGTGATCCGCGCGACCTCGGTACCGGACGCGTCTTTCACGTGGAAGTTCCACGCCTTCCAGTTCTCGGCCTGGATGATCCCTATTTCCTTGCCGCCGGCGTGGATCGCGAACTTGATCTTCCCGAGCGCACCTTTCTGCGCGATGTCGCCGACTTCGGTGCCGTCCGGCTTGGTGATCTTGAACTTCGACTTCAAGATCTTGCGCGGGCGGTGCAACACCAAGATGGGCTGCTGGTTCTCGTCGCGGATCTCGTAGGTGTGCGTGAGGAACTGGTCGAGGCTCGTCATGAACCGCGCCGCGTGCTTTAACACGGACTGGTTCACTTCGGCGACTTCGCCGATCTGGGTGCCGTTCTGGTCGTAGACCATGTACTCGTTGACCATTTCGATGATCTTCATCTTCTGGTTCACGACCAGGATCGGTTCGGTGAACAGCGTGCCGCCGCCCGCTTCACCGCCGGTCAGCCCTGCCTGGCGCTGGACCTGGTCCTGCACCTTGTCAGCATCGGTGGCGCCGGCCGGTGCTTTCCAGCCCGGCTTGGGAACGTTCGTCGCGTCAGTCACGATTCCTCCCATCGACTGCGGTCGACGGTATCTGAATCACGTGCCGACGGCAGGCCCTACCGCACTGTCTGCGCAACGGCCGTGACACCCTCGGCGACCGGCTCCAGCACCGGGTCGGCGACCAGGTTGATACGGGTCAGTTCGGCTTCGACGCTCGCCACGGTCGACGTACGCCGGAGCAGATACCACTCGTCGCCCAGGGCCACGACCTCGAACTCGGCCGGGTCCGACTCGCCGTCGACGACGTACAACTCCTCGCCGGTTCCCGCGACCGGGTCGACCGCACGGATGCGCAGGCGCGTGTCGGCGTCGTCGGCCGGTTCGCGGCAACACACGTCGAGCGTCCAGAGACCTCCGGGACCCCATGCCGCCGAGACGGTCTGGTCGGCGGGAGTCAGCGGTGTAAACGGCCCGACCGACGACAGTTGGTCGACGACCATGACGCGACACGTCGCGGTGCACACCTCGGCCGCGACCTGCGCGCCCGACGGGTCCCAGCTGACCGCCTCGACGTACGACGACGACACCGACTCGTCCTGCCACTCCCACGCGGGCTCCAGCGTTTCGGTGTCGAGGACGCGCACGGTTGCGTTCCCCTCCGCACCCCGGTCGCCGCACGGCGCGGGCGTGGCGCCCGCGCGCATGCCGAGCGCGAGCTTGGTTCCGTCCGGGCTCAGCGCAAAGGTGCGGGCTTTGACGTCGTCGAAGATCGGGCGACTTGTCTCGACGTCGACGGCAAGCAACGTCGCGCAGTCCGAGCCGTATCCGGGTTCGTCGTCGATGAGGTAGTAGAGCGTCGCGCCGTCGGGCGAGACCGCGATCTGGCGGACGAACCGTTCCGGGCCGACGCGGGCGATCGTGCGCACCGGGTTCCACTCGTCGTCGACGATCGCGATGCGACCGTCGGTTCGGGCGACGATCCGCTCACCGCGGGCGACCGCGTCGCCATCCACGACCGTCGTGGAGGTCGTCGACGACGTGACGGGCGGGCTCGTGACCGACGCGTCGTTGCCGTCGCGCGTGACGGTGACGATGCCGCCGACCATGACGAGCACGACACACGCGGACACGAGCCCCGAACCGACAGAGCGGCGCCGACGGTGCACGGCAATGCGACGTTCCGTCTTGTCCCACAGTTCGTCGCCGGACGGCGCGCCGTCGGCGAGCCCGCGCAGCGCGTCGCGCAGTTCGGGGTCGAGAGGGTTGTCGCTGGTCATACCGGTGCCTCGTCGCCGAGTTCGGCGCGAAGACGTTCGAGGCCCCGCGAGAGATAGCCCTTCACGGTGCCGACGCTCACCCCGAGAACCCGCGCGGTCTCGGCCTCGGACATGTCTTCGATGACGCGCAGCACGACCGCCGCCCGTTGACGCGGCGGGAGCGCGGCCAATGCCGCTTCGAGGGTCGCCCGCTGCATGATCCGGTCGTCGCCGAACGCGACCGACGGTTCACCCAACCGGACGCGTTCGTCGTGGCGCCGACGGGTCGCGAGACGTCGGAACCGACCGTTGACGACGTTGATCACGGTGCGGCGTACGTACGCATTGGGTTCCTTCACCTGGCCCTTCATCCAGTGCGGGTAGACGCGGGCGAAGGCTTCGGCGACAACGTCTTCGGCTTCGCCGGCGTTGCCGGTCAGCACATACGCGAGCCGGAGGGCTGGGCGCCGCTGCGCGTCGAAGAACTCCGCGAAGCTCGCGGCCCGGTCAGCCTCGTCGGCCGTCATATCGGTTTCGCCCGAAGGTCGGATTCGCACCCCACCGACGGCAATGGTGCCGTACACGAGGGACGCAGACGCGCCGGGCGCCGGAAAGGTTGCGGGCTAGACGGCGAGGAGGTCGCGGGCGCCGGTGTCGGCCGACGGGTGGCGCAGCTTCGACATGGCCCGGGCCTCGATCTGGCGGATCCGTTCGCGGGTCAGGTTGAAGTACTCGCCGACTTCCTCGAGCGTGCGGGGCTCACCCCGGTCGAGACCGAACCGCAACGCGAGGATCTGGCGCTCCCGCTCGTCGAGCGGGGCCAGCAGCTTCTCGATCTCGGCCGGCAGCAACGCGGTGGCCGCCACCTCGAACGGCGACTCCGCCGAACGGTCCTCGACGATGTCGCCCAGTTCGGCGTCGCCGTCTTCGCGCAACGGCTCCGACAGCGAGAGAGGCTCGGCCGCGAAGCGCAGCGCCTCGGTGACCTTGTCCTCGGGCATCTCAACTTCAGCCGAAAGTTCCGACAGCGTCGCGGGCCGGCCGAGCTTCAGCTCCAGACGCGAGCGAGCCTTCTGCAGGCGGGCCAGCGTGTCGCCCGCGTGTACGGGGAGCCGGATCGTGCGGCCCGTGTTCGCGATACCGCGCGTGATGGCCTGACGGATCCACCAGGTGGCGTACGTCGAGAACTTGAAGCCCTTGCGCCAGTCGAACTTCTCGACGGCGTGCATGAGGCCGAGGTTGCCCTCTTGGATCAGGTCGAGCAGCGGAAGGCCCGAGGCCTGGTACTTCTTCGCGATCGAGACGACGAGGCGCAGGTTCGACTGCACGAACGTGCGGGTTGCCTCTTCACCGGTTCGCGACGTACGGCGGAGTTCGCGCTTCTTGGCCGGTGTCAAACCCTTGCCGCCGGCAAGGTGTTCGCGCGCAGCGTTGCCGTTCTCGATCTCCTGCGCGAGGCGAACTTCGTCGTCCTTGGTCAGCAGCGGGTACTGCCCGATGTCGGTGAGGTAGAGCCGGACGAGATCCTCCTCGTCGCGCTCGACACGCTCCTTCGCCAAGGCCCAGTCCTTCGTTCGGGACGATCGTTGTCTTGAGAAACTCGAATTGCGACCCGGGACTGCCCGCCTCCCAGGCGTGCACCGCACCGTGCATATGTACGATACCGACGTCGTCAAGCCGCCCTTTTGTGCATCGCCGGGCGACAATTTCGTGCTTCTCGCTCTTGCTTTTTCGTCGACGATGGGGGTACGCGCGGATGGGGGACGACATCGAAGTCGCAGTGCTCGCGGGAACGTTCGACGCTCGCGAAGGTTCGGAAGGCGCGCTGGCGGCGAGCCTGGCTCGCTACGTCGTGATGACCCGGCGCGAGAACGCATGCCGCAACGTCGACCTCGTCGCGTCGGCTACCCAGAGTGGTCGATTCCTGGTGATCGAGAAGTGGGACTCGGCCGACGCCGTGCAGGCCCACCTCGATTCGTCGCTTATGACCGATATGGCCAAAGAGGTTGTCTCCCACTTGGCCGACAAACCCGCGCTCGATCTTTACGACACGATCAGCGCCCACGACCTCGCGTAGGGCGGCCGGGTCTTGAAGCAGAGGTGCCGCGCTACTTCTGGCGCAGGAGGTCGATCGGGACCTTCGACGTCCGGCGCTCGGCGGCGCCGGTCTCGGCGCAGACCTCGCGCACGCCCGCGAACGTCATCGACTCGGCGTTCCACAGGCGCTCGAACGCGGCGTCGGCGATATCGGTGAAGCCGTGCTGGAGCCGGAACTCGTAGATCTGCGCCTGCCGAGGTACCGGCACACCCTCACGAACGGCTCGCCCGACCGCATACACGTCCCAGGCGGCCCGTTCACCGCGGGTCAGCTCCGCGTCGGGTGGTGCGTCGGCGAAGTCTTCGGAGAGGCGGTCATTGGCGCGGAACAACATGACCGTCAGGTCGCGGCGGGCCTGCTCGGTCGAGAAGGTGCGCGGCCTGCGGCTGTCCTCGAAGTTGGCACCCGAGATCCACAGGTTGGCCTTGCCGTCGGCCGCGTCGGACATGTGCCCGACGAGCGGTGCGAACAGCACCTCGTCCACGTCGAGATGGATCTCGACGTTCGTCGGCAACCCGACCGTCGCCGCCGCGTCCTCGACAATGCCGGCGATGACAGCGGCGTCGTAGTCGATGAGCGTGAACGGATCAGGACTGACGGTAATCCGCGAGCTCACGAACCCCCGCCCTGGGCGGACGCGTCGAGTGCAGCAGTCGCAGCCTCGGCCATCTCGCGGGCCTGCACCGTCGACTCACGTGCGAGGTCGGCGAGCGAGTCGTTCTCCTCGTCGGTGAAGCCGGCGAGGCTGCGGAACTTACGCGCGAGCTGGATGACGTTCTCGTCGTCCTCGCCGCGGAAACCACCGAGGTTGAAGATCGAGTCGACGGTGCGCTGGAACTCGAGGGCGCGCTCGCGCCGCTCGGGGTCGTCGGCCGTGATCTTGCGCAGCCAGTCGGAACCCATCTTCACGTGCGTCACTTCGTCGGCGAGCATCCAGTCTTCGCAGAACTCGAGCACGGGGTCGCCCGACTCGTTGCCGAAGTCCTTCATCGAGCTGAAGACGTCGATGGCGAGACCTTCGAGGGCACGGTTCACACCGCACAGGCGCAGCACCGGGTCCGGGTTGCACGCGGCGGCGAAGAGAAACGTCGACTCGGTATACGCGCCGATCTCGGTACCCATGTGGTCGCCGAGCTTGATCGAGATCTCGCAGTGACGCGCCTCGTCCCAGCACTGGCGCGCCATGTCGAGCTTGAGCGCGAGCGGCGTTTCGTCGAGGTCGAAGTCGTAGCAGGTACGGCCCGCACCTTCGAGCGCCTGGATCTCGCCCACGAAGATGCCGTGCATCAACGAGCGGGACCGCTCCGCGGCAGCCGGCCGATCGACGGCCATCTTGGCCGGGCCCGTGTTGCGCTGCGCGATAGCCGCGCCGCGGGGGTCGAACAGCCGGTCGGCGATGTTGGTGCGGACGAACCGGTCGTCTCGGGCCAACTCGTTCTCAGCGAGGAACTTTTTCATCCGACAGTGACCTCCTCGGAAACTGCGCCCAGGCTACCCGGGCCGGCGATACCACCGGACGCCAGGTACAGGGTCTCGAGATCCTGGAACCGACGGGCGGCCCGCTCGGCCTTGGTGGGCGTGTCGATGAGCGACTGGAGCAACATCTCGCCCTCCCGCCACGTCTCGAACTCGTCCTGGAGGATGAAGTTCAAGGACCGCTGGGTCGGGGCGTCGGTGATCGAGCTCGTGCCGTTGAGGTGGTACGTGTAGACCCCGATGAACCGGGGGATCAGCACCCGGTAGACGCCGACCAGCTTCTCGATCGTGTGCTCGGCCGCCTCGGGCTCGCGCACGGAGTCCATGAAGGTGACGAACTCGTCGTTGGGCGGCGTGTTGAGCCGCTCGCGGTTCATCTCACGCAGTTCCGGGAGCCGCTCGTCCCAGCGCTTCGCGTGCTCGGCGTGGAACCAGGTGTGGCGGCCGAGCACCAGCTTCACGTCGAGTTCGGGAACGGTCGCGACCCATCCGCCGAGCACCTCGAACAACTTGATCTCGGCCCACTTGTAGTGGCCCACCCGGCGCGCCGATTCCTCGACGGAGAAGATGCCGGGCAGCTCACGGCGGTCCCAGGGCGCGAAAGGGGATCGGGGCTTGGCGTGGTCGGTCACCCAGCGATTCTCATCGCCCCTTGACCGTTCGGTCAAGTTGTTCGGGGCGTTCCCCACCAGCTGGTTTCGAACGCCAGGCGCGGGATTCGGCGAGGAGGATGCCGCCGAGGATGACGACGGCGCCCAGGTAGCCCGAGAACCCGAGGCGCTCGCCGACGTAGTAGCCGACCACGCCCGCGACGACGGGCTCGAACAGCAGGATCACCGCGGCCCGGGACGGCTCGACGTAGCGCTGGCCCCAGAGCTGGATCGTGAACGCGAACGCGCTGCACACGACGCCGGTGACGAGGACGGCGACGACCACCTGGGTGTCAATTTTGCCCAGCCCGGTGACCGCGACGACGGGCACCGCGAGCAGCGCCATGACCGCGAGTTGGCCCGCGGTCAGGGCGAACTGGTCGTACTTCTGCGAGTAGCGGCCACCGAGGTAGATCCATATCCCGAAGAAGAACGCGGCGCCGAGCGTCAGCGCGTCGCCGGAGTTCATCGACAGCTCCGCGCCCGTGAGCAGGAACAGCCCGACGGCCGACACGACGACGGCAAACAGCACGTTGCGAGGCGGGGCGCGCCGCGTGGCGACGGTCTCGACGAGCGGCGTGAAGACGACGAAGAGCCCGGTGATGAACGCGGAGTTCGACGTGGTCGTGCGTTCGAGACCGGCGTTCTGGAACCAGTAGCCGATGAAGCCGACGACACCGAACGCGAGCACGGCAACCACGAACCCTCGGCCGCGGGCGGCGACATCGGGCCGGCGCCAGCCGCGCACAATTGCGAGCGGCGCGAGCGCGATCGCGCCGACCGTGAACCGCATGAGGATGAACCCGACCGCGGTCGCCGATTCGAGCGCGTCCTGCACGAGCACGAACGTCGCGCCGTACGCCGTCGTCGCGGTGATGAGCGCGAGCTCCGGCAGCAGCGGTCGGCGCGTCTCCCAACTCGCGCCCACGACGGCAGCTCTCCTAGCCGGGCCAGCGGTTGGTGATCGGCAGCCGCCGGTCCTTTCCGAATGCCTTCGGCGACACCCGTACACCGGGCGCGGCCTGCCGCCGTTTGTACTCGTTGCGATCGATCATGCGCGCGATCCGGCGCACGAGTTCGGGGTCGAATCCGCGGTCGATCAGCTCGCCGATCGACAGGTCGTGCTCGACGTAGCCCTCGATGATCGGGTCGAGTACCTCGTACGGTGGGAGCGAGTCCGAATCCAACTGGTCGGGCGCCAGCTCGGCCGACGGCGGCTTGTCGATCACGGCCTTCGGAATCACTTCACGTCCGCGTCGCTCGTTGAGATCGCGGCAGAGCGCGAAGACGAGGGTCTTCTCGACGTCCTTGATGACGGCGAAGCCGCCGGCCATGTCGCCGTACAAGGTGGCGTACCCCGTGGCCATCTCGCTCTTGTTCCCGGTAGTGAGCACCATCCAGCCGTACTTGTTCGAGATCGTCATGAGGACGTTGCCGCGTATGCGCGCCTGCACGTTCTCCTCCGCGACGCCGGGCGCGGCATCGGAGCCGAACACCGGTGTGAGCATGTCCTCGAACGCGGCATGGGCCGGTTCGATCGGAACCGTGTGCGTGCGGATACCGAGGGTGGTGGCGAGCGCCAGCGCGTCGTCGACGCTGCCCGCGCTCGAGTAGCGCGACGGCATGAGCACACCGACGACATGCTCGGCGCCCAACGCGTCGACAGCCACCGCCGCGACAAGGGAGGAGTCAACACCGCCCGAGAGCCCGATGAGCACGGCGCTGAACCCGTTGTTGCGGACGTAGTCGCGGGTGCCGAGCACGAGCGCCTCGTACACCTCGTGTACCGGTTCCAGCACGGGCTCGAGGCGAGACGACTCCACCCGCCCACCGTCGATGTCGGCGATCAGGAGGTCTTCGGCGAACTGGCGGGCGCGGGCGACAACCGCGCCGGTGGTGTCGACGACGACCGAGCCGCCGTCGAACACCAGCTCGTCCTGCCCGCCCACGTCGTTGACGTACACGATGGGCACCCCGGTCTCGGCGACGCGTGTACAGAGCACATCTTCGCGTTCGCGCAGGCGGCCCGCGTAGTACGGCGACGCGTTGATGTTGACGATCACTTCCGCACCCGAACGCGCTGACTGAAGGACCGGGCCGTCGGCCGCCCACGCGTCTTCGCACACCGTCACGCCGACCCGCGTGCCGGCGACGTCGAACACCAACGGGTCCGACCCGGGCGAGAAGTAGCGCTGCTCGTCGAACACGGCGTAGTTGGGGAGAAGCTGCTTGCGGTACACGCCGAGCACGCGGCCGTTCGCGCACACGGCGGCGGCGTTGTAGAGCTTGTCACCGGCCGCCTCGGGAAAACCGATCACCGCGACCGTTGCGCCCGTGCGGGAAACGGCCTTCTCGAGCGCGTCGGCCGCACCTGCGACGAACGCGGGTCGCAAGAGCAGGTCTTCGGGCGGGTACCCGGTGATCGCCAACTCCGGGAACGCGACGAGATCGCAACCCTCCCCGCTCGCCCGGTCGTACGCGGCGACGATGCGTTCGACGTTGCCGTCGAGGTCGCCCACGACGGCGTCGATCTGAGCGGCGGCGACGCGCAGGCGAGGCATATCCATGAGGATACGGCGAACGCCCGCGCGAGACTTCCTCGAATGGCGTGGGAAGGCGACGACTACCAGCGCCGGTTCGACGCGCTCGCCGCGTCGGGAAAGGACGTACACGGCGAGGTCGCGTTCCTCATGACGCTGACCCCGGCATCGGTGCTCGACGCGGGCTGCGGCACGGGCCGGGTCGCCATCGAACTCGCCCGCCGTGGCGTCGCGGATGTCGTTGGTGTCGACGCCGACGAGTCGATGATCGCCACGGCCCGCCGCCTCGCGCCGGAGTTGGAGTGGATCGAGCACGATCTGGCGACGGTCGACCTCGGCCGCACGTTCGAGTTGGTCGTGATGGCGGGCAACGTCCCGCTCTTCACCCCGCCCGCCACGCACGCGGCGCTCGTCGCCGGTTGCGCGCGACACGTCGCGGGCGGCGGGGGGCTCGTCGCCGGCTTCCAACTCGGGCGCGGGTACGAACTCGCCGACTACGACGCGCACTGCACCGCGGCCGGGCTCACGCTCGAAGTGCGGTACGCCACCTGGGACGCCGAACCGTTTGCACCCGGCGGCGGGTACGCCGTCTCGGTGCACACCCGTCAGGCGAAGTAGCCCGCAGCGCGATGCGTTACGACGTCGGGCGCTGAGAACTTCATCGCGACATCATCCAGACGGCCCGGTCGCTTCGTACATGTGACGGACGGCACACCGGCCGTCCGTACCAGTCCGGCGCAAGCCGCCCGCCGCGCGACCTCAGAAGCTTCTTTTGACGCGCGCGCCGTCGGTGCCGGAGGAGGGATTCCAATGCGCAAGTTCATCAGCGCCGCGGTAGGCGTGGGGCTCGCAGCCGGGCTGCTCGCCGCCATTCCCGCGGGAGCGGCAGACCATCTCGACGCGCCGCTCGTCAAACAGGACGGCCGTACCGACATCAACGACGTCTACGTGTACAACTCGCCGCGTCACGCCGATCAGGTCGTCGTCACGATGACCGTGAACCCCGTGGCCGGCGTGCAGTCGCCGGAGACGTTTGCCCCCGGCACGCCGTACGTGTTCGAGATCGACACGGACGGTGACGCAGTCACGGACCGCCGCATCGGCATTGCCTTCACTGGTGCCGACGGGGGCGGTCGTCAGCAGTACATCGTGTTCGGTCCCGGCTTCGGAGCCGTGGGCAGCACCGGTCACGACGTCAAACTGCGTGACTACGCCACGAACAAGCCTGTTGGCAAAGCCCGGGCCGGTGTCCACGACGACCCGTTCTTCTTCGACCTCGCCGCATTTCGCAACGGCTTGGCGTTCTGCCCCGGTGGAGTCGGAACGAACTTCTTCACCGGACTGAACGTCACCGCGATCACGCTCGAGATTCCGAAGACGGCGATCACCGATGGCGACACGACGACCGGAGTGTGGGCCCGCACGACAGACACGAGCGGGAACACGATCGACCGCATGGGTCGGCCGGCGATCAACACCGTGTTCAACACCACCGACGCCGACAAGGACGCCTTCAACGCCGGCTACCCGGTCGACGACCAGGCGGACTTCCGGGCCAACGTCGTGGGCACGCTCCTCGCGTTGGGGAACGACCAGGCGACGGCGGACGGGCTCGCAGACTTCCTGCTGCCCGACATCATCACCGTTGACTTGGCCCAGCCCAGCGCGTTCCCGAACGGACGTGCGTTGAGCGACGACGTCATCGACACCGAGCTGAACCTGATCACGGGTGGCGCGGTGCCGAGCGACTGTGTCGCCAACGACAACAACTTCGTGAACCACTTCCCCTACATCGGGCGACCCAACCGCTAACCGGAAACGGGTGGGCTGCGATCGCAGCCCACCCCTCCGGTACGGGGAGAAATAGCAATGAACACGACAACCCTTTCGATCTCGGCCGCGGCGATCGTCGCGGTCGGCGCGCTCGGCGGATTCGTCACCCTGCGCGATGATGACCGCGCCGCGGATCCGCGTGTGGCCTCGACCGTCGACGCGACCGAAGTCGACTCGACCGACCAAGTGGCCTTCTGGCAAGGCCGCGTCGACGCGAACGCCGACGACTTCGTCAGCCGCACCCAGCTCGCTTCCTCGCTGCTCACTCGAGCGCGCGCCACCCACAACACCGCCGACGCGGTCACCGCCGACGGCGAGATCGACCAGGTACTCGCGGTCGTACCCGACGACACGTCGGCGCTGCTCGTCAAGGCGCACGCCCGCAGCTTCGTGCACGACTTCCCCGCCGGACTCGAGTACGCCCAACGCGTGCTCGACAAGGACGCGGCCCACAAGGTCGCCCTCGCCATGGTGGGCGACAGCTACTTCGAACTGGGCAACCTCGACCAGGCGGCGGCGCACTACGGCCGGCTCGCCGAGCGGGTCGGGGCATCGCCCGAAGTCTCGGCCCGCCGGGCCCGCCTCGCCCACGCGCGCGGCGACCTCGGTGCCGCGCTCGTGCTCGCGGAGCAGGCGATCGCCGAGGCGGAGGCGTTCGGCCTCGCCCCGAGCGACTCCACCTACTACACGTTCCTGCTCGCCGAGTTCCAACGCCTCGACGGCGACTACGCCGCGTCGGCCCAGTCATTCGAGCAGATCCTCGCCGTCAACGACGAAGACGGCGCCGCGATCGAGGGACTGGGCAAGGTCCACGCCGCGCGCGGCGACCTCGACGAGGCCGAGCGGTGGTGGCAGCGGTCGGGCGACCTGATCGGCGCTCCCGACTTCCACGTGCTCGCGGCGCTGGGCGACATCGAGTTCGCACGCGGCAACGAAGACCGCGCCCGCGAACTGTGGGACGAGGCCCTTGACGCGGTCGCCGCGCTCGCCGACGAGCAGCAGGTCGGGTTCCTCCGTGACGTGTCGCGCTTCCGTTCGACGCACAAGCTCGACGTCGTCGAGGCCCTGGTGCTGGCAGAGCGCGACTTCGACATCCGCCAGGACGCGTACGCGTACGACACGTTGGCGTGGGCCCAGCTCGCGAGTGGCGACGGGGTCGCAGCGCTCGAATCCATCGAGCACGCCCTCGCAAGCGGTATCGCCGACGCGGGCGTCTGGTACCACGCCGCCGAGATCTACGCGGCGAATGGCGACGACGCAGCCGCGCTCGCCGTGCTGCACAAGGCGCTCGACCAGAGCCCCGAGTTCGACCTCTACGAGGCGGCGCAGGCCCGGGAGTTGCTCGCGGACCTCTCGTAGGTCAGACGGGTTGGCGGTTTTGCTCGATGACTGCGGCGACGTCGGCGAGCGGTACCCGTTCGAACATCATGAACGGTGCGCCGTACTCGTTGAGTGCCGCGGCTGCGGCGGACAGATATTGGAGACGTCGCCGTCCGCTCAGGACCGGACCGAGGTCGCCGCCGGAAGCCCGCACGATCGCCCACAACGGCAGCCACGCTTCGCCGTTGTGAATCAGCCCGCCCGCGTTCTTCTGGTCGGCCTCGGTTGCACGGCGCACGACGAACACTTCGACGAGGCTCGCGCGCCGATCGTCGGTCACACGCAGCCGGCCACACATCGCCTGCCACTCGACGAAGGCAACCCACTCATGGTCGGCGCTGGCACTGAGCAGGAGACCCAGGTCGTGCACGAGACCGTCGAACGCCGCGAGCGCCAACGGAACGAACTCGTCGCCCGTCAGGTCGAGGTCGACCGGCTCGTCCGAGTCCCGCCTCGCACGTCGCTTCAATCGCACGGGACAGAACCGTACGACGTCCGAGCCGCGAATTGGTGGAACATGAGTAAAGCGGAGTGGCTGCTCGGCAACCACTCCGCTTCACACCGGAACTTCTAGGCGCTGCAGACCGTGTCGGTGATGAGACGGGTCACGACATAGGGGTCCATGTTGGCGTTCGGGCGCCGGTCCTCGATGTAGCCCTTTTTGTCGATCTCGACCTGCCACGGGATACGCACGGAGGCACCGCGGTCGGAGACGCCGTAGTTGTACTCGTTCCACGGGGCAGTCTCGTGCATGCCGGTGAGCCGGTGCTCGATGTCGGAGCCGTAGTTCTCGACGTGCTCCATGGCCTTCTTGCCGAGGGCCTCGCACGCCTTGATGACCGGGTCGTAGCCCTCGCGCATCTCCTTGGTGGAGAAGTTCGTGTGCGCGCCCGCGCCATTCCAGTCGCCCTTCACGGGCTTCGGGTCGAGCGTCGCCGCGATGCCGAAGTCTTCGGCGATGCGGTACAGCAACCAGCGCGCGACCCACAGGTGGTCGGACGCGTCGAGCGGCGATGCCGGCCCGATCTGGAACTCCCACTGGCCGGGCATGACCTCGGCGTTGATGCCCGAGATGGCGAGACCGGCGGTGATGCACGCGTCGAGGTGCGCCTCGACCACGTCACGGCCGTACACCTCGTCGGCGCCGACGCCGCAGTAGTAGAAGCCCTGCGGCGCGGGGAACCCACCGATCGGGAAACCGTGCGGGCGGCCGTCCTTGAAGAACGTGTACTCCTGCTCGATCCCGAACCACGGCTCACGGGCCGCGTACTTCTCGGCGATCGGGCGCAACTTCGCACGCGTGTTGGTCTCGTGCGGCGTCATATCGGGCAACAACACCTCGCACATCACGAGGATGTTGTCGCCGCCGCGGATCGGGTCGGGACACTGGAACACCGGCTGGAGCACGCAGTCGGAGTTGCTGCCCGGCGCCTGGTTTGTGCTCGATCCGTCGAAGCCCCAAATCGGGGGCTTGGCCTTGTCGGCCAGAACCTTGGTCTTGGATCGCAACCGCGCCGTCGGCTCCGTGCCGTCGATCCAGAGATACTCCGCCTTGTAAACCACCGATACTCCTTGAGCTTTGGATTTGGGCCCTTGGTCCCGGGACTTGTCTGGTTCACCGATTGTCGCGCGAGCATCCCGGCCGGCCATTTCCCGACCGTTGCCCGTATGTGAACGCTCTGTTACCGCCCCCGCTCGGCCGGAAGAAGCCTGGCACACCGTCCGTAGACTGTCTCTATGGAGCGCCAGCTCGAATACGTGCTGCGGACGGTCGAGGAGCGGGGGGTCCGGTTCGTCCGCCTCTGGTTCACCGATGTCCTCGGGTTCTTGAAGTCGGTCGAGATCACCCCGGCCGAGCTGGAAATGGCCCTGGAAGAGGGCATGACCTTCGACGGGTCCACGATCGAGGGCTACAGCCGGATCCAGGAATCCGACATGCTCGCCAAGCCCGACGCCAACACCTTCGAGTTGCTACCGGGCCCCGAGGGCGAGGCCGTGGTCGCCCGGATGTTCTGCGACATCGAGCGGTTCGCGGGCGGGCCCTTCGAGGGCGACCCCCGCTACGTGCTGAAGCGCAACCTCGAGCGGGCACGCGAGAAGGGCTACACGTTTTTCTGCGGCCCCGAGGTGGAGTTCTTCTTCTTCAAGGGCAACGACAAGGTCGAGCCGCTCGACAACGCCGGGTACTTCGAACTCACTGCGCACGACCTCGGTTCCGAACTGCGCAAGCAGCTGGTGCTGCGGCTCGAAGCAATGGGTATCCCGGTCGAGTACTCGTTCCACGAGAACGGGCCGAGCCAGCACGAGATCGACCTCCGTCACACCGACGCGTTGACGATGGCCGACAACGTGCAGACGTTCCGCATCATCACCAAGGAAGTCGCGCACGACAACGGCGTACACGCGACGTTCATGCCGAAGCCGATGGCCGGCGCGTTCGGTTCGGGGATGCACACACACCTGTCGCTCTTCGAAGGCGACGTCAACGCGTTCCACGACCCGGGCGACGAGTACGGGCTGTCGAAGACCGCGAAGCACTTCATCGCCGGCATCCTCGTGCACGCGGACGAGATCGTCGCGATAACGAACCAGTGGGTGAACTCGTACAAGCGGTTGGTACCCGGATACGAAGCGCCCGTCTACAAGTGCTGGGCGCGCAACAACCGTTCTGCACTCGTGCGGGTGCCGCTCCCGAAGCGCGGGAAGATGGAAGCGACGCGCATCGAGTTCCGAGCACCCGACCCCGCGTGCAACCCGTACCTCGCGTTCTCGGTGATGCTCGCCGCCGGACTCAAGGGCATCGAAGAGGGCTACGACCTCCCGCCGGAAGCGACCGACAACATCTACGAGCTGACCGACACGGAGCGCGCGGCGGAGGGCATCACTGCCCTCCCGGGCTCATTGCGCGACGCCCTCGACGCGATGGAGAAGTCCGAACTCGTCAAGGAAGCGCTGGGCGAGCACGTCTTCGAGTACTTCCTCGACAACAAGCGCAAAGAGTGGTTCGACTACAAGACGTACGTGACACCGTTCGAAATCGAGCGGTACCTGGGGACGCTCTAACGTTGAACGAGATGCTGCTCGTCTTCCCCGACCCGCCGCCGCCGATCCTCGCCCAGACACTCGACCTGTCCGGGTACCGGTGGAAGGCGGTCGCGAACGCGGCGGTCGCAATGCAACACGAGCCACCCGACGGCTGGACCGGCGCCATCGTGTGCGCCGACGACGACCCCGAAGGCGCGTTCTCGATGTGTCGCTCCTTGCGCAAGGGCGACAGCCGGGTCGAGTCGGTCCTGTTACTCGTCTCGGGCGCGCAGATGCACGACCTCGAACACCGCGAGGACCTGTTCGACGACTTCTGCCTCTCGCCGTTCCACCCGAAAGAACTCGAAGCGCGGCTGCGGCACCTCATGTTCCGCGCCGGACGCACGGGCACGCCCGAACTCGCGTCGTATAGCGACCTCGTCCTCAACTTCGAGACGTACCAGGCCGTCATCGGCAGCAAGCCCCTCGACCTCACGTACATGGAGTACGAGCTGCTCAAGTTCTTCGTGACGCACCCGGGCAAGGTGTTCACGCGCGAACAATTGCTCTCCCGGGTGTGGGGTTACGAGTACTACGGCGGGGCGCGCACGGTCGACGTCCACGTGCGGCGGTTGCGGGCCAAGCTCGGCGAAGAGCACGCAAACCTGATCCAGACCGTCCGCTCGGTCGGCTACCGCTTCGGCCAAACCCGCTGGCCCACGTAATTCGTTTGTGTTTGAAGGAACGTGGTTGCCCAGCAACCAGTTTCCTTCAAACAGAATCGGGTTCGCCCGCGGGCTCGGCGTTCTCGGTGAGGAAGAACCCCATCAGCGCCGACCAGATCGCGCCGCCGACCATGATCGCGATCGGTCCGATCAGAAACAGGACGAGCAAGATGATGACGCCACCGGCCATGAACGAAAAGATAGCCGCGTGAACCCGATGTCGAAGATCCGCCAGGCGCTCTACAAGGGCGACCGCGAGGCCGCGGCCCGGCCCATGGGGATCGATCTCGAGATGTGCCGACTCCTGCTCGAAGCGGGCGCCGACCCGAACGGCAAGCAACAAGGCGGCCACACACCCATGGACGAGGCCGTGCTGCGCAAGCACGACGGGCTCATCGCGCTGCTCAGAGAGTTCGGCGCTCAGTCGTAGAACTTCTCGCCTCGCGCGAACATCTCGATGATCGCCGCAATGCGGCGGGCCCGGGTCTCGGGTTTCTTCGCCGTCTCGAGCCGGTGCGTGATCGGGTACGTGTTGCGTTTGGTCAGCGTTTCGTAGAACGCCTTGGCTTTCGGGTTCTTCGCGAGCGCGTCGAGGAAGTCCTGCGGCACCTGCGCCGTACTCGGCGGTTCGTAGGCCTTCGCCCACCGACCGTCCTGCTTTGCGGCTGCGACTGCCGCGAGCCCGGGGGGCTGCATGCGACCTTCCTGCGTCAGTCGTTCGACGCGCTCGGTGTTGATCCTTGACCAGATGCTGCGCGCTCGCCGCGGCGTGAAGCGCTG
>JANNHK010000108.1:0-2920 GCA_031404355.1 Actinomycetes bacterium
CGCGGTAGGCGGTCTCCTCCGGACGGGGCGAGTAGGCAAAGCGGTGGCGGCGGGCCACCTCCTCGGCCAGCACGTCGAGGCCCACGCCGCTGAGACGGCTGGTGGTGCCGGTGAAGTACTCGTCCACCAAGCCCTCGGACAGGCCGATGGCCTCGAACACCTGGGCACCCGTGTACGAGGCGACCGTCGAGATGCCCATCTTCGACATCACCTTGAGGATGCCCTTGCCCGCGGCCTTCACGTAGTTCTTGATCGCCTTGCGTTCGGTCAGGCCCGTGAGCACGCCCTCGTTGAGGAGGTCGCGGATCGTGTCGAACGCAAGGTACGGGTTGATGGCACCGGCGCCGAAGCCGAGCAGCAGGCAGAAGTGGTGGACCTCGCGCGCTTCGCCCGTCTCGACGATGAGCCCGACCCGCGTGCGGGTCTTCTCGCGCACGAGGTGGTGGTGCACCGCCGCGGTGACGAGGAGCGCGGGGATGGGCGCGTTCTCGGCCTCGGCGTACCGGTCGGAGAGGATCACGAGGTTGGCACCGTCGGCGATCGCGTCGCTCACCTGGGTCCGCACGTTGTCGATCGCCATCCGCAGGCCCTCGCCGCCCTCCGCGACCGGGAAGTGCGTGTAGACGACGACCGGGGTAAAGCCGGGAACCGCGTACGGGCCGTCGTCGATGTAGCGCAGCTGCGCGAGTTCCTCGTTGGTGAGGATCGGCGACGGGCACACGATCTGGTGACAAGACTCCGGCGCCGGGTCGAGCAGGTTGCCTTCCGGCCCGAGCGACGAGTTGAGCGACGTCACGAGCACTTCGAAGTTGGCGTCGAGCGGCGGGTTCGTCACCTGCGCGAACAACTGCTTGAAGTACTCGTACAACATGCGGGGCCGGTCGGAGATCACCGGCACCGGCGTGTCGGTGCCCATCGAGCCGAGCGACTCGACCGCGTTACGCGCCATCGGTGCGATGATCAGCCGCAGGTCTTCCTGCGTGTACCCGAACAACCGTTGTTGCTGCACGGCCGAATGGTGTTGCGGCACGAGCGGGAACTGCGGCGGCAGGTCGTCCATGTGCACGAGTCCCGCGTCGAGCCACTCCTGGTACGGGTGCTGCGCCGCGAGTTCGGCCTTGATCTCCTCGTCGGGGACGATGCGTTCCTTCGCCATGTCGACGAGGAAGATCTTCCCCGGTTCGAGGCGGCCCTTCTTCACGATCTTCTCGGCCGGCACGTCGAGCACACCGACTTCGCTCGCCATGATGACGAGCCCGTCGTCGGTGACCCAGTAGCGCGACGGGCGCAGGCCGTTGCGGTCGAGTACCGCGCCGATGACCGTGCCGTCGGTGAACGCAATCGACGCGGGACCGTCCCACGGCTCCATCAGCGACGCGTGGTACCGGTAGAACGCCTTGGCGCCCGGATCCATCGACTCGTGGTTCTCCCACGCCTCGGGGATCATCATCAAAATCGCGTGGTGCAGTGGGCGGCCGCCCATGTAGAGCAGTTCGAGCGCCTCGTCGAAGCGGGCAGTGTCACTCGCGCCCGGTGAACAGATGGGGAACGCGCGCTCGAGGTCGCCGGGCAGCACGTCGCTCGCCATCACGCCCTCGCGGGCGCGCATCCAGTTCTCGTTGCCCTGCACCGTGTTGATCTCGCCGTTATGCGCAAGCATCCGGTACGGGTGCGCGAGCGGCCAACTCGGGAACGTGTTGGTCGAGAAGCGCGAGTGCACGAGACAGAGCGCACTTTCGAGGCGTTCGTCGCGCAGGTCCGCGTAGAACTGTGGCACCTGGTCGGGCGTGAGCATGCCCTTGTAGACGACGACCTTGGCGCTCAGGCTCGGGAAGTAGACCTTGGCCTCGTGCTCGATGCGCTTGCGCGCCATGTAGACGTGGCGTTCGAGTTCGTCTCCGGTCAGCCCGTTCTTCGTCGCGAAGACCTGGCGGAACACCGGCATCACTTCCCGCGCGCTCTTGCCCGGCCGGTTCGCGTCGACCGGCACGTCGCGCCAGCCGAGGACGTCGAAGCCCTCGTCGCGCAATACTTTCTCGATGCCGGTGACGGCCGCGTCGGGGTCTTCGACGGGGAGGAATGCGATGCCGGCGGCGTACGCACCCGGTTCCGGCAACTCGAACGGCACGACGGCCCGGTAGAACCGGTCGGGCATCTGGATGAGGATCCCCGCGCCGTCGCCCGTGTCGGGCTCGGCGCCGGCCGCACCGCGGTGGTTCAAGTTGCAGAGGCTCGTGAAGGCCTGGTCGACCAGCTCGCGGCTCTTGCGGCCGTGCATGTCGACGACGAAGCCCACGCCACACGAGTCGTGCTCGAAGCGGGGGTCGTACAGCCCCTGCGCCGGCGGCAGGTCGCGCGTATAGATGTTGTCGTGCACGGGAGGTGTCGTCCTCAACTCCCAAACCTGGGCTTGGGGGCGGTCAGTTCCAATTGGAGCTGGCCACCGCGGGACGACACTGGCCCGACGGCGTACCAGCGTCAAGTGTAGCCGAGGGTGCTTGGAGCCCAACAGGCCTTACATGGGCCCCGGCGCTCCAAACAGGGGCCAGGCTGACGAGCATGCGTGACGTTCCTGATCCTCCGCTTGCTCCTTGGACACCGCCGGATTACTCGGTCGACCGCCGCGGGAAGGTGTCCGGCGCGGAACCGGGGACGCCGAACAACTGGGGGCGGTGGGGCGCGGACGACCAGCGCGGCACCGCGAACCTGTGCACGCCGGAACGCGTCGCGGCGGCCGCGCAACTCGTGCGCAGCGGGGAACGCTTTGCGCTCGGGTTGCCGATCGGTGGGCTCGACGCGCCGACCTACCGGCCGACGACACAGCACTACATGATCATGGCGTCGGGCGACGGGGTGCTCGGCCAGGGTCCGCCGAACCTCAACACGTCCGACGACCAAGTCGTGATGGCGTTGCAGGCGT
>JANNHK010000109.1:0-4398 GCA_031404355.1 Actinomycetes bacterium
ACTTTGGGCGGACACCGTCAGTGAAGGGGGTCTAGGTGGCGATACCTGCCCTCGATGAAACTCCAATTCGAACGCCCCCGCGCCGCCCGCCGACTGCCCCTCCGGGGTCTCGTCGGCGTGATCGGCGGCTCGCTGCTGCTGAGCCTCACCGCCTGCACGCCGGTCGTGACCTCCGGCTCCGGCACCACCCCGGACCCGCTCGCCGGCTGCCCCGGCCTGTCCGACGCGGCGTACGACGCGACGGCGGACTCGCACTCCCTCTACCGCACGGCGACCGAGACCGGCGCCGTGGCTGCCTACTGGAACGCCGGATACACCGGCGCCGGCGTCGGCATCGCCGTCATCGACACGGGCGTCGCGCCGGTCGACGGGCTGAACGCACCCGGCAAGATCGCCCACGGGCCCGACCTCTCGGACGAGTCGCAGTCGCCGTTCGCCTACAACGACGGCTTCGGGCACGGCACCCACATGGCCTCGATTGCTGCCGGCCGGTCCAACGACGTCACCGTCAGCACCGGCGGCGGCCTCGGCCTCCCGACGACCAACACGTACGCGACGCAGGCCGCGACGAAGTTCATGGGCATCGCACCCGACGCCAAGGTCCTGAGCCTCAAGGTCGGCGACCACTACGGCGCCGCCGACGTCACCCAGATCGTCGCGGCGATCAACTGGGTCGTGGAGCACAAGGCCGACAGCGGCCTCGGTGTCCCGATCCGGGTCCTGAACCTCTCGTACGGCGTGGCCCTCGACAACGTCGGCTGGCGCAGCGACCTGATCTCCTACGCGCTCGACCAGGCCTGGAAGGCCGGCATCGCCGTCGTCGTCCCCGCCGGCAACGACGAGCAGGAGAAGGGGACGCTGCTCACCAGCCCCGGCTACAACGAGAACGTCATCAGCGTGGGAGCCTACGACCCGGCGGACCAGAAGGTCACCGCCTTCACCAGCGACTCCGGCTACCGCCGGCCCGACTTCGTGGCCCCCGGCCAGAGCATCGCGGCGCTGCGGGTATGCGGCTCCGCCCAAGACGACGCCATCGCCGCCACGGGCACCGCCTCGACCTCGTACGTCGGCCGCCGCTTCGTGCGGGGCAGCGGCACCTCGCAGGCCGCCGCCGTCGCCTCGGGTGCAGTCGCCCTGATGATCCAGAAGAACCCCTGCTGGAACACCTTCCAGATCAAGAGCGCGCTGCGCCAGACGGCGACGAATCTCCCGCTCTCGAACACCAACGTCCAGGGCCAGGGCAAGCTCAACCTCGCCAAGGCCGCCAACGAGACCCGGGCCTGCCCCACCAGCGGCTGGAACGCCCTCGGCACCACCATGGAGCAGGCTCAGGGCGGCTCGTCGGTCGACGCTTCCCGTGGCCCCGACGGTCACCTTTGGGACCCGAGCCGGTACTGCAACGCCGACAACACTTTCCTGCCCGAGACGCTGACCGCCCTCCAGACGAGGTACACCTGGCCGGCCGGTTACGACTTCAGCGTCCTCGGCTGCTTCGAACACGCCTTCAGCTCCCTAGCCTGGCCCGACGGCCAAGTGCTCCGCGGCAACTTCGACATCTTCGGCAAGCCGTTCAACCAAGGGTCCTTCACCACCGTCGGATCCCACGCCTACAAGACCTTCGTGGACAAGAACACCGGCAAGCTCACCTACGAGGCCGGGGCGTGGACGACGGCACCGGGCGACGCCAACGGCGACGGCGTCGTCGCCACCGGCGAGACGGTCGAGATGTGGAACGGCACGGCCTGGGCCGGCACCGGAATGACGACCGTGAACGGCGCACCCGCCTGGAACGCCAGCCGCTGGAGCGCCAGCCGCTGGAACGCCAGCCGCTGGTCCGAGGAGTCTTGGAACGCCAGCCGCTGGTCGGCCGATGGCTGGACCGCCAGCCGCTGGACGGACGGAGCCTGGCAGGCGAGCCGCTGGACGGACGAAGCCTGGCAGGCCAGCCGCTGGAGCGCCAGCCGCTGGAGCGACGAAGCCTGGCAGTGACATGCCCGCGAGGCATAGGGAGCCGATCAATGACGGGGAGGCGCAGCGAGTGATGAAGGGGCGGGACGCGGAGGTCGATACAACAGAGATGAGCATCGACGTTCGGCGCCCGCTCTGGCTCCTGTGGCTCCTCGCAGTGTTGATGACGGGTGCCGCGCTGGCGGTCTTCGCGACGAAGATCGCCGGTGCCGCGACACCCGAGGCGCCAATCCACGTTCCGTGGTACGTGCTCGCTGTCGGGTTCGCATTGGCCGAGCGCCACGTCCTGATGCTGCACTTCCGGGGCGAGGCGCACACGTTCTCGCTGGACGAGATCGTGCTCATCGTCGGCCTGTTCTTCGTGTCGCCTGCCGGGCTCGTCGCCGCCCATGTCATCGGTGTCGGCCTCGTCGTGGTCATCTCGCTGCGCCGCAGTCCACTCAAGGTCCTGTTCAACCTCGCGCAATTCGCGCTCGGGCTCACGCTCGCAATCGCGCTGTTCGCCCCCGCAGCCGGCGGCGCGGCGCCGTTCGAACTCAGGGCCTGGCTCGCTGTCCTCGCGGCCGCGATGACGACGCTGGTGGTCACGTTCGGCGCTATCTCGATCGCGGTCGCGGTCTCCGACGGCCGCCCGGATAAGGAGGATACGGTCCGCGCGCTCGGGTTCGGGATCCTCGGGGCGCTGGTCAACGCGATGTTCGGTCTCGTCCTCGCGACCGTGCTGTGGTTCGCGCCGCTCGCCGCGCTCCTCCTCGTCGGTCCGGTCCTCGTCTTGTTCGTCGCGTACCGCGCGTACGTGTCGGAGCGCGCGAAAGGTGAAGCGCTGCAGTTCCTGTATCAGGCATCGCAACTGACGAACGGTGCCGACGACCTCGAGGACGGGCTCGTCGCGCTGCTCGCGTTTGCTCGGGACACCTTCCATGGGGAACTCGCCGAGATCGTCATTGCCGGCGAGGACGCCGACGCCATCGCGTACCGTACGGCCGCCGGGCCAGGCCCGGTCCTGCGGCGCATGGAGCGCGTCCCGCACGACACGCTCGACGGTATTTTCGGCGTCACGTCGGAGGCCGCAACCCTCGTCGACACCCGATCCAGCGTCGCGCTGCCGGCGCGTGACGGGCTCGCCGTCGGCCACGTGATGACCGCGCCGCTCGCGGGTAACTCGGGGCTGCGCGGAGTGGTCCTGGTCGCCAAGTCACGCGAAGCAGTCGTGCCGTTCGAGAAGGACGAGCTGAAGCTCTTCGAGACCTTCGTGAACCACCTCTCGGTCATGCTCGAGAAGAACCAACTGAGCAACTCCTTGGCGGAGTTGACGCTGGCCAAGCAGGAACTCAGCCACCAGGCGTTCCACGACTCGCTCACCGGGCTCGCCAACCGCGTCCTGTTCCGCCAGCGGGTCGAGGAGGCGCTTGCGCACGGCCGCCCCGACGGCGGCGTGGCCGTGCTGTTCATCGACCTCGACGACTTCAAGACGGTCAACGACACAATGGGCCACCACGCCGGCGACGAACTGTTGCGCGTGGTCGGGGACCGCATCGCCATGTGCGCCGCGGCCGACGACACCCCCGCGCGCCTCGGTGGCGACGAATTCGCGGTGCTCCTGCCCGGCATCGCGCACGAGGCCGACGCCCGGGTCATCGCCGACCGGATCCTCGTCGCCCTCGGCGACCCGATCGAGATCGACGGCCAAACGGTCGCCGCCGCGGCCAGCATCGGCATCGCGATGCACTCCGGGGCAATGGACGCCACCGAGCTGTTGCAGAACGCCGACGTCGCCATGTACACCGCGAAGCGGAACGGCAAGGGCCGCTTCGACATGTTCGAACAGACGATGAGCCTGACGGTGGCCCGCAAGCACCAGGTGAAGCTCGGCCTGGAGCGGGCGCTCGCGAACGACGAGCTCGTCGTGCACTATCAGCCGGTCGTCGACACCGCGACCGGCCAGATGATCGCGGCCGAGGCGCTCGTCCGCTGGCAGGACCCGGTGCGGGGGCTGCTGCCGCCGAGCGAGTTCGTCGCCATCGCCGAGGAGTCGGGCCTGATCGTGCCCATCGGCCGGTTCGTACTCCGCGAGGCGTGCCGCCAGTTGATGCAGTGGTCGGACGTCGCCCCCGACCTGCGGGTGTTCGTCAACCTCTCGACCCGCCAGCTCGCCCACCCCGACCTCTTCGAAGAGATCGCCGACGCCTTGGACAGCTCGGGGCTCGATCCTTCGCGGCTGGTGCTCGAGGTGACCGAGACGACGATGATGCAGGACATCGACATCGCGAGCGCGACCCTCGCGAGGGTCAAGCAGCTCGGCGTCGCGATCGCGGTCGACGACTTCGGCACCGGGTACTCGTCGCTCAGCTACCTACGCAAACTCCCGATCGACATGTTGAAGATCGCGAAGGAGTTCATCGACTCGATCGACCACAGTGACGAGG
The DNA here is from genome assembly GCA_031404355.1 of Actinomycetes bacterium. Taxonomy (GTDB): domain Bacteria; phylum Actinomycetota; class Acidimicrobiia; order IMCC26256; family PALSA-610; genus JANNHK01. The sequence goes on from JANNHK010000109.1 coordinate 4,395, forward strand.
ACAC
>JANNHK010000110.1:0-8176 GCA_031404355.1 Actinomycetes bacterium
GACAACGAAAGCTGTTCTGCCCGACCCGGAGGACACGCCGACTGTGCGCCTGTGGCCCACGACTGGACGTGCACTCGGCCTCGGTCGCGACTCGACCTACAAGGCCGCGGCCCGCGGCGATATCCCAGGGCTTCTACGCATCGGCGGGCGTTACGTCGTCGCGACGGCCGCGCTGCGTCGGGCGCTCGGGCTCGACTGATGGCCCTTGAACGCGGGAGCGCCCCACGTCGGGAACGTGGGACGGCTCCGAACACTCACTCGACGACCGGGCAGGACGTCGGACCGAAGCCTACTCGGGTGAGGCTGGCGGAGGACGCCGTCGAGCTGCTCGCCGAAGCCGACCTCGTGCTCGTCGCGGCCGACCTCGTGCTCGTCGAGGCGTTGACGGTCGGCACGTTCTCGACCGCCGATGCCGCGTGGCACGCGGTCGCGATGTTGGCGAAGGTGCGCCGCCTGGTCGGCGCCGCCGTCGTGACCGAATCGGTCGCAGCATGACCGCGCCGTATCAGTTCCTTCCGGCGTTGACCGATGACGAGTTCGCGGCGCTCAAGGCGAACATCGAACAGCGCGGCGTAATCCAGCCCGTCGTGGTCGACGAGGCCGGGATCGTGATCGACGGGCATCACCGGGCCCGGGCGTGCGACGAGTTGGGTATCGACTACCCGAGGGTCGTGCTCGAAGGCATGAGCGACGACGAGAAGGTCGAGCAGGCGCTCGTGCTGAACCTCGGGCGACGGCACCTCACGAGGGACCAGAAACGCGATCTCGTGGTTCGTCTCCGAGACGCCGGCCGCACCGAACGATGGATCGCGACGGCGACCGGGATCCCCAAGAGCACCGTGCACCGGTATCTCGATCCTGCCCCGAATGGGGCAACGCTCGACGAGTTGGCCGTCCTCGAAGACCTCATCGAGGACGGACTCGCTGACATCGACGTCAATGCTGCGCTTCTCGGCATGACGAGGATCGAGTTGCTAGCCCTGTTCTTCGATCACTTTGCCGGTAGCGGCATCGATCCGAAGGAGGTCGTGTTCAACATCTTGTTGCAGTTGCGCGGCGATGCCGATGACTTCGCCGCGTACATCGCCGAACGCGAGCCCGTCACATGACCGCCTCGACGTTGGCCGTTCGTCCGAAACCTCACCTCGAAAGCTGGCGGGCGGCGCGTGGCCGCGCGCCGGCGCCGACACCGCACCTCGAAGGCGCAGTTCGTCTCACGGCCGCCGCGTGGCAGTCGTGGCTTAACGCCGGCGCGCACCTCGTCGTGGCCGGACGGGCGACGGCACCCGACGCGGCAGCTTGGGCGCGCGACCAGCTCGCCCGGTGGGCCGACGCGATCGGCGCCGACGACCTCGGCCGCCTGGCCGATGAGCTGGCCGACGAGGCTCGCGCAACGCTACGAGGACGCCGATGACTGCGATTCGACCGACGCGCCACGAAACGCGACTGCGCGACCTCGCGGGCGTCGAGCACGACGTGCAGCACGCGGCAGCCTCCGGCAACGGCCAACACGCGCGCAACGCGCGCGCGCGCGATGGGGAGCCGGTCAAGTTGCCGTCGCCGCGTGAGCCGGTCGCGGTTGCTCGACGGTTCGTAGAAGCACGCCAGCATGACGACGTGTTGACGTTGCGGCGTTGGCGTGGCGGCTGGTGGGCGTGGACCGGTCCGAAGTGGGCCGAGGTCGAGAACACAAAGATCAGGGCCGACCTGTACGACTTCACCGAACACGCGACCTACCTCGACGCGTCGAAGAAGGAACCGGTGGTGAAGCCGTGGGAACCGAACCGGTACAAGATCGCGGACCTGTCCGAAGCCTTGGCCGCGATCTGTCATCTCGCGGGCAACGTCGAAACCCCGACGTGGACCGAGAACGTCGAGCTACCACGCGCGCGTGAGTTCGTCTCGGTCGCGAACGGGCTGCTCCACATCTCGACGCGCGAGGTCATCCCGCATAACCCGCGATTGTTCAACGAGGTCGCGGTGCCGTTCGACTACGACGCTTCCGCGCCGGCGCCGACCCGGTGGCTCGAGTTCCTCGAGCAGCTCTGGCCCGACGACGCCGACTCTGTAGCCGCGCTGCAAGAGTTCTTCGGCTACGTCATCTCGGGCCGCACCGACCTCCACAAGATCCTGCTCCTCATCGGCCCGACCCGCGCCGGGAAGGGTGTCATCGCCCGCACGCTCAAGGATCTGGTCGGCCACGGGAACTACGCCGGGCCGACGCTCGCATCATTGGGTACCAATTTCGGGCTGCAACCGCTCATCGGGAAACCGTTGGCGATCATCTCCGACGCGCGCCTCGGCGGCGCCAACGTCCACCAGGTGGTGGAGCGGCTGCTCAGTGTCAGCGGCGAGGACATGCTCACGATCGACGTGAAGTACGCGGAGCCGTGGACCGGCACGCTGCCGACCCGGTTCGTTGTCATCTCCAACGAGCTACCCAGGTTCGGTGACGCGTCCGGCGCGATCGCAGGCAGGTTCGTGCTGCTCACCCTCGCGAATAGCTGGCTCGGCCGCGAAGACCCGCACCTCTCCGCGACGCTCCGAACCGAGTTGCCCGGCATCCTCGGCTGGGCGCTCGACGGGCTCACCCGTCTATCCGGCTGCGATCGGTTCACCGAACCGAAAGCATCTCGCGATGCCATCGTGACGCTGCAAGACCTCGTCTCGCCCGTTGCGGCGTTCGTGCGGGACCGATGCGAGCGCGCCGGCGACGAGCAATGCGACGTGCTCTACCAGGCGTGGAAGTCGTGGGCCGAGGACAACGGCCACCGGGTCGGGTCGGCCCAGACATTCGGGCGTGACCTGCGGGCCGTCGTTCCCGGCGTCAAGGTGGTGCGACCGCGCGCGACGGATGGAACAGACCGGCCCCGGCGGTACAAAGGCGTCACCGTTTCACGTAGGGCCGACAATGCGCGGTCCAGTGGACCACGTGGACCAGAAGGCTCCGACGACGGCCGCGGTCCACATGGTCCAGAGGACCAGCCATTGTCGCTCTCAGAAGATTCGGAACCGTTCTGATGGCGGCGACCGACTACTTCGCGGTGGCAGCGAGTTCGGCCACCGACGACTGGCCCACCGACCCGGCCGTAGTGGCCGTCCGACCAGCCGATTGGCTTAGAACGGCTCTGAGCCGAATTCGGCCCGAATTCGGCCCGCGTTTGCCCTGGTCAGAGCATCGCGAAATTGGGGTCGCGATTCCGGGGCTCATCGGGCCGGGATGATCCGATGACCCCGGACGCGGACACTAGGTGTAACGGTTGCGGCGGTTCACTCGACGGCAGCAATCCGCGCCGGCAGTTCTGTAGCGACCGTTGCCGCAAAGCCGCCCGCCGGGCCGGGATGCGAAACGAACCCCGGGAACGGTGCGACGCATGCAACGACAGCATCGACGTCGTGATGCGAGATGGTCCCGACGGTCGCGAGGTCGTCGCCCGTTACCCGGACCGCCAACGTGCTCGCCGATCAGATTCGCGCTACTGCTCAGATGCCTGCCGACAGGCCGCCTACCGCGACGAACAACAACGGTCGGCTCTGAGTGAGGCCCAGACGGCACTCGTCACGCTCCGCAAGGCAAGCGGCAACCGATGACCGCGCCGGACCGCGTGCCCGTGCTCACCGTGCCCATCCCGTCGAAGGAGAACGCGACGGCGAAGGCGCTACGTCTGTTGCTCACCGGATGCGTACGCATCACGACCCCCGGCAACGTCGAAGCCGTCGTGAACGGCGACACCGGCGTCTACACCGTCACCCGTACCGGCGCCCGCTGGCGATGCACCTGCCCCGGCGTACTCGACCGCTGTAGCCACGTCCGCGCAGTACGACAGGTCACCGCATCGTGAAGCCCAAGCACCCGTACCGCCCACCAGCCGAACCCCCCGTGCCCGTGCCCGTGCGCGCAGGCGTCGGCGTCTACTGCCGCGCACCCATCGCACCCGACCGACCCATCGACCACGAACGATGCGGAATGCGCCCCTGCGCCTGCCCATGCCACGACCAGGGGGAGGGGGGCACACATCACGCCGCCCGCACACACCCACCAAGACCCGCCTCTCAGGGTTTCTCTCTCTTGGGGCTCGGGGTCAGGTTCCTGACGTGGTGAGGGCGTTGCGGGAGTGTGCGGCTCCGGGGTGTGTGTGGCCGGTGAAGTCGGCGCGGTCGCGTTTCTGTGGCGACCGGGGGTGTTTGCGGGCTCGGGCTCGGGTGTGGCGGCGTGCGTCCCGAGCACGCGCGTCGGCCGTGCCCGTCGATGTCGGCGAGAGGCCGGCGCGGGCCCCGGGCGCGGTGTACGCGTCGACGCTCGTTGCGCTGACTGAGGCCGGTCGCGTTCACGCTCCCGCGGGCCAGAACGCGCTCGCACTCGCGGTCCGCATCGACGGCGGGGCGCTCGATACGGGCTCGTCTGTGGCGGCCCTGTCGAAACAGCATCTCGCCGCGCTGGCCGAAGCGTTGCGGGGCGCGAACGTCGTGGCGGACGGGGTCGACGAACTGCGGGCTCGACGCGGGCGACAGTGAAGTCGTTCGAGGACATCGAGCCCGAGCTGCGGGAGTTGCCGACGTGGGATCTCGAATGGCTGCTCGGGGAGGCGTACGCCAATCTTGAGGTGGCGGTCGCGGAGTTCGGCGACCCGTTGGAGCTGCTCGCGCAGGCCGGGCCGTTGCCGCGACCGTTGTGGGCGCGGCTCATGGCCGTGCAGCTTGTCGACCAGGCACTGCTCGAGGTACGCGCCGCACAGGCGCTCGAGTGATGCGCTCTCTTGTCTCGGGCGCGCGGTACGCTTGTGTCGTTCGGCACCCGTGCCGGGGCCGCCCTCTGTCGCGGGGGGCACCTCAGGATTCGAGCCGCCGACAGCAGTCCACCACTCGGTGAGCGGCCGGAACCTCCCGTTTCATGGTGTGCGGGAGATGAAACCACCGTGTTCATCGCGCCGGAGACGCACCCTGTCGTGACGTGCACACGCGACGTGCGCGCGTCGGCCCGTTTTCTATTCCGGAGGTGTCCCCCGTGGACGCAATAGCTCTTCAGCAACTACGCGACGAACACGGTCGCACTCTCACACAGATCGACGACGTTCTGAACACCGCAACGATGAACGGTCGTAGCGACCTGACCGATACCGAACGTCGCGAGCACAACACGCTCGTCGCCCGCAGCGACATGCTCCGCGAGATGATCGGCCGCGGGATGTCGGCCCGGCCCGGTGACGTGCCGATGCAGAACGCGATCCGGTCTGGGTCGCGTGCCGTGGCGTGGGGGCTCGACGCGTTGCTCTGGACTACGGCCGAAGATGTCGCGGCCGGTTCGTATTCGGCGAACGGTGAGAAGTTCCTCGGGTCGGGTGCCAGGAACCCGGTCGAGCAGGTGTCGGTCCGGTCCGAGACGTTCGGTACGACGGTTGTCGCGCCGCGTATCGACGACCTCGCACCCGACCAGCACCGCGCCGTCCGTTCGTTCCAACAGCTCGTCGCCGATATGGCGATCTGGGGCCTGATCGTCGACAAGTCGGCGCGTTCGTCCGCCGAGGGGTTCACCGCGGCACGTTCGCACCAGCTGTGGCGGGAACGGTGGGGTACCGCCATGCGCGCCATGGACGTCGACACCTCGGCCGAGGGTGGGACGTGGGTCCCGACCGGGATCGGCGCGAGCATGCACGAGAAGGTCCGGGCGTCAGGCAAGGTCGCCCCACTGTTCGCACGGATCGACCTGCCCACGAATCCGTGGAAGTGGCCAATCGAAGGTGCGGACATCACGGCGTATCGCGTGGCGGAACCGACCGGCGACACCGAAACGAAGATGACGGCGTCGACGCCGGGGACGGTCGCGGCGACGTTCGACGCCGAGATCTTCGGTGCCCGCACGCTGTTCTCCCGGTCGATGGAGGCCGACTCGGCCGTCGCGATTTTGCCGTTCCTGGAATCGAAGTTCGTGCGCGCGTTCGTCGATGCCGAAGAGGGCGCGATCCTCGACGGCGACTCGGACGGCACGCACCAAGACTCTGACGTGGGTGCGTCCACGACGGACACGCGTACTGCGTGGGATGGGCTCCGCAAGAAGGCCATCGCGGTCGCGTCGACGAACGGGGCCGCCGCGCTCTCGTCGTCGATGCTCGCGACGGTCCGAAGCACAATGGGGAAGTGGGGTCTTAACCCGTCCGACCTCGCGATCATCTGCGGGGTGTCGTCGTACTACGACATGCTCGTCGATGCCAACTTGCTCACAGTCGATAAGTACGGCCCGAACGCGGTGCTACTGAACGGGCAGCTCGGCTCCGTTCTCGGCGTCCCCGTCATCGTCTCGGAACACATCCGTGAGAACTTGAACGCAAGCGGCGTGTACGACGGCATCACAACGACGAAGACGTATGCGCTCGTGGTCAACCGGCTCGAATGGGCGATGGGGCAGCGCATGGCCCTCGACATCGAGGCCGATGACAGCTTGTATAGGGAGACATTTCAAAGAGTGATGGTGAGCTTCGTTCGGGAAGATTTCGCTGCTATCAGCTCGGCGAGCACCGACGACATCGCTGCCATAGCGATCAACGTCACGCCATAGAAAAAGTCGTGAGGGTGGGGGCGTTAAACGTCGCGCGTTCGGCGGCGCAAGGCGGGCGAGGTGCTCCGGCACCGTTGACCCTGCCTGCGCCCCCGCACTCATGTCGGGTAATCACGTTCTGACTACTTGGCCGGCGCGAGAATCCGTGCCGTGCTCGACGCCGAACGCAGCATGTACGAGGCGCTCATGCAGGGCGTCGACCTCGTCCGGCTGTTCGCGCGGCCCGCCTGGTATTCGGAGGCGGCGTGCGCCGGGATGGGTGTCGACATGTTCTTCCCCGAACGGGGCGAGCCAACGACCGCAGCGAAGGCCGTCTGCGCTGGGTGCCCGGTGGCCGTGCCGTGTCGTGACGTCGCGCAGCAAGACCGTCTGCACGGCATCTGGGGCGGCACGTCGGCGCGCGGGCGGCGCACTACCGCGGCCTGGAACCTCACGCCGTCGTGAAGTTTCAAACCGGCGAGCGACGCGACCGCTTCGTGGTGGCCCCATGACAGAACTTCCCGACGTCGGGAAGTTTCGGCGAACGAGCGCGCGAACCTTCACATCCGGCGCGGCCCTTGTTGAGTCGAAGGTATCGGGCCATCCGGTCGGCGCGGTCGTCACTTCGCAGCATCCGATGCGCCTCGAACGACGCGCGTGGTACACGTGTACCACGCGGCCACGCGAGCGCCGTCGCGCTTGCGGATGCGCTTGAGGAGTTAGAACGCCCAAAAGCTAAAGCGCGGCAGGGCACGCGCACCGACCTCGAACCTTCCGCCGATTCGGCGGGAAGTGGCGAGACCCGCGACAAGGTGGCTGAGGCGGTTGGGCTCGGTCGCACGACACTGGGTCAGGCGCGTGAGGTTGTCCGCGCGGTCGAGGACGAAACGCTCCCCGAACCGGGGTACGTGCCGTCGCGGCTGCCGCTCATCGGGCGTGACGGTCGAGCACGTTCTGCTTGTGTCGTGCCGCGCCATTCGGTCTCGGCACCCGGGGACCCGCGGCCCGAGGCTAGGAACCGCGCGGTTCCTAGAAGCCTGACGACCGACAGAGGCCGCACCCCGCAAGAAGCGGTAGAACCCTGCCTAAGACGTACTGGGCGCCTGATACTGGACGAGTAATGGCCTTCACGAAGGATGTTGCAGTATCATCGCTCTATGGCGAAACAGGCAGGTAACGCGGCGCTCTACTGCCGACTCTCTCGGCGACCCGACAACGGCAAGGTGATGACCGTCGCCGAGCAGGAGAAGGCGCTTCGGGCCGAAGCCCAGCGCCAAGGGCTCGACGTGGTCGGCGTCTACGTCGACAACGGCGTCAGCGCGTTCAAGCGCGTGAAACGCCCGGGGTTCATTGACCTGGTCGCGTCGATCGAACGGCGCGAGGTTTCCCACGTGCTCACGGTCGCGATCGACCGGGCGACCCGACGTGTAGCCGACCTCGCAATGATCCGCGAAGCGGCCGAGGACGCGGGCACGGTGATCGTCGCGGACGGCCGCACCTACCACCCGACCGACGACGCCCTGAGCTTGTACCTGTTCGGCATCGTGGCCGAGCAGGAAAGCCGCGACAAGAGCCGCCGTGTGCTCGCGGCGAAGGAACGCGCCCTTGAGCGCGGGCTCTATCAGGGTGGCCGCCGACCGTTCG
>JANNHK010000111.1:0-1798 GCA_031404355.1 Actinomycetes bacterium
TGGCCCTCATGCCGATGCCGCCCATCAAGCGCAACGTGGGCCAGGCCGACGAGGCAGTGCAGGTGCAGGGGGTTTGGGTGAGGTCATCAACCAGGCGACCAAGCCGGTCATCTACGCCGGTGGCGGCATCCTGAAGGCCGGGGCGTCGGCGCAGCTGAAGGAACTCGCCGAACTCGCGAACCTTCCCGTCGTCACCACACTGATGGCGCGCGGCGCGCTGCCCGACGAGCACCCGCTGTGCCTGGGTATGCCGGGCATGCACGGCAACTACACCGCGATCACGTCGATGCAGAAGTGCGACGTGTTGATCGCACTGGGTTCGCGCTTCGACGACCGGGTGACAGGCGACCCGAACACGTTCGCGCCGTTCGCGAAAGTGATCCACGTCGACGTCGACCCCGCCGAACTCGGCAAGGTGCGGCGCGCCGAGGTGCCAATCGTCGGCGACTGCAAGAACGTCATCACCGAGTTGATCAAGGCCGTCAAAGCCGAGCACGAGAAGCACGGCAAGCCTGATGTTTCGGAGTGGATCGCGACGCTTGACAGTTGGCGGGAGACCTACCCGCTCAAGTACACGCAGGTCGAGGGCGGACCGCTCAAGCCGCAGTACGTGATCGAGAAGCTTCGCGAACTCACACCCGACGACACCATCTTGTGTTCCGGTGTGGGTCAGCACCAGATGTGGGCCAGCCAACTGTGGAAGTTCAAGGGCCCGAACACGTGGGTGAACTCGGGTGGCCTCGGCACGATGGGTTACGCCGTTCCCGCCGCGATCGGTGCCAAGGTCGGCCGGCCCGACCGCATGGTGTGGGCGATCGACGGCGACGGCTGCTTCCAGATGACCGCGCAGGAACTCGTGACCGCCGCGGCCGAGGGCATCCCCGTGAAGATCGCGATCCTGAACAACGCGTACCTCGGGATGGTGCGCCAGTGGCAGGAGCTGTTTTACGAAGAGCGGTACAGCGAGGTGTATCTCTCGCCCGACCTTCCCGACTACGTGAAGTGGGCGGAAGCGATGGGTGGTGTCGGCCTGCGGGTCGACAATGCCGAAGACGTCGTGCCCGCGATCGAGAAGGCGAACTCGATCACCGACCGCCCCGTCGTGATCGACTTCCGCACCGACTGGCGCGAGAAGGTGTACCCGATGGTTCCCGCGGGGACGAACAACGACAACATCATCCTGGGCCCGGAATTCGGCGAAGGCGACCTCAGCCATGACTAGGCAGGCGGGAGAGCACCACATCCTCACGGTCGTCGTCGAGAACAAGGCCGGTGTGCTGTCACGCGTCGTCGGGTTGTTCTCGCGGCGCGCGTTCAACATCTACTCACTCGCGGTGAGCCCAACCGAGGACGAACGGTTCAGCCGCATGACGATCGTCGTCGACGCCGAGTCGGCTCCGCTCGAACAGGTCGTGAAGCAGCTCAACAAGCTGATCAACGTCATCAAGATCACGGAGGTGCCGCACGAGGAGGGCGTCGAGCGCGAGCTCATGCTCGTCACCGTGAAGGCCACGTCCGAGTCGCGCAGCGACGTGACCGAGCTCACTGCGATCTTCGAGGCCAAGATCGTCGACGTCGGCTACGAGGCGATGACGATCATGGTCGCGGGCGAGCCCGACAAGCTCGACGCGTTCAGCGACCTCGTGAAGCCCTTCGGCATTCTCGAACTGCAACGCACCGGCCGCATCGCTCTCGCCCGCGTCGCCCGCCAGCCCACGAAACTCCGCGCCGTAAAGTCAGCCCGCGCCTAGCACCGTTCCGATTGACCAGGGAGAACGTTTCGATGCCCGCTTCCGTG
>JANNHK010000112.1:0-20698 GCA_031404355.1 Actinomycetes bacterium
GCTCCGCGATCGCCGCCAGGAGCGCGTAGGGCACATCCTTGCCGACCACCGAGGCCGCCTGCAGGAGCTGCTTTTCCTCCGGCGGTAGCCGGTCGATGCGCGCCGCCAGGATGGTCTGCACCGTGGCCGGGACCTGCAGCGCCTCCACCGGCCGCGTCAGCCGGTACGCTCCGCGCTCACCGACGAGCGCTCCCGTCTCCATCAGCGTGCGCACCGTCTCTTCGAGGAAGAACGGGTTGCCGCGCTTGACCAGCATCTGCGTCAGGGGTGCGAGTCCTGGGTCCGGGCCGAGAAGGGCTGCCAGCAGCTCTTGCGCGCTCTCCGCCGGCAGGGCGTCGAGCCGGATCTGGGAGTAGGCGGTCTTGCTGCCCCAGCGGTGCGCGTACTCGGGGCGGTAGTTGACGAGCAACAGGAGGCGCACCGAGCCCAGAGTTTCCACGATGCTGTCGAGGAGGGCCTGTGTTTCGCCATCGATCCAGTGCAGATCCTCGAACACCACCAGCAGTGCTTGCGCTTGGGCTTCGCGCTGCAGCAGGCGCTTGACCGCATCGAGCGTGCGCTGGCGGCGCTGGGGCGGGTCCAGAGAACCCCAGGCCGGGTCATCGGCCGGCACGTCGAGCAGAGCGAGGAGGGGAGACAACAAGGGTTCGAGCGTTCGGTCCAGGCCCAGCACTCGCCCCAGCACCTTGTCGCGGATTTCGCGATGATCGTCGCGGTCACCGATCTTGAAGTAGCCCTTGAGCAGATCGATCACCGGGAAGTAGCTGCTGGCTTTGCCGTAGGAGACCGACGAGGCTTCCAAGATCAACCAGTCTTGCACCCGGTGCGAGTGGGTGCCGTCGTCAGTGGTGACTTGTCCGGCGAGCACGCTCCGAGCCGCGACGACAAGTTCGGCGAGCTCGATCGCGGTTGCTTTGCGCGTTCGGGGGCCGCGCATCGGATGAAATTCCAACGCGCCCATCCCGCGCGTTCCCAGATACGCGAGTCGATCCAGCGGTGTGATCTGGTCCGCGCGGACGCCTTCGTTGGCGAGGTAGGCAGTCGTGAGCGCGTTGCCGAAATCGTCGGGCAGGGAATCCGCGATCATGGACGGAAGGCGGTGGTACGTATCGGGCGGGAGTGTGGGAAAGACGAAGAGCGCGGACCTTCCCGTCGTTGGCATCGTCGTCGGCGCCAGTTCGACACCGGTTCGCAACCACGCCCGGTCGTACTCGAAGGCGTTGAACCCCGATCGCTCGTCGAGTGCGATCGCGCCGACTCGCGCACCCCAACAACGAACCTCGACGACGTCGACGGCTTGGTACGGCACTAGCGATCTCCGGTCTCAGGTGCTCTCCGTGCGCGAACTCGGGAACGCAGGTGCGATCCCGATTGTCTTGCCCGCAGTTTCTGCATGGGCGAGACGTTCAGCGGTGGCGCGAGGCCCTCGAGCCAGTCGGTGCGGTCCAGCGCGCGGACCACGGCGACGACCGTCTTCAGCGACGAGCCCTTGCCCCGCTCCAGGTTCGACAGTGCCGCGATCGAAATGTCGGCCAGTGCAGCCAGTGCTGCCTGGTCGAGGTCGAGGTCGATCCGCGAGCGCCGGATCTGCTGACCGACGAGCGCCTCCCATTCCTCGATGGTTCGGTAGCTGCGCTCTACTTGCATAATTCCCCTGATTAGCTCTACGAAGTCTGCTTAGCCGTATAATAGTCCGTGTTACATGGATTAAAAGACGTAGGCATAACTCAGGGAATTCTACGTGTAATCGGGCGATCGACTCAGCGGAACTCGAGGCCCTCGAATTCGCCCGACTCGCGCCACTGCTTGACAAGTCCGAAGAACGCGAGTGCGCCACCGGGGTAACCGACGAAGAACTCGGTGCCTGGCCCGCCGGGTTGGCCTTCGTTGTTGTAGTAGCCGGGCGTGCAGTCGGCGTTCGCGAGCGCGGGACCCATTCCGCCATTGACCACGGTCTTCACCCATGCATCTTCCGCGGCTTTGGTCGGCTCGACGACGTCGTACCCATGCTCGACGGCGTGCTTCACGATCGCGCCGATCGTGTGGCCCGCTTCGGTGAAGTTGTGCGGCACGTTCGAGATCAGCGCCGCGCCCTGCGACAGCTGCATGATGAACGCGTTCGGGAAACCGTGCACGGTGAGGCCGTGCAACGTCCGCATCCCGCCGCCCCAATACTCCGACAGTGTGATGCCGTTGCGACCGGTCATGTCGTAGCCCGCGCGCCGGGTGTGCGGGGTACCGACTTCGAACCCGGTCGAGTAGATGATGCAGTCGACCGGGTACTCGACTCCACCGACGACCACCCCGTGCTCGGTGATGCGCTCGACGCCCTTGCCCGCCGTATCGATGAGGTGCGTGTCCGGCGTGTTGAACGACTGCAGGTACTCGTCGTGGAAGCACGGGCGCTTGCACAGTTGCCGGTACCACGCCTTCAAGTTCTGCGCGGTGTCGGAGTCTTCGACGATGGTGTCGACTCGACTCCGGATCTCTGACATCTTTTGGAAGTCGTAGTTCTCGAACGCACTCATCATGTTCTCGGGCGTGAACTGGTCGGGCGGCAGCGTCATGATCGCATCGCGGATGCGACGCGACAGATCGGTCCAGCCGTCTTGCACGAGGTCGTCCTCAGGCCATGCGCCCGGCGTCTGGTTGGCCGTGAAGTTTTCGAGCCAGCGCTGTTGCCAACCGGGTGTCGCCATCTCCGCGAACCACTCCGGGTCAGTCGGTCGGTTGTCGCGCACGTCGACCGACGAGGGCGTGCGTTGGAACACGAACAGTTCGCCGCATGCGGCCGCCAAGTGGGGGATGCACTGCACCGCGGTCGCGCCGGTGCCGATGATCGCAACGCGCTTGTCGGCCAGCTTGTCCATAGGCGTGCTCGGATCGCCGCCGGTGTACTCGTAGTCCCAGCGGCTGGTGTGGAACGAGTGTCCTCGGAAGGACTCGACACCGGGGATCCCCGGCAGCTTGGGAACGTGCAGCGGGCCGGTACCCATGCCGACGAACTGGGCCGTGAACTCGTCGCCGCGATTGGTGCGCACGATCCAGCGCGCGTTGTCGTCGTCCCATTCCAGATCGGTGACCTGCGTGTGGAACAGCGCGTGGTCGTAGAGCCCGTATTGCTTCCCGATCCGTTGGCAGTGCTCGAGGATTTCGGGCGCGTGCGCGTACTTTTCGCTCGGCATGTGGCCGGTTTCTTCGAGCAACGGCATGTAGACGAACGACGCCGTGTCGCACTGCGCGCCGGGATAGCGGTTCCAGTACCACGTGCCGCCGAAGTCGCCGGCCTTGTCGATAATGCGGACGTCGTCGACACCCGCTTCTTTCACGCGGGCACCGGCGAGCAGCCCGGCGAACCCGCCGCCGATGAACGCGAAGGTGACGTGGTCGCGGACCGGTTCACGTTCGACGACCGGGATGTACGGGTCGTCGAGGTAGTGGCCGAACTGTTCCTTCAGCTCGATGTACTGGGCGTTGCCGTCGGGTCGGAGCCGCTTGTCGCGCTCCTCGGCGTACCTCTGCTTCAGCGCGTCGATGTCGACCGTCATTGTGCGTGCCCCCGGGCTACTTGACCGATCGGTCAACTGTACCGAAACTGTCGTGACTGTGTCAGGCGATCGCCGGGCGCGGCCGGGCGTGCGCGACACTGCCCCCGTGGAAGAACTGCTTTTGCTTGCACGCGACCTGCCCCGCCGCTCGATCGAACCCGGTGCCGCGCTTCTCGTCGACGGCGAGCCGGTACAGGCGTTGTACGTATTGGTAGAGGGTGCGTTGCGGGTGGAGAAGGCCGGTGTGCCGATCGCGACGGTGACGCAACCGGGCGCGTGTGTCGGCGAGATGTCGTTGTTGTTGGGCGTCCCCGCCACCGCCGACGTGGTCGCGAGCGAATCATCCGTCGTCGCGGTCATCGACAACGCGCCGGCCATGCTCGAGACCGAGCCGCTCCTCCCGCTCGCACTCGCGCGGCTGCTTGCGTCGCGATTGCATGTCATGACGACGTACCTCGTCGACCTCAAGCAGCAGTACGGCGACCACGAAGGCGGATTGGGAATGGTCGACGTCGTCCTCGACAGCCTCATGCGCAACCCGAGTGCGCGCAGCACGCTCGGGTCGGAACGCGATCCCGACCCCGAGGACTAAACCGCGGCGAACGACTCTTCCTCGACGCCGGCGAGCGACAACCACCGCGCTTGGCCGGAATCGGTGTCGAGTTCGATGCGAGCGGGAATCGGCCCGCGCTGGCGGCCGGCGTTCATTACGACCGTCGAGCCGATGCGGTCGATCCAGCTGCCCTCCGACGCGAACGGCGACTGGTGCACGTGGCCGCACAACACTAGTGCGGGGTGGTGCCGGTCGATCCACTTGACGAGGTCTTCGTCGCCGTAGTGCCGCTTGCCGGTCCAACTCGTCGGTGACGCGTCCGGTGGCGCGTGGTACACCCAGATCCACTGGCGGTCGCCGACCAGCGCCGCGTCTTCGATGAGCTGGCGGTCGACGAGTTCGCGCGTGCGCGGCCCGTCCCACCACGGGCACACCGTCACGAGCACCTTGTCGGTACCGAAGTTGGAGCCATCGACGTAGACACCGGCACCGCGCGCGGCGGCGAGCCAGACCGCGGAACGCTCGTCGTGATCGTTGCGGTCGTTGAGGTCGTGATTGCCCGAACTCGCGACGACGCGCGTCTTGGCCGCGATACGCGACAGGTACTCGAGCACGACCGCGATCTGCGCGTCGGGCTCGACGATCGACGCGATGTCGAGGTGATCGCCGGCGACGACCACGAGTTCGAAGTCGCCCGCGACCGCCACGACCCAGTCGAGCTGTTTCAGCGTGTAGTGCAAGTCGGACACGAGCAAAATTTGCATGGCGTGGCGATGTTAGGCACGCCTCGATGTAGGTCTGCCTTGCTGACACGCATCTGACGATGCCGGGTACGTCAGTAGAGCCATTCGCCGGTTTCGATGCCGAGGACGTCGCGCACCCGGTCGGCGGCGACGCGCGCGAGGTCGTGCGGCCATTCCAGACCGAAACCGGGGTAGAGCGGGCGGGCCCGACTGACGAGCAGCTCGTTCACTCCGAGCCCGAAGGCGATGAGGTCCTCGCGCGTCGCTCGCACCGCGGGAAGCGCGGCAACGGCCGCGAGTTGTTCGTCGGTGAAACTCCGGTTCCAGTGCTTGCCCGGCGGCGGCGCGTCGAGTTCGGCAAGGAACACGGTCGTCAACAGTCCCAACAGGTGCGGCACGCCCGCCATGTGACGGAGGTGTTCTTCCCGTTGCACGAGGCTGATGAACGGTCCGGCCATCCCGCGCAACTGTTCCGCGACTGCGTATTCGAGTGCGAGCGACACGTCGGTGAACCGAACACCCGACAGCATGCCGACGACGTACTCCGACGCCTCGGGAAACTCGAACGCCTGACCCTTGCCCACGAGGATGTCGAGGGTGAGACCGTCGGCGGTGACGACATTGATGATGAACGGCGCGACCGGCGTCCGTGCGAACACGGTCGGCTCGATCGCCGCGAGCCACGCGGGCCAGTCGCCGAGGAACTCGTCGTAACGCTCGGCGTCGGCGACGATCTGGATGTCGAGGTCGCTCCACTCGTCAGCGGTGCCCGCGGCGACGGAGCCGCTCACGACGACGGAGAGCACGCGTTCATCGCCGTCCAACCCGACGACGAATCGCTCCAACAGCGCGCCGTACCGAGGGTCGATGACTTCGAGTCCGCCCATCGACTCAGTCCTCGTCGAACATGTCGACGTAGCTGCTGCTGACCGCGTCGGGGAACTCCGCTGGGCGCTTGGCGAGGAACGCTTCGACGCCTTCCTTCGCGTCGGCGGAGCGAGACCGCGCCGCAAGGCCGCGTGACTCGGCGCGATGCGCCGTCATCGGGTCCTCGACGGCAAGCATGCGCCAGAGCAGTTGCCTCGTCATTGCCGCCGAGACCGGCGCGGCGTGATCGGCGATCTCGTGGGCGAGTTCGTACGCCGCCGGAAGCAGGTCGGCGGGTTCGTGTAGCGAACGAACGAGACCCGCGGCGAGTGCCGTGTGCGCGTCGACGACGCGTCCGGTCAGCATCCATTCGCTCGCGGTACCGATGCCGACGACGCGGGGGAGGAACCAGCTGCTGCAGCCCTCCGGGATGATGCCGCGGCGCGTGAAGACGAACCCGAAGCGGGCGTTGACCGAGGCGAGGCGCACGTCCGTCGGCAGCGTCATCGTCGCGCCCATGCCTACCGCGGCGCCGTTGATGGCACCGATGACGGGCTTCGTCAGCGCGTAGATGCGCAGGGCGAGGATCCCGCCGCCGTCGCGCGGGGTCTTCGCCGGGCTCCCGGCCTGGGCGGGCACGGGCTGGAATGCCTGCGCGCCGCCGGAGATGTCGGCCCCCGCGCAGAACGCGCGGCCGTCGCCGGTGACGACGACGGCCCGAACGTCGTCGTCGGCGTCGACACGATCCAGCGCGGCAATGAACTCGCGCATCGACTCGGCGCGAAATGCGTTCAGCTTCTCCGGGCGGGTGAACGTGATCGTGGCGACGTGGTCGGCCACCTCGTACCGCAGGTCTTGCGTTTCAGTCGTCATTGTCTCGATTCTTGCGCGCGGAGGCCGCGCGGCGCTTCCCCTCGTGCATGGCCTGCACCCGGGCGACAGGGATGGCGTTGCCCTCATCGACGAGGTTCGCAGCGAGTTGCTGGGGTGCGGGCATGGTTTCCGCCCACGGGTTGCGATCTCCGAGGAGACCGGGCGCGGTGTGCATCGTGAAGTCGGCGGGCGAGACGCGGTCGAGATCGTCCCAGCCCACCGGGAACGACACCGGCACACCCGGCCGCGCCCGCGGGCTGTACGCAGCGACGACGGTCGCACCCCAGACGCGGGTCGAGTCGACGAATACCTTGTTGTCGCGGTCTTCCTTGATGAACGCCGTCGTCGCGATGTCCGGGTCGAGGTTCGCGGTACGCGCGGCGATGGCCCGGGCTGCTGCGGCGACCGCTTCGGGTGGCACGTCGTCGGCGAGCGGTACGTACACGTGCACGCCTTTCGCGCCGCTGGTCTTGACCGCGCCGGTGAGGTCGGCGTCGGCCAGCGCCTGGCGCACGAGGTGCGCGGTCCGTACGGCCATCGCGAACGCGTCGTTCTCGGGTGGATCGAGGTCGAGCACGAGGTGCGTCACGTGGTCGGGCCGATCGACACGCGTGAGAGTTGGGTGGTACTCGACGGCGCGCGGTTCGCGAACCACAGCAACGTGCGCCGGTCGTTGCACAACGCGTAGGACACTTCCCGCTTCGACGTCTCGGCCCACACCGTCACGGTCGGCACCCACGACGGCGTGGTCGCGTTGGCTCCGTCGAACAGCGACTGATCGAGATTGGTCAGCGGTACGCCGTCGCGCGTCTCGTCCGGCTTGCTGCTCATGGGTGCATCCTGCCAATGCCGTGGGCCCAGGCCAAGGGTAGGTTTGTGTCATGCCCATCACGAGCGGGTTCAACCACGTCGCGACACTGTCGACCGACCTCGAACGTCACGCCGAGTTCTACAAGCAGGTGTTCGGCGCCGAGGTCACGTTTACGATGGAAGCTGCCGACGACCACCCGCGTATGTTCATCCTCGACCTCGGTGGCGGCGCGTGCCTCAACGTGTTCGAGGTGACCCAGGAGGAAATCGTCGGCGAGCAACGCAAGCAGGGCGGGCGCGGCGCGATCGACCATTTCGCACTGGCGGTCGATTCCCTTGCGACGCTCGAAGCGGTGAAGCAACGGCTGGTCGACGCGGGCGCCGATATCGGTGAGATCCAGCAGCTCGGCCCGGAGTGGTCGCTGTTCTTCCGCGACGTCGACGGCATGGAGCTCGAGGTCTGCGCGCCCGCCGAAGGCTGACCCCGGCCGTCTACCCCACGGAAAAGCGAATTGGGAACGTAGCGATCCAGACGGCCGTACTGATGAACACGATCCAGCCGACGGCCAGCATGACGGCGCGCAGCCGGTCGGATTCCAGCTTGGTGCTGATTCCCGCGAAGAACAACGCGACGCTGAACAATACGACCCCGAGGACGTAGTTGGCGCCGCGCTGGATGTTGCGGGTGACCGTCGCGGCCGACACCGCGGCGTCGGCATCGAGTTGTTCGGCTTCGGCCGTCGCCTCCAGACGATACTCCGGCATCGCGAACGGCGTCGGCGGCGCGTCGGTGTCGGTAAAGGGCTCCTCCGCGATCCACGCGTCGAACGCGGGCTTAAACTCGTCGCGGAAGCGCTCCACGTAGAAGTCCTGAACCTCGGTGTCGCTGTCGAGGTACGCGTCGACCCACTGGATGTACGTCGCCACGTCGACCTGCGTCTGCGCTTCGGCGAGACTCGCGGCCCGGGCCGCCTCGATCCGTATGGCGTTGGTGCGGCTGGCGGCCTTCGCCTGTTCTCCGTTCCAGCGCGTCGCCTGATAGCTGCTCCACGCGATCGCGACTGCTGCGATCGCGAGCAGGATCGTCGATGCGATCTCGACGCGCCGCCGGCCGGACGTTGCGACCTCGGTCACGAGATCAACTCGCGAAGCCGCGATCGTCGCAGGGCAAGGGTGCGTCGTTGCCGACCACAGCGAGCTGTTGATCGATGATGTCGAGCGTGCGCTCCATAGCGACGGGTTTCAGGCCGCCGAAGCCATCGCGGAACGGATCGTCGAGGAACTGGAGTAAGAGCAGCATCATGGTGATCACCGCGGCGACCGAACCCATGAGCATCGCTTGGACGAGCTTGCCTTCGCCGCTGTCGGCGAAGAAGAGCATGTACGCGAAGATGATCGCCGAGATGGCGAAGAGCACCAGCCACAGTGGTCCCGGGATGACGCCGACGGCGCCGTGGATGCGATCGGTCCGGGCTGCCTCGCGAGCAGAAGTCTGGTCGAGCCACTTCCCGTAGGCCGCCTCCTGGCTGGCCGTCTCGGGTTCGATGGTCTGGAAGGTGAGGAACATCGCCGCACCCCAGGGGTTGATCGCGTCGCCGAGCTTGCCGCTCTGCATGAGTTCCCACTGCGGGCCCGCGACCGATCGGCCATAGCAAATCAGCTCGCCGGTGAGCTCCTCGGCGACGGGCGCGGGAAAGAACTGCGCCGTCTCGACCTGCTGGGCGAGGACCAATGCCTCGGCCTCGGCGCCCGCCCGCGCGGTGTCGTAGCTGGTGAAGGCGAGGAAGACGATGAACCCGAGGAGGACGGAAAAGCCAGTGGCGAGGACACCGAAGACGCCCGAAGCCCGGTCGCCGTCGTTGAAGTAGCTGCCGTCGGGCGCGGTCCTGCGCACGAACAACATGACCGCGATCGCGGCGCCGGTGACGACGAGGACGATGCCGGCGGCGAGGAAAACGTTCACAACTCGGCACCGCTGGTCGGCATCGTGCCAAACGTAGTCGCTGCGGTAGCTGCATTCGACGGACCCGGCGGTCGGGTGGCAGAGTCGCTCGAATGGCGACGCAAGGGGACAAGCAGGTGACGGTGACCCGCGACATCGCCGCGTCGCCGGAGCAGTTGTGGTCGATGGTGAGCGACGTCACGCGCATGGGGGAGTGGTCGCCGGAGAACGTCGGCGGCGAGTGGTTGGGCGACGCGACCGCGCCCACGGTGGGAGCGAAGTTCCGCGGTTCCAATGAACGCGGCAAGAAGAAGTGGAAGACCGAGGCGACGGTCATTGAGGCCGACGCGGGCCGCGCGTTCGCGTTCGCGGTCAGCGCCGGGCCGGTCAAGGTCGCCGAGTGGCGGTACACGTTCGAGCCGAGCGCGACCGGCTGCCACGTCACCGAGACGTGGACCGACAAGCGGGGCGCGATCCCGAAGGTGCTCGGTAAGTTCGTCTCCGGTGTCGGCGACCGTGCCACCCACAACCGGGCCGGCATGGAAGAAACCCTCGACCGCCTCGCCGCGGTCGCCGAGGCGAAGCCCGCGTAGCAATGGCTGCACCCGACCTGCTCTCACCGTCGTTCTACGCCGACATCGACGCCATGCATGCCGCGTTCCGGTCGATGCGGGCGGCCGGTCCCGTGTGGCGCGACGAGGCGAATGATCTGTGGGCCGTCGTGCGGCACGCGCCGCTGATGGATGTCGAGCGTCGCGCCGACGTTTTCTCGAGTTCCGGTTGCTACCGCTCGCTCGTCGCACCCCAAGAAGAAGACATGATCGCCAAGGACGACCCCGCCCACCACGACCAGCGCGCCCTCGTCGCGCGCCGGTTCACGCCGAAGGCGGTGCAGCGGTTCGCACCGCTGATCTCCACCGTGGTCGACGAACTCATCGACGGGTTCGTCGAGCGGGGCGAGATGGAGGTCGTCGACGACCTCGCCGCGCCGTTCCCCGCGCGTCTGACCGCGCACCTTCTCGGCTTCGGCGACGAGCACTCCGAGTCGGTGCGGTCGTGGTCGGAGCGGCTCATGCGTATCGACGGCATGATGGAAGACGAGGCCGTCATGATGGGCGTGATGTCGGCGATCATCGAGTTCAGCGGGGTAGCGCTGCCGATGGTGGAAGAACGCAAGGCGGCCCCGGCCGACGACCTGTTCTCGGTGTGGGCCGGCGCCGAACTCGACGGCTGCCCGATGGAGCAGTCGGTCGTGGTGCAAGAGACGGGCCTGTTCATCTCGGGCGGCGCGGAGACGACGCGCACCGTCATCGCGCGCGGGCTGCTCGAACTCACGCGCCATCCCGATCAGTGGGAGGCGATGGCGGCTGACCCGAGCCTCGTCCCGGGCGCGGTCGAGGAACTCATCCGTTGGGTGACACCGCTCAACAACTTCTTCCGCACGGCGACGCGCGCGTCGACGATTGCCGACACGAAGGTGGCAGAGGGCGATCGCGTGATCCTGCTCTACCCGTCGGCCAATCGCGACGAGGCCGTGTTCGACGCCCCGTACACGTTCGACATCCGGCGTAACCCGAACGCGCACTGCTCGTTCGGTTTTGGCACGCACGTGTGCCTCGGTGCGTCGCTCGCACGGCTCGAACTGCGCACGCTGCTCACCCAATTGACCCGGCGCATCACGAACCTGCACGTGCTGAGCGAGCCCGACATCGAACCGAACATCTTCGTCGGCGCGGTTCGCTCGTTGCGGTTGGGCTTCGACCGCCGCTAGCGCATGGCCAAGATCACACCCGAGCTCGTGCAGCGTCTCCTTGCCGCGCAGTTCCCGCAGTGGGCCGATCTTCCGGTGACGCGCGTTGCGCATGGCGGCTGGGACAACCGCACCTTTCACCTCGGGACCGAGATGTCGGTGCGGCTGCCGAGTCACGAGGCGTACTCGGCGCAGGTCGAGAAGGAACAGCGCTGGCTGCCGGTTCTTGCCGGCCACGTGCCGCTCCCAATTCCGCAACCACTCGCGTTGGGCGCTCCCACGGACGAGTTTCCGCGCCCGTGGTCGATCTACCGCTGGCTCCCGGGTGAGCCTGCGAAGGCGGACCGAATCACCGACCTCGATCGGTTTGCCACTGATCTCGCGGCGTTCCTGCGCGCGCTGTATCGAGCGGATTGCACCGACGGTCCCGCGGCCGGCGCGCACAGTCACGGTCGTGGCGGTCCCGTGACGCAATGGGACGAGCAGACGCGTGGCGCGATTGCCGCGCTCGTCGGCGAGATCGACACGAATGCAGCACTTGCTGCCTGGGAGACCGCGCTCGACGCGACGTTCGACGGCAAACCGGTCTGGGTTCACGGTGATGTCGTCTCCACCAATCTCCTTGTGACCGGCGGCGAACTGTCCGCCGTCATCGACTTCGGGTGTTCCGCGGTGGGCGACCCGGCGTGCGACGTGCCGATCGCGTGGACACTGTTCCACGGTGAGAGCCGCCGCGTGTTCCGCGATGCGCTCGCCGTTGACGACGCGACCTGGGAGCGGGGCCGCGGTTGGGCGCTCTGGAAGGCGCTGATCGAGATGTATCGCGAGCGCGCCTACGAAACCCGCGGGCGCGCGGGCTGGGAGCGCATGGGCTGGCGCACCGACGCGAAGGAACTGGTCGAAGACCTGCTCGAGCACTAGTTCGAACCGCGTGCGAGTCCTTGCCAGCCTTGTTGTCGCGCGGCCATAATCCCTGGCTTCGGCCGAAGGCATCGGCCACGAATGTGGGGGACCGGGATGACGTTCACGCCGATCGCACCGACCATGTACGTGCCGCCGACGCAGGTCGCGAAGGACACGTTCGTCATCCATCAGGTGCAGCCCGCGCTCGGCCAGCCGTTGTTCGTGTACATCAACTCGATGGTCATCCTCGGCAAGGAGCCGGTGATCGTCGATACCGGCACTCCCGCGAACCGGGAACGGTGGCTGAAGGACGTGTTCGCACTGGTCGAACCAAACGACGTCCGGTGGATCTTCCTGTCGCACGACGACGTCGACCACACCGGTAACCTCGACCAAGCCATGGAGGCCTGTCCGAACGCGAAGCTCGTCTGCAACTGGGCGATGGTCGAACGGCACACGAACTGCTTCGAGTTCCCCCTCGAACGGTGCCAGTGGGTCATGCACGAAGAGTCGTTCGACGTCGGCGACCGGACCCTCCACGCGCTGCGGCCACCCGTCTACGACTCGCCGACGACCCGTGGCCTGTTCGACCCGACGACGGGCGTGTACTGGGCGGTCGACACGTTCGCGACACCGCTTCCCGATCCGAAGATGGGCATCGCCGACCTCGACCAGGAGTTCTGGGAGTTCGGCCTCGCTCTCTTCGCGCTCGGTGCGGTCAGTCCGTGGCTGTCGATGCTCGACACCGAGAAGTACGGCCGCTACGTCGACATCACGCAGAACCTCGACATCACCACCATCGCCGGGTGTCACACGCCGGTGATCGAAGGCGAGTACATCGACAAGGCGTTCACCCGTATCCGGCAGTTGCCGAGCATCGACCCGCCGCCGATGCCCGACCAGTCCGTGCTCGACCAGATCGTCGCCGCGACGTCGCAACCGCCGACTTGAACGGCGAAGTGCCACGGGCCAGGTCGGTCAGATCGCGGTGACCGAGATCGAGCCCGCGTCGCGTACTGCCTTGTCGCTCGATCCGTCGAGCTTGCCGATCGTTGTGTAGCTCAGTCCGTCGGGGTCGACACCGAGGTCGGCGGCGTCGCCGGGCTCGAGCCGTTCCAGGAGAAGTTTCGAGGCGAATGCGACGCCCCCCGTCGCCGCGCTTTCGATGCGCGCCGCTTCGTTCATCTCGTCGCCGAGCGCGGTGACTTCGAGCCGGCCGCCCGTCGCGACCTGACCGACCATGAGCGTCGCGCCCCAGTGGATCCCGACGTTCACACGGACATCGACCGCGTCGGGACCCAGCTGTGACGCACCGTCGCGGATCGCCCGGGCCGCTCGCACCGCGGCCGATGCCGCCTCCGACTCCGAGTTCCCGAGCTGTTCGACGAGGAACAGCGCAGACGCACCGTCGCCCGCGTGCTTGCCGACGATCCCACCTTGCTTGATGACCTGCGAGTCGATGAGGTCGGTGAGGTTTCCGACCAGTTCGAAGTAGCCGCGCGACGACAGCTGCCTCGACAGCTCCCCGGACGCTTCGAGGTCGGCGAACAGGATGCTCGCGGGTCGCCGCGCCGGGATCATCACGGCATCCATCCGTTCGTGCATCGCGCGGTCCCCGCGCGCCAATCGCGCGAGGAGGCTGTCGGGGGCGTCGGGTGTCGCGAGACGAAGCACGCCGATGAAGGCGCCCGCGTCGTCGTTGATGCGCATGTCGAGGAACGTGATGTCACCCAACCACGAGGTGCGCAGTCCGGTGTCTTCGGGGAACGAGTGGGTCGAGGACCAGGCCCGGATCGCGTCTCCCGGCTCGACGCGGGCGGCAGCCTTGGCGAGTGGACCGAAGACCGCGTCGAACGCGTCGTCGTCGGGGCCGAGGCTCCTGCGCATGATCGGCACGTTGAGCTTCCACCAGTCGCGGCTGCTGATGTCGGTGGTCGCCCAGTAGTCGCCGTCCTCGAGTTGGCGGCGCGGGAGGCCCTTGCCGTAGAAGCGGCCGACCTCGGAAGGATCCACGCCGATGATGCGTGCCTCCTCGCTCGAAATGAACACGACGCGCCACTGTGCATCGAGAATTTCGCCCGAGATCGCAGCCGTCTCGAATGCTTCGGCGAGCGTCCGTAGCTCGGGATGCTCGGGAAGCGGCGGACCGGCGGACATGGTCACCACGTTATGGGCTCGATGCGGTCGGCGGGCCGGGAGGAGGTCGTGTCGGCCCGGAAGGTGACCCGGAGCCGCGCGTACAGTCGGGTCATGGCCGAACCAGTCTCGACGCGTCCCGATCTCGCCGTCCTCGTCGCGCCGGATCGCGCGGCCCTGCTCACCGTCGAGGTGCAGGAGGGTGTCGTTGGGGCGCGCAGCGCGGTCCCGGCGCTCGCCGCCGCGGCGGCGCCCGCTCTGCCCCGCATCGGAGCGCTGGCCGCCGCGGCCCGGGCCGTTGGCGTGCCGGTGTTGCACTGTACGGCCGAGATGCGTCCCGACCGGCAGGGTTCCAACCGCAACGCCCGGCTGTTCGCACTCGCGGGACGCGGGCGCCCGGACCCGGCGGCCGCGTCGGTTCACCCGGCCGTCGGCGTCGAGCCCGGCGACTTCGTGCTGGCACGCCTGCACGGCGTTTCCCCGATGACCGGGACGTCGCTGGACTCGATCCTGCGCAACCTCGGCGTCAGCACCATCGTCGCGACCGGCGTGTCGGTGAACGTCGCGCTGCTCGGCCTCGCGTTCGAGGCGGTGAATTTCGGTTATCAGCTCGTGCTGCCCCGCGACGCGACCGCGGGTGTCAACGACGCGTACGTCGACGCGGTGTACGCGAACACGCTGTCGCTGCTCGCGACCGTCACGACGGCTCAGGCGGTCGTCGACGCGTGGGCCGCGGCTTCGGTCAGGTGATCGCGCCGGCCTGACGGAGCGCCGCGATGCGGGCCGCGTCGTAACCGAGCACGTCGGCGAGGACGGCGTCGGTGTCGTCACCGAGCGCGGGCGCGGGCTTGGTCGGCGCGGCCGCCGCCGCCTCCCCGACGCGTATGGGGGAGCCGAGCATCCGGATCGGCCCGGCTTGCGGGTGGTCGTGCTCGATGACGTCGGCGCGGGCGGCGAACTGGGGATCGTCGAGCAGTTCGGCGGGCGCGTGCACCGGCGCGCCGGGTACGTCGTGCTCGATGAAGAAGCGCACCCACTCCGCCTGAGTACGCGTCGCGAAGATCGCGGCCAGTTCGCTCCGCAGGGTGAGGTTCCCGCGGGCGTGCTCTCCGTACTCTGCCCCCGTAGTGCCGAGGAGATCGTCGCGGCCGACGGCCCGGCAGAAGCGTTCGAAGAAGTGGCGTTCGGAGGCCTGGAAGAGCACGGTGCGGCCGTCCCCGGTGCCGTAGTACTGGTAGCGCACTGCAGCCCGCATCGACCTGCCGCGCCCCTCGATACCAGACAGCGCGGGGTCGACCCGTCCCGCGTTCCACGCGACGGCTGCGTCGGCTTGCGCGACGTCGAGGAACGCGCCAACGCCGGTTGTCCGGGCGCGCATCACCGCCGCGAGCACGCCGACCGTCGCGTAGAGGGCCCCGGCCTGCGTACCGATGTCGTGGTACCGGCGGGGGATGGCGGGGAACCCTTCCTCGGTGGTTTCGGGCGCGGCGTGTCCGGCGTAGGCGTCGTAGGCGACGCCGTGGGTCGCGAGGTCGCGGTAGGGGCCGGTCTGGCCGAACCCGGAGAGCGCGCAGAACACGAGCGCCGGGTTCACCGCTCGGAGCTGCGCGTAGCCGACACCGCGGCGTTCGAGCGCGCCCGCCCGCAGGCCCTCGATGACGACCTCGCTTCCTGCTACGAGATCGCGGAATACCGCGACGCCCTCGGACCGGCGCAGGTCGAGCGCGACGCTGCGCTTCCCGCGGTTCCAACGCAGGTGTAGGAACGACACACCGTTCGCCGAGATCCCTCCGACCGTACGCGTGTAGTCGCCGCGGCCCGGTTCTTCGACCTTGATCACATCCGCGCCGAGGTCGGCGAGGTGCATGCCGAGCATGTTCGGCGCGAGGAGCGCGACCTCGATGACTCGCAGCCCGTCGAGCATGTTCATGCGGGACCCTGCACGCTCATGGCTCCCTTCGCTCCCGGCCGTGGGGCCTCCGGCAGGCGGGCCTCCGCTGCGTCCGCACGGTCAGTTCCCGGTGAAATTCGGGCGGCGGCCCTCGAGCAGCGCGCGGACTCCCTCGACGCGGTCATCGGTCTGCGATACGAGCGCGGTCGCGGCCGCCTCCTCGGAGAACGCGGTCGCCATGTCGGACACGAGCGAACGGCGGTACAGGCGCTTGGTGAGCCCGAGGCTGCGGGTCGGGCCCTCGGCGAGACGCTGCGCGAGCTCGCCGGCGGTGGCGTCGACCTCGTCGGCGGCGACGAGCCGGTTCACCGCGCCCCACTCGTGCAGCGTCTCCGACGTCAGCGCGTCGGAGAGCAACGCGGCCTCCATGAGCCGATGGAAGGGGAGGAGCCGGGGCAAGAAGAACGGGTCGCCGGCGTGGGGCACCATGCCCCGCCGCGCGAACGCGTGAATCCAGCGGGCGCCCTCCGCCGCGACCACGAGGTCGGCCAGCAGCGCGAGCATCCAGCCCGCGCCCGCGACGGTTCCGTTCACCCCACTCACGACCGGTGTCTCCAGTTCCCACAGCGTGGCGAACAACTCCTGATACGGCCCGACGGCGCGCCGGTAGTCGAGCACGCTCGTTGGGCGGGCCGCGGCGTCGGCTTCCCCCGGCGGCGCGAGGTCGGCGCCGGTGCAGAAGTCGCCGCCCGACCCGCTGATCACGATGGCGCGCACCGCGGGGTCGGCGTCGGCCGCGGCCAGCGCGGCGCGTAGCTCGTCGCGGGTCGCCGGGTCGATCGCGTTGCGGGCCTCGGGCCGGTTCAACCGCAGCCGGCGGACCGCGCCGGCGTCGTCTGCAACGAGCATGTCGCGGACGCTACCCGTCGTGCCGGTCGGCGGGGGCGAAGCGGGCGCGCAGCTCCGACTTGGCGACTTTGCCGCTCGCGGTGAGCGGTAGCTCGCGGACCACCTCGACCTGCTCGGGGTGCTTACGGCGCGACACGCCCAGATCCGTGAGGTGCGCGCCGAGCTCGGCGAGGGTCGGCGGGAGAGCCGGGTCGGCCGGAACGACGCACGCGCAGGCCCGTTCGCCGGTGCGGGCGTCGGCCAGCGCGACGACGGCGACTTCCCGCACGCCCGGGTGGCGCGCCAGGAGTTCCTCGATTTCGCGGGCGCTGATCTTCTCGCCCTTGCGGATTACGACGTCCTTGGCGCGCCCGGTCACGGTGAGGTAGCCGTCGGCGTCGAGCGTGCCGAGGTCGCCGGTGCGCAGCCACCCGTCGGGCGTGAACGCGGCGGCATCGAGGGCGGGATCGCGGTAGCCGAGGAACAGCTCGGGCCCCCGCGCGTGGATCTCGCCGTCGACGATACGTACCTCGTTGGCGCCGATCGGCCGTCCGTCGGTGGTCGCCCGCTTGTCGTCGGGCTCGTCGGGACCGGCGCTCGACGTGATGCTCGGGAACTCGGTCGAGCCGTAGCCCCGGCCGGTGCGGACGCCGAGGCGCGCGATCGCGCGGCGGATCAGATCCGGTGGTACGTCGGCGCCGCCGCACGGGAAGACCGCCAGACTCGAGACGTCGAAGCGGTCGAGGTCCGGATGGTCGACGGCTCCCTGCAGGAACGGGGTCGCGCCGCCCGAGAACGTGCCGCGCTCGGCCTCGACGAGCGCGAGGAACTGGCCGGCGTCCCATCGCGCCATCAGCACCGCGGTAGCGCCGAGGTACAACGGCAACAGGATCCCGTACAGGAGGCCCGACACGTGCGCGGTCGGTGAAGGCATCACGAACACGTCGTGCGCGCCGAGCCGGTGGTAGGCGGCTTGCGCCGCGCACTCCGCCAGGAGGGTGCTGTCGGAATGCAACACCCCTTTGGGTGCGGCCTCGGAGCCCGACGTGTAGAGCAGGAACCGCGGCGCGCGCTCTTCGGCGGGTGCGGGTGTCGAGTCGCGGGTCTCGCACTCCGGATCGAGCACGTCGTGGTCGGCACCGTCGACGAAAACCGTGCTCCCGCAGTCGGCGCGGATGCGGGCAACTTCGTGGGCACCGGCCGTCGCGAGGATCGGGTTGTGGACCGCCCCGAGCCGGTTCGCCGCGAGGCACAGAGCGGTCGCGTCGATCCCGTTACGGAGCTGTGACGACACGGTGGCGCCCGGACCGACGTCATTCCGCCGGAGCCCCTCGGCGACCCGTCCGACGCGGCGCGCGAGCTGCTCGTACGTGACGCGTCCGCCGTCGTCGACGACGGCGATCTTGTCCGGCGCCGCGGCCGCATGGTGGGCGAGCCGCGCGGCGAACGTCGTCACTGCAACCCCATGGCGGCGGCGAGCCGATCGCGCTGACGCGCGCGGGCACCGTACGCGAGCTCGAACGCTTTCGCGCGCCGCGTGTACAGGTGCAGGTCGTGTTCGGTCGAGAATCCGATCGCACCGTGCACCTGGTGGGCGTTCACGAAGACGCGCCGGATGGCGTCGTTGGCGTAGACGAGCGCGGCCGCGACCTCACAGTCGGCGGGTCGGTCAGCGGGGGAGTGGGCGCGGTCGAGCGCCCACGCGGCCTGGTGCGCGAGGACACGACAGGCGTCGATGTCGGTGCGCATGTCGACGCACCGATGCGCGACGGCCTGGAACGCACCGATCGGGCGGCCGAACTGCTCGCGGTCGCGCGCGTGCTGCAGCGCGAGCTCGAGCGCCCGTTGCGCGACGCCGACCGTGTACGCCAACGCGGCGACCGCGGCGTGGTCGAGCACCCGGGCGCGCACGGCTGCGCCGTCGCCCACCGGTCCGAGTGGCTCCGCGTCGGTGCCGTCGAACGCGACCTCGTAGAGCGGGTCGCCGCCGAGATGATCGTGGCGGCGGCACGAGAGCCCCGTCGCTTCGGGCTCGACGGCGACGAAACCCGACGCGGTGGCGACGACGAGCAGCCCCGCGTCGGCGGCGAACGGAACGAGCAGCTTCGTGCCGGAGAGCGGCGGGCCCGCCACCGCCGGCGCGACCCATGGGTCGCGCATGCCGGGCTCGGAGACGGCGAGCGTCCCGACGCAGTCGCCCGCGGCGAGCGCGGGCAGCCAACGGTGGCGCTGGGACTCGCTTCCGGCCCAGCGCACCGAGAGCGTCGCACACACGGCGGACGCGACCAGCGGCACCGGCACCGCGGCGCGCCCGAGCTCCTCGCACACGATGGTGACCTCGCCCAGACCGCGGCCCGTGCCGCCGTACTCCTCGGGGACGAGCAGGCCCGCCCAACCCAGCCCCGTGGTCGCGCGCCACAGTTCGGGGGCGTAGCCACCGGGCAGTGCTTCGATCGCTCGGGCCCGCGCGGTCGGACACTCCCGGGAAACGAACGCGCGAGCAGTCTCGGCCAGGAGGCGCTGCTCGTCGGAGAGTGTCAGGTCCATCGCGTCATCGGGCCGCCGGGAGGTCGAGGCCGCGGCGGGCCACGATGTTCTTCTGTATCTCGAGCGTGCCCGCTGCCACCGTCGTCGGGATGTTGCGTGTCCAGTAGCGGTGCAGCTCACCCGCGAGCGGCGCGCGCGAATCGCCCGCGCGCAACGCCCCCTCAGGACCGAGGATCTCCAACCCGGCGTGGCCCACGGCCTGTTCGAGCTGCGTGTTGTGAATCCGCGCGATCGACGCCTCGACGGTGGGCCCTTCGCCCCCGGCGTTCGACGCGGCGGCCTGCAACGAGATCGCGTGATAGCTGAGCAGCCGCGCCACCTCGTAGCGCGCCCGCAGATCCGCGAGCACGGCCCGGACGTCGGGGTCGTGCGCCTGTCCTGTCGCGTTGGCGTGTTCGACCATCAGCTCGATGACACGCCCGGCGCGCGCGTACCGGGCGATGCCGACCCGCTCGAAGGTGAGCCCGGCCCCGACCAGTTCCCAGCCGTGGTCGCGCGCTCCGAGCAGGCAGTCGCGCGGGACGACGACCCCATCGAGGAACACTTCGCAGAACTCGTGAGGCCCGGCCATCGTGTCGATCGGTCGCACGGTGATCCCCGGCGTCGTCATGTCGAGGAGGAGCAGACTCAGGCCGGCGTGCTTCGGGGCCTCCGGGTCGGTGCGCGCGAGCAGGAGGCACCAGTCGGCGGGCGCGTCCGCGTAGCTCGTCCAGATCTTCTGCCCGTCGACGACGAAGTGGTCTTCGTGGTCGACGGCGCGCGTCCGCACCGACGCGAGGTCGGAGCCGGCGTCGGGCTCGGAGAACCCCTGGCACCAGAGCACGTCGCCGGCGGCCATCGGCGGGAGGAACCGCCGCTGCTGGTCCGCGGTTCCGAAACGCATGATGAGCGGCCCGATGTAGTTGAGGTTCATGTACTGCGGCCCGCGCGGCTCCTCCGCCGCCCACATCTCCTCTCGGAGCACCGTCTGCATCCACGGCCCCGCGTCCCTACCGCCGTGCTCGCGCGGCCAGGCGAGCGTGAGCCAGCCGCGCTCGGCGAGCCCGCGGCACACGCGCCGCGTGAGCGGCATGGCCCGCTCGTCGTCGACGAACATGCCGCGCCACCAGTCGGGGAGGGCGTCGTCGAGGAACAGACGTAGCTCGGCCCGGAACTCCTCCTCCGCCTCGGAAAAACTGAAGCTCGGTCACCGGGTGCAGCACGCGGTGCGGGCATTCACGCCCAAGGACGCTCGGGCGCTGAAGTCG